>CALMGC010000038.1 GCA_937863505.1 uncultured Sphingomonadales bacterium | reverse complement strand
GGGCAGGCGCAATATGCGCGCGTGCCCTATGCGGATGTCGGGCCGATGGTCATCCCCGACTGGATGGACCCGGACGACGCGGTGCTGCTCACCGATGTGGTGCCGACCGGTTATCAGGCGGCGGAGATGGGCGGCATCCAGCGCGGGGACACGGTGGTCGTGTTCGGGGCGGGGCCCGTTGGGCTGATGGCGGCGAAGAGCGCGTGGCTGTTCGGCGCGGGCCGGGTGATCGTGATCGATCATGTCGAATATCGCCTGGAGTTCGCGCGCAGCTTCGCCAACGCCGAAGTCTACAACTTCCGGGAGATGGACGACCCCGTCGTGTTCCTGAAGAAGGCCACCGACTCGCTCGGTGCGGATGTCTGCATCGACGCGGTCGGGGGTGACGCCGCCGGCAATGCCTGGCAATGGCTGCTCGGCACCAAGCTGAAACTGGAGGCAGGCAACGCGATCGCGCTGCACTGGGCGATCAACTCGGTCAAGAAAGGCGGGATCGTCTCGATCGTCGGGGTCTACGGGCCGACCGGGAATATCGTGCCGATCGGCAATGTCGTGAACAAGGGCATCACCATCCGCGCCAACCAGGCGTCGGTCAGGCGATTGCTGCCCAGGCTGGTCGAGCACATCAGGCAAGGGCATCTCAACCCCAAGGCGATGATCACCCACCGGGTGCCGCTGGAGGACATCGGCGACGCCTACCATATATTTTCCGCCAAGCTCGACGGCTGCATCAAGCCGCTGCTGATCCCCAACGCCGCCTGATGGAGCGCGAGATGACCCAAGCCCTTCTCGACCCGTCCGCCATCCCCGGTTGGGGTGTCGACGCCGACCCGCGCAACGACCCCACCTATCCCATCCGGCACATCGAGGACCAGCAGACCCGAGGACTGGCCTGGGACAGGCCGGCGAAGCAGCATGCCGACGTCGAGATCCTCCAGTCGATCGAGTATAACCGCCGACCGGCCGTGGTGGGGACGTCCACGCCGCCCAGCGGCCTCAGCGGCGTGATCCGGCGTCGGGCCTTCCGTCGCAGCGAGTCCGACTGGTGGCATTGGCTCCTGCTGTTGGGGGCCGACCGGATCAACGTGGTCGAGGGGATCGTCGCGGACCTCGCGGGCGGCACCGTCCCGAACATTCCCGCGGAGATGGGGATTCGCGCGGAGTGGCGGCACAACAAGGCGGGGCTGGCGCGAAAGACGGGCGTCGCGCTGGCCGTCTCAGCGGGCCTGTTCGCGCTCGTCCGCGCCCGCAGCCGTGAAGCCAGATAGTGTAACAGCGTGGGATGGCGGGACCGATCCTGTTCCGGCTTTGGCGACCGAGCGACCTCGATCGGGCAACAATCCCAGTTGTTCGCGTCGTCGCCAGCGTAGCCCGAACAGGGCGGTGACCATTGCGAGGCCGACCGCCATTCCACACCACACGCCGACCGCGCCCAGTCCCAGGCGAAACCCGAGCAGCGCCGCCGCGCCGAAGCCGACACCCCAATAGCCGAACAGCGCGATGAACATGGGCACGCGCGTGTCCTGCAAGCCGCGCAGGATGCCGCCGGAGACCGCCTGCGCACCATCGAGCAGCTGAGATACCGCCGCGACGACCAGCAATCGCAGCGCCAGCGCGACCACGCGCGCATTGGCGGGGAGGTCCGGGTCGATGTACGCCGCGATCAGCGGGCGCGGCAGGAGCCAGATGCCGGTTGCCGCCAGTCCCATCACGCCGATGCCGACCGCCAGCGCGACCCGCCCCGCGCGCGTGATCGCGGCCAGGTCGGCGGCACCGAAGGCAAGCCCGACACGGATGGTCGCCGCCTGCGCGATACCGAGCGGCACCTGAAAGGTGAGCGACGCGATGTTGATGGCGATCGCGTGCGCGGCCACCGCCTCCACCCCGATAAGTCCCATGAGCAGGCCCGCGCCGCCGAACAGCCCGCCCTCGAACATGACGGCCAGCGCGATGGGGAAGCCCAAGCGCGCGACCTCGCCGAGCCGCGACCATTCGGGACGCCACCAGCGACCGAACAGGCGATAGCGCCGGAGCCGTCGATCGAACGCCAGAATGGCACAATAGGCGACCATTGCCGCGGTCAGCGTGACCACGCTCGCCAGCGCCGAGCCTTCCAGCCCCATCGCGGGAAAGCCGCCATGGCCGTAGACGAAAAGCCAGTTGGTGAGCGCGCTCACACCGACCGCCATCGCCGAGACGAACAGGGTCCAGCCCGGTCGGTCGAGCGCCGCGGTGGCGGTGCGCATGGCGGTCGCGGCGACGGCGGGGAGCAGCGCCCAGCGCAGGACAACGAGGAATGCGCCCGCGCGAGCGGCGACGGCTGTGTCCTGACCGGCGAGCCGCAACAGCCACTGGCCCCGGCCAAGCAGGACAAGAAAGGGCAGGCACGCGGCGACCGCCAGCCAGAGCGACATCCGGAACGTGCGTCTGACCTCGCGCACCGCGTGTCTGCGTCGGCCACGCTCCGCCGCGATGATTGGTGAACTCGCCGCGACCATCGACCCGATCGACCACAGGGTGATGCTGAACAGGAACACGCCGAACGTCGCCGCCGCGAAGTCGCCAGCGCCGAGCCGCGCGACGAACAGGACGTCGATCGAGGTGACCGCCATCTGCAACAGGTTCGCGCCGACGATGGGCGTCGCCAGTCGGGTCAGCGCGCGCAGCTCGTCGCGCCATGTCGCGTCGGGTGAGCCGCGGATCGGGGGCACGGCACCAGCATCGGCCATGCCGCGCTACCTAGACGCGATGGGTCGCTTCGTCATCCCGTGCTTCGGCGCTTGTCGGATGCCGGACCAAAGTCACGCCGGTCCTCATCGCCTGACCAGAGCGAATGTATATGGGCGGTCGGGGCGGATGGAAACCACCGCGACCGGCATGGCGGGCCGGCCTCCTGCGGGCAGGAGCCGGTACCCGCGCAGCACGGCCGCGAGCACGATCGTCGCTTCCGCCATCGCGAACCCCGCGCCGATGCAGACCCGCGGCCCCTTGCTGAACGGGATGAACGTATCGTCGGTCAAATAGGCATTGGGACGGCCCTCGAAGCGCTCGGGCTTGAAGGCGTCCGGCGTGTCCCACAAGCGCCGATGCCGATGCACGAGCCAGGGTGAGATCGTCACGCGGTCCCCGGCGTGGACCTGCTCGCCGGCGACCACGTCGTCGGCGATGGCGGTCCGCGTGATGATGGGCACCGCCGGGTACAGCCTGAGCGTTTCCTGCAGCAGCGATCGCAGGCGGGAGGAGCGCAGCGCGTCGTCGGTCGTCGTGCCGATCTCGTCGGCGACGCGGTCCTGCTCGGCGGGATCGAGTGCGAGTAGGTAGGCCGCCCAGAAGAGGAGGCGAGCCGTCGTCTCGAACCCCGCGACGATGAACGTGGCGACCTGGCTCCGGACCTCCCCGTCGGCGATAGGCTCCCCCGTCTCGGCGTCGCGCGCCGCGAGCAGGCCGTCGAGCAAGTCCCCGCCGTCGCGGGGAGCACACCGGCGCTCCGCCACGACCGCGTCCACCTCCGCGAACCACTCGCGCTGGAAGCGTCGGCGCCCACCGAGCAGAAACCCGAAACTCGCGGGATCGCGCGCGAGGAGGTCGTCGACGCGCAGCCGCCCGGGGCCGCCACGATCGGTCAGGTAGCGGCGTACCAGGTCCTGTAGCCGCACCCGTCGCTCGGGAGTCGCGTCGGAGAACAGCGCGCGCAGCACGGCATCGAGCGCCACCGCCTGAAAGGCGTCGGGGTCGAGCGGATCGCCTGCCTCCAGCCGGCGGACGAGGTTGTCCGCAGCCGCCGCGAACAGCGGCGCAAGCGCGCGGACGTGGGTCGGCGTGAACGCGTGGGCGACGCGGCGGCGCTGACCGCGCCACGCGTCACCTTCGGCCAGCAGCAGGCCGTTGCCGGTGAACGGCGAGACGACGCGAACCGTCGACGGGGGTTTCACATAGTTGAACGCGTTGTCGACGAGCACGCGGCGGATGCCTGCGGGGTCGTTGACGAGCAGGAAGGGCTTGCCCAGGATGCTGCCGCGGATCGTGAGCCGCTCATAGCTTTCCTCGGCGAAGGTGCTCAGGACATCGCGGCGCAGCGAGCGAAGGAAACGCCATGTGCTGGGTCGGCGCGGCGGGATGGGCGCGGGGGGAATCAGCGGCGTCTGCATCGGCTATGCTCTCCCGTCATGCGGGACCGTTCGGTGATGCGCCTCCATGAGCGTCAACGACGCGGCCAGGCCCAAGGCGACGCAACCATGTCGCGCACGGTTGTTTCGCCAAGCTGCTTTTCGAGGGAGACCAGCGTCGTGGCGTCCTGCCGAGCGAGGGCGTCTACCAACGGCGTCGCGTGCGAGACGACGATCAACTGGCAGCGCTCGGCGGCCTTGAGCATGAGCCGGGCCAGCGGTGCCAGCAGGTCGGGGTGCAGGCTGGCCTCCGGCTCGTTCAGGACCATCAGTTCGGGCGGACGGGGCGACAGCAATGCCGCGGCGAGCAGGAGGTAGCGCAGCGTCCCGTCCGACAGCTCGGCGGCGGGGAGCGGGCGGAGCAGCCCGTGCTGGTGCATCTCGACCTCGAACCGTTCGCCGACGCTCAGCGCGGCGCCGTCGAACGCGTCGGCGACGGTGTCGGCCAGCGTGACGGCGTCGCCGATCTCGAATATGGTCTGGATCGCCGCCCCGAGGTCAGCGCCGTCCCCGCTCAGCACCGGCGTGTATGTCCCGATCTGCGGTCGGCGCGCAGGCGCCTCCCGATCGGTGCGAAGATCGTCGTAGAAGCGCCAGCGGCGCATCCGTTCGCGCAACAGCAGCAACTCGAGTCCGTCACCGCTATTGGCCCGGTGCGTCATCATGCTGTCCAGCGTGGACAGGCCGGCGATGCTGTCCCGCCAGACACCGGAAGCACTGTCGCGCAACCGGCCGGCAGGCCCGCGCCGCTCGGCGAAGACGTTGGCGCGTCCGAGCGTGTCGCCCGACCAGACCGCCTCGACCTTGATCTCGGGATCCTGGGTGAAGCGTGACGCGGACGGCGTCGGCAGGCCGAGGTCGATGGCGTAGCCATAGTCGTCCGACGCGAACCCGAGCTTCAGGCTGACCGCCTGCGAGCGCACGGTGCCCTGCACGGGCCGCGTGCCGCTTTTCATCTCGCGGCTGAACCTTTCCGGCCCGGCCCACAGCGTCGAGGACAGGCCACCCTCGGCGGCGAGCGAGGCGATGATCCGGCCCTGCGCCACGTCGGCAAGGAGACGCAGCGCCCGATACAGGCTCGACTTGCCGCTGCCGTTCGCGCCGGTGATGACGGTGAGCGCGCCGAGGTCGATCACGACATCGCGCAACGACCGATAGCCGGAGATGGCGAGCCGGTTGATCAAACCCTGTCCGCTTGACGTTCTGCCAAGCGCCGCCGCAATTTGCTCCGATGCGCATCCTCCATGACGGGGATCACGATATCAGATCAGGCTGAAAAGCAAGTTGCTGGGACAGACCCGATCCGCTCGGGTGCGCGCATCCCAAGGTGCCCGTCACTGCGCCGCCTCGGCTCAACCAGCCCCGGGCCGCGAGGGGCGTGGTATCCCGAAGCCGCCGCCGCCGGGCGTCTGGACCGCGAGCACGTCGCCGGGCGCGAGCTCCGCGCGGTCGGTGCCGTCCAGCTCGACGCGAGTCCCGTCCGCGCGCTCGATCCATTGCCGCCCCACGGCCCCGTCCTCGCCGCCCGCCAAGCCGAACGGCGCCACCTCGCGTCGGGACGACACAATGACGGCGGTCATCGGCTCCAGAAACCGCAGGCGCCGCGTCGCGCCGTCGCCGCCGCTGGTCTGCCCCGCCCCACCGGACCCGCGCCGGATGGAGAACTCCTTCACCCGCACCGGATAGCGCAGCTCCAGCACCTCGGGATCGGTCATCCGGGTGTTGGTCATATGCGTCTGGACCGCCGACTGCCCCGCGAAGCCGGGCCCCGCGCCCGCGCCGCCGCAGATCGTCTCGTAGTATTGCCGGGTCGCGTCGCCGAACAGGAGGTTGTTCATCGTCCCCTGGCTGCACGCGACCGCGCCGACCGCGCCGAACAGCGCGTTGCAGACCGCCTGGCTGACCTCCGTGTTGCCCGCCACGACAGCCGCGTCGGGGGCGGGGGACAGGAACGTGCCGGGCGGGATGCGGATCGTCACCGGCTTGAGGCAGCCGTCGTTGAGCGGGATGTCCTCGCCCACCAGACAGCGGAACACATACAGGACGCAGGCGCGCGTGACCGCGGGCGGCGCGTTGAAATTATCCGCGCGCTGCGCGCCCGTGCCGGTGAAGTCCACGACCGCCGAGCGCGCCGTCCGGTCCACCCGCACCGACACGCGCAGCGGCGAGCCGTCGTCCATCCGGTAGTCGAAGTCGCCGTCGCGGAGCCGGTCGATCACCCGCCGCACGCTCTCCTCGGCATTGTCCATGACGTGCCGCATATAGGTTCGCACCGTGTCCCAGCCGTGGCGGGCGATCACGCGGTGCAGCTCGCGCACGCCCGCCTCGTTGGCCGCGACCTGCGCCTTGATATCGGCGACGTTCACGTCCGGGCTGCGCGCCGGATAGCGCGCGCCCGCCAGCAGCGCCCGGAACTCGGCCTCGCGGAAGTGGCCACGCTCCACGAGCAGGAAGTCGTCGATCACGACGCCCTCCTCTTCCAGCGTCCGCGAGTCGGGCGGGGTCGAGCCGGGGGTCGTGCCGCCGATATCGGCATGATGCCCGCGCGAGCCGACGAAGAAGCGGATCGTCCGGCCCGCATCGTCGAACACCGGGGTGATGCAGGTCACGTCGGGCAGGTGGGTG
>CALMGC010000037.1:4911-6013 GCA_937863505.1 uncultured Sphingomonadales bacterium | reverse complement strand
GAACCGCATCGGCGAGGCGGGCGGTGTGCGCAGCGTGATGCGGACGATATCGGAGGCGAGCGGCTCGACCGACACGATCCGGGCGGGCATCGTGCGAATCTCAAGACCGGCGAGCCGGTCGAGCGGCTCGATGTCGAGGCTGACGTCCGCCACCGCGGCGCGGCAGCAGGTGAGGATAAGGCCGGACGCGGCCTCCTGCACCGACAAGCTTTCGTCCTCCGGGCGAAGAAGCGCGGTTTCCCCCGACACGACGGGCGCCTTGCACACCCCACACCGCCCCGTGCGGCAGCTGTGCTCAAGCACCACCCCTGCCGCCCGTGCGGCGTCGAGGATCGAAACGGCCGGATCGGCCGCGAACGCGCGGTCGTTGTTGAGCATCACGACGGGCATCCTCAGCAGCGATAGCGACATGCCGCCATCAGTCCAAGACCCAACTCAACCGGGCGAGATGTCGCCCGAACAGGGTCCGGTGCTGGACGGCGTCGACACGCGGCATGGAGGGTCGTCGCCGGCCAACAGGCCCAGCAAGAGCTCGTCGCACGCCCACGCGGCGGGAGCGCTTCGTGCAAACGCATTGCCTTTGGCCGGCCGTTATTTATAGACACCTGCCGGCAGCTGACGTGGAAGCCTGATTGAAGCATATGCGTATATTCTGCATCGCTTGTATTGCGGTGACGATGATTTCAGGCTGCGCCGGGCACGAGCCGCCGCTCGTATCCACCCCGCGACTTACGGTCATCGAGGACATGCAGGCGATGCCCGCCCCCTCTCGCCAAGACCTGACCGCCGCGGATCGGCCCTCCCTGATCGGGCCGCTGGACACGATCCAGGTCGACGTCTTCAACGTGCCCGACCTCAGCCGAGAGCTGCAGGTGGACGCCAGCGGGCGGATTGCGATGCCGCTGGTGGGGACGATCGAGGCGCGCGGCAAAACCGCGAGCGAACTGGGTCAGGCGATCAAGGACGCGCTGCGCGCGGGATATGTGCGCAATCCCGACGTGACGGTGAACATCAAGAGTTCCGTCAGCCAAGTCGTGACGATCGACGGGCAGGTCGTAGAGCCCGGCCTGTATCCCGTCACCAACCAGATGACGCTGCTGCG
>CALMGC010000037.1:4501-4901 GCA_937863505.1 uncultured Sphingomonadales bacterium | reverse complement strand
GCGCGCGGTCGCCTCCGCCAAGGGCCTGACTGAATATGCCCACCAGGAGGACGTGGTCATCCTGCGCACCGTCCAAGGGCGCAAGATGGCGGGGCTGTACAACATCGGCGCGATCCGCCGGGGCGCGTATGACGACCCCTCGATCTACGCCAATGACGTCATTGTCGTCGGCGATTCGCCACAGCGGCATCTGTTCCGCGACTTCGTATCGGTAGCGCCGCTGCTGGCCGCTCCCCTGGTCGCGATCATCAACTAAGGTCTCGTCCATGAACATGGTTCCATCAAGCCTCGACGGCAGGGCAGCGCCGGGGCGGGAGAATGGTCTCTTGCAGGCGGGCCATCACGAGCGCCCGCCGATCCTGCGCCAGTATCTGCGCATTATCTTCCGCTGGCGGTACGT
>CALMGC010000037.1:0-4491 GCA_937863505.1 uncultured Sphingomonadales bacterium | reverse complement strand
CCTGATGACGCCGAAATACACCGCGTCGGCGACCGTTGAGATCGCGCGCGAGGCAAGCAAAGTCACCGAGTTCCAGGGGGTCGAACGCGAAACCAGCGCGCTTGATCAAGAATTCTACCAGACGCAATATGGCCTGTTGCGCTCGCGTGCGCTTGCCGAGCGTGTCGCCAACCAACTGGGCCTTGTTGACGATCCCACCTTCTTCCAGCGTTTCAAGTTCCACAGCGAGGCACCGGCGTTCCGGCTGACGAACAACCGCTATACGGAGGGCCGCGGCGAGCGGCAGCGGTTTGCGGGAACCATCCTCCTCAAGAACCTGTCGGTCAATCCGACCCGCCTGTCGCGGCTGGTGGACATCGCCTTCACCTGCCCGGATCCAAATCTTTCCGTGCGGGTGGCCAACGCATGGGCGGAAAACTTCATCCAGATAAACTTGGATCGCAAGATCCAGGCCACGTCCTACGGGCGTAACTTGCTCCAGCGGCAGCTCGCGCAGCAGAAGGAGCGGCTGGACACGAGCCAGCGCCAGCTGGTGGCCTATGCCTCTGCGCAGCAGATCATCAACCTGCCGGCCCAAGGCAACGGCGGCACGGCGACCGTCGAGCGGTCGATCGTCGCCGACGATCTCGCCACGCTCAACACGGTCCTGGGGCAGGCGACCGCCGACCGCATCCAGGCCGAGGCCCGATACCAGCAGGGCGGGCGCGGAGGTGCCTCAGCCGAGGCGCTGCGCAATGCGGCCATCAACAGCCTCCGCCAGCGGCGCGCGGAGCTTGCGTCCGATTACCAGCGTCTGATGGTCCAGTTCGAGCCGGGCTATCCTGCGGCCCAGGCGATACAATCGCAAATCACCAATTTGGACCAGTCGATCGCCCGCGAGGAAGGTCGCGTATCTGGATCGGTGGAGGCCGAATATCGCGAGGCGAAGCAGCGCGAGGAGGGATTGCAGGCGCGTGTCGACAAGCTGAAGGCGGATTATCTCGATACGCGGCGCCGGAGCATCCAGTATAATATCTACCAGCAGGAAGTGGACACCAACCGGGCCCTCTACGATGGGCTTTTGCAGCGGTACAAGGAGATCGGCGTCGCCGGGGGCGTTGGCGTGAACAACGTGTCGGTGGTCGATCCCGCGGACGTGCCGCAAAAGCCGTCCAGCCCGAACCTGCTGCTCAACCTGGCCGTCGCGTTTCTGGGGGGTCTTGTCCTGGGCGGCGTCGCGGCCTTTGCGCTCGAGCAGATCGACGAGGCGATCGCCGATCCGGCGGAGATCGAGCGACGGCTTGGCCTGCCGCTGCTGGGATCGGTTCCCAAGGTGCCCGACAAGGTCTCGCCGCGCGACGAACTGCTTGACCGCAAGTCCGATCTGGTGGACGCGTATCTCGCGATCAACACCAATCTGGGCTTCAGCACGAACCACGGCGTGCCACGGTCGCTGTCGATCACCTCGACGCGGCCGGCAGAGGGCAAGACCACGACCGCGGTGTCGCTGGCGACGACCATCGCGCGATCGGGCAAAACCGTTATTCTGATCGATGGCGACATGCGCTCGCCCTCTGTCCATCAGCTGGGCGGCGTTGGCCATGATCGCGGGCTCAGCAACTTCCTCGCCGGTGACGACGCCGTCGACTCGCTCGTCTTCTCGATAGGCGACCTGGACATTGATGCGATGACGGCCGGCCCGATCCCGCCGAATGCGGCCGAGCTGCTGACCGGCGACCGCCTGGGGCGGCTCATCGCCCGTCTGCTGGAGACCTACGATCATGTGGTGATCGATTCACCGCCGGTGATGGGCCTGGCCGACGCGCCGCTGATCGCAAGTCAGGTGGAAGGCGTCGTCTATGCCGTGGAGTCGCATGGCATCCGCTCGTCCCTGGTGCGGACCGCGTTGGGTCGCCTCACCAACGCCAACGCCCGTATCTTCGGCGGCGTGCTGACGAAGTTCCAGGCAAGCAAGTCGCATTACGGCTATGGCTATGATTACGGCTACGACTACGGCAAGCCTCGGTCCGCCAAGCGCTGAGCATCGATGGCTCGCCAAAATCCGCTGACCCGATGGCCGCCGGCTGAATGGGCGGGTCGGGTGGCGCTGGCGCTGGCCGTTCTCGCGGTCGGATATTATGGTGCCCTCTACTCGGCCGTACAGGCGATCGCCATTACCGATCCCGTGCAGGCGTACCGACTCTCCCCCCGGATCGGCCCGGTCGCGGCCCTATACGCCGAGTATTTGTCGGAGTCGGCGGTGGCGGCGTCCGGCCAGCGGCGTGCGGCGACGGTCGCCCAGATGGCGCTGCGTCGAGACCAGACAACGGTCACGGCGCTGGCGGTGCTGGGCATCAACGCCGACAGCCGTGGCGACAAGCCAACGGCGCGTCGCCTGTTCGGCTATGCGCACATGCTGTCGCGGCGTGACCTGCTCACCCAGCTCTGGCTGATCCAGGATGCGGTGGATCGCGGCCAAGTCGCGCAGGCGCTGCATCACTACGACATCACGCTTCGCGTGATCCCGAACATGTGGGAGATGTTCTTCCCGGTCCTGACGGCGGCCATCTCGACGCCCCAGGTCCGGGCCGGGCTTATCCAGCTGCTCGCGCAGCGTCCGCCGTGGAGCGACGGGCTGATGGTCTATATCGCTGGTCACGGTCATGACCCTGTGGCGTTGTACGACCTGTTCGTAGGATTGCAGCGGGCGCATGTCGCAGTTGTGCCGACGACGCAGGCCGCCGCGATCAATGCGTTGCTTTCGGCCGGCCAGGCCGATGCCGCATGGGCCTATTATGCCGGGATCAGGCCGGGCGCGACGCGCGACCGATCGCGCGACCCGCATTTCACGTCGAGCCAAGCACCGTCGCTGCTCGACTGGGTGACGGTGAACGACAACGGTGCCGCGGCGAACATCAACGGCGGCCTGTTCGACTTCACGGCTCCGGCAAGCGGCGGATCGCTGTTGCAGCAGTACCAGCTGTTTGCGCCGGGAAACTACCAGTTGGAAGGTCACAGCAGCGGCATCAGTCAGGCCGTGGATTCCGCGCCTTATTGGACGCTCACCTGCCGCGATGGGCGGGAACTCGGCCGTATCGCTGTGTCCGGGTCGACCAATGCCGGCGGCCGGTTCGTCGGGACGTTCGTCGTTCCCGCTGATTGCCCGATCCAAATACTGACCCTCATCGCCAAAGCCTCCGACACGGCGTTCAGCGTCACGGGACAAATCCACGACGTACGGTTGGCGCGCCAGCCATGAGAACATGGCTGCTGTCAGTGGCGATCCTTGCGGCCTGTCTATGGGCCGGCGGCGGCGCTCCTGCGTCGGCGCAGGCTCGTCCTTCGTCGACACCGGCCCAGGACGCGGATGCGCAACCACCGCCGGTATCGCCCGCCAACCAAGTCGGACAGGTAGCGGAATCGTCGGTGGGCCAAGCGGGCCAGCGCGAAACCCGCGACAGCGCCGCCTCGGTCGCCGGCATCAAGCCCGACGCGCGGGTCGAAAGCCGGATACAGAACAGGGTGCAGAACAGGATCTACAATCGGATCGACCGGAACTACGGCCCACAAGCGAGTGCGGCCAACCCGTTCGCGGTGGCGCAGGATGAGACGCGGGCGGCCGGGCGGCCGCGATAGGAGCGGCTCCTATGACGACAATTCTGGTTTCCGCTAGAAAACAGCGCAACCTGCAAGGCCATTCCGAGCCGGTTGCGGTCGTGACGCCGCTGGTTGATGAGGTCGAGGTCGGCCGCTTCCAGCGTGTAGCGCCGGGCCAGCTCGTCCGGCTCGGTGCCGAACAGGTGCCTCGCTCAACATCAGTGAGCAGGACGTGATCGCGTGCTGACATCTCGACCGTCCACAAAAAGCCCAAGGGGCCAGTAGACAGAGCCAGTTAAAGAGACGTAGTTTGTGGACGGCTTTGGAAGCGCGCTCGATCGTACGGCGTCATGGTCCACAGAACGGTCGTTTGGGAGACAAGGATTGGCCGGCATTCTGGGCTATGCGCGTGTCAGCACGGGCGACCAGGACGTCGCCGGGCAGCGGATGCGACTTGAGGAGGCCGGGGCCATCCGGGTGTTCGCCGACGTCATGTCGGGCAAGAGCATGGAGCGGCCCGGGTTGGCCGAACTGCTCGGTTATGCCCGCAAGGGCGACACGCTGGCGATCGTGCGGCTCGACCGGCTGGGCCGATCGCTTGGCGAGCTGCTGACCACCGTGCAGATGCTCCGCGAGCGCCACATCGCGCTGCTCAGCCTGGAGGAGAAAATCGACACGTCGTCCGCGGCCGGCGAGTTGGTGTTCCACGTGTTCGGGGCCATCGCGCATTTCGAGCGACGGCTGATCTCCGAGCGCACCCGCGACGGCATCGCCGCGGCGCGGGCGAAGGGCAAGCTTCCCGGGCGGCAGCCGCTCGACGGCGACAAGGTCAGCGCGGCGCTCAAGCTCGTCGCCGCGAGCGTGTCTCCGGCCGAAGCGGCGCGCCAGCTCGGGATCGGGCGGTCGACTGTCTAC
>CALMGC010000036.1 GCA_937863505.1 uncultured Sphingomonadales bacterium | reverse complement strand
GGCGCGGCGACCGGCTATGCGGCGGCGGTGCTCGCCTCGCTGGTCGAGCATGTGACGGCGGTGGAAGTGGATCCGGTGCTTGCCGAACAGGCGCGCGCCAATTTGGCGGGCACGCCGACGGTGACGGTCGTCGAGGGGCCGCTTCAAACGGGACAGCCGGCGGGTGCGCCCTATGACGTCATTGTCGTTGATGGTGCGGTGGTGGACCTGCCGCAGGCGCTGATCGACCAGCTGGTGATCGGCGGGCGGCTGGTGACCGGGCTCGACGACAAGGGCGTGGGCCGGCTCGCGGCGGGCGTCCGCAGCGCTCACGGTTTCGGCCTGCAGCATTTCGCGGACGCCGAGTGCGTCTCGCTTCCCGGCTTTTCGCGCGCGCGGACGTTTCAGTTCTGATGCGCCGCTCGGTCATGTTCACGCGAGCGCTGCTCGCCGCCCCCCTCCTTGTATCAGGCGCGCTCGCCGCCGCGCCCGCCGGTGCCGACACGCTCCGCGACGCACTCGCCAAGGCGTATGCGACCAGCCCGACGCTGACGAGCGCGCAGGCCGCGCAGCGCGCGACGGACGAAACCGTGCCGATCGCGCGCGCCGCCGGCTTGCCCTCGCTCAACGGCACGGCGGGGCTGGTCGAGGCACCGTTCAGCACCGCCGACTCGATCACCTCGCCCGAGCGGCAGGCGACATCGTCGGCGACGGTCAACGTGCCCCTGCTCACCTTCGGGCTCGTCCGCAGCAGCGTACGCGCGGCGGAAACGCGCGTCGCGGCGGGGCAGATCGGGCTCCGCAGCACCGAGACGACGCTGTTCACCAACGTCGTCGCATCGTACATGAACGTCATCCGCGACGAGGCCATCGTCGCGCTCAACCAGCAGAACGTCCGCGTCCTCGACGTCAACCTGCAGGCGACACGCGACCGATTCCAGGTCGGCGACCTGACCCGCACCGATGTCGCCCAGTCCGAAGCACGGCTCAGCCTCGCGCGCGCGCAGCTCCAATCGGCCGAGGCGAACCTGATCAGCAGCCGCGAGGGCTATGTCCAGGTGGTCGGCACCGCGCCCGGCTCGCTCGAGCCGCCGCCCGCGCTACCTAACTTGCCCACGACACCCGACGCGGCCGTCGAGGTCGCGCTGAAGGACAACCCGACGCTGCTGTCGCTGCAAAAGCAGCGCGATGCGACCGGTTACGACGTCAGCGCGGCGCGCGCGCGGCGGCTGCCGCAGATCAGCGCGGTGGTTGGCGGCAATTATTACAACTACCTTGGTACGCTCGGCTCGGGGACGGGCGTGCGCGTCGGGCAGCAGGGGGCGCTGTCGGGCTCGGTCGGGCTCGCGCTGAACGCGCCGCTGTTCGCGGGCGGCGCATTGAGCGCGCAGGTCCGCCAGGCGCAGGATCGCCGCTTCGCCGCGATCGAGCAGGTGACGCAGGCCGAGCGCGGCGTGGTCGCGCAGACCCGCGCCGCCTTCGCGGTATACCGGTCCTCGCAGGAGGTGATCGCCTCTTCGCAAAACGCGGTCAACGCCAACAAACTCTCGCTTGAGGGCGTCCGCGCGGAGAACAGCGTCGGCAGCCGCACGATCCTCGACATCCTCAATGCCGAGCAGGAGCTGCTCAACAGCCAGGTGACGTTGGTGACCGCGCAGCGCGACGCCTATGTCGCGGGCTTCGCGCTGCTCGCATCGATGGGGCGGGCGGAGGCGCGCGACCTCGGGCTCGACGGCGGCCCGCTCTACAACCCGCTCGACAATTACGGCCGGGTGCGGCGGCGGGTGTTCGGTGTCGGCGACGAGGGCCCGAACCGCGCGGGCACGTCGACGGTCAACACGCCCGCGCAAGGGGCGGAGGTGACGCGCCCGCTCGACCCGCTGCTCGACACCCCCGTTGACAGCGGCCAGCATCTTACCACAGGTGAGCACAGGCCGGGTCGCTAAACCGGCGAGGGGGACGAAGTGGCACCGATGGGGGATCTAAGCGCCGAGCCGTCGATGGAGGAGATCCTGTCCTCCATCAAACGCATCATCGCCGAGGAAGGCGACACCGCGCCCGGTCGCGCGCGCCGACCCGGCCGCGCAATGGCGCCGCCGCCCCGTGACGATCTGGCGAGCGACGATGATGACGATGACGAGGTGCTGGAACTCAGTGATCCGATCGTCGAGCGCCACCCCGAACCGCCGCGCGACGAGGTCGCCGCGCCCGAGCCCGAACCCGTCAGGACGATGCCCGCCATGCCCGCCGCCGCCTCCCGCCAGCCCGAACCGATCGTCTCGCCCGAGGCCGCGCAGGCGACGCGCGGCGCGCTCGACCAGCTGTCGCGCCTGCTCGTCAAGCCCGAGCCGGGTTCGGATGGGACGGTGGAGGGGATGGTGCGCGAGATGCTCCGCCCGATGCTGCGCGAGTGGATCGACGCCAATCTGCCGCCGATGGTGGAGCGAATGGTGGCCAAGGAGATCGCGCGGATCACCGGGTCGGCGCGGTAATGCTGCGCTTGCTCGGGGGTTGAGCCCTCGTCCGCGTCCGCTACACGGGCGCGCATGAGCGAGCTGCCCAAGACCTTCGACCCCGCCGCGATCGAGGCGCGCTGGTACGCGCATTGGGAGGAGCAGGGCCTGTTCCGCCCCGAGCGCCCCGGCGCGGAGCCGTGGACCATCGTCAACCCGCCGCCCAACGTGACGGGCTCGCTCCACATCGGCCACGCGCTCGACAATACCTTGCAGGATATCCTCGTCCGCCACGCGCGGCTCCAGGGCAAGGACGCGCGCTGGGTGGTCGGAACCGACCACGCGGGCATCGCCACGCAGATGGTGGTCGAACGCAATCTCGCCAGCCAGGGCGTGAAGCGCACGGATATGCTGCGCGAGGCGTTCGTCGAGCATGTCTGGGAGTGGAAGGCGCAGTCGGGCGGCGCGATCACCCAACAGCTCCGCCGGCTTGGCTGCTCGATGGACTGGGCCAACGAGCGGTTCACGATGGACCCGGGCTTCTCCGCCGCGGTGCTCAGGGTGTTCGTGCAGCTTTACCGCGAGGGGCTGCTGTATCGCGACAAAAGGCTGGTCAACTGGGACCCGGGGCTGGGCACCGCGATCAGCGATCTCGAGGTGGAGACGCGCGAGGTGCAGGGGAGCTTCTGGCACCTGCGCTACCCGTTGGCGGACGGCTCCGGGCATATCGCGGTGGCGACGACTCGGCCCGAGACGATGCTCGCCGACATGGCGGTGGCGGTGCATCCGGAGGACGCGCGCTACACCGCGCTGGTGGGCAAGGAGGTGCGGCTGCCGATCACCGGGCGGCTGATCCCGATCGTCGCGGACGACCATGCCGACCCGGCGCTGGGCAGCGGCGCGGTGAAGATCACGCCGGGGCACGACTTCAACGATTTCGAGGT
>CALMGC010000035.1 GCA_937863505.1 uncultured Sphingomonadales bacterium | reverse complement strand
CAGCAGGACCGCTGTGCCGACCAGCCACCAGATCACGCAAGCTACGCCGCCAGCGCATCCAGCACCGGGCGGATCGCGCGCAGGTCATAGCCCGCATTCGCCGCCGCCGCGACCAGCGCGTCCGCATCGCCGCCCCGCTTGGCCTCGGCAAGCGCCCACAAGTTGCACGAGCGGGTCCCCGACCGGCAAAAGGCGAGCACCGGGCCGCCAGCCTCGGCGAGCACCGCCGCCATGGCGTCGACCTGCTCATGCGAGAAGCCGCTTGCGACCGGCACCTCGGCATAGCGGAGCCCCGCCGCCTCCGCCGCAGCGCGCACCGCCTCGCCCGAGGGCTGACCCGGCTCCTCGCGATCGGGCCGGTTGTTGACCACCGCCACGAACCCGGCGTCTTTGAGCGCTGGTATGTCCTCCGGCGCAATCTGCGGGGCGACCGACACCATTTCACTGACGCGCCGGATCATTGCTTGTTGAACTCCTTTGGGGTGGTGATCCGGTAGCGGCGGACGACCGGCGCGTTGGCGGTCCAGGCGCTCACTTGCGCCGATGCGGCCCGGACGCTGTCGATGATCGGTTGGTTGGCCGGGCCGTCGCAGCCGAAGCTGTAGGTGAGCCATACGCCGTCGGACCAGACAACTCGACCGCGATAGTCGTCTGAATGCTCGCTCACGCATTCGATCTTGCGCCCGACCACACCCCGGACCGGCGCAAGCAGGTGTTCGATCGTCGCGTATCGCCCGCGCATGGGAGGCAGATAATGCGTAACCATCTCGACCGGCAACGTGATCGCGGGCCCGCCCGCACCCCGCGCGTCATCGACGCTGCCATCGCGATGCACCGTCCAGCGCGTCGGCGCGGTACTCCAGGCATTCGAGCTGAGCGTGATGCCGTCCCCCGGTGCCGCCACCTGCCCGGACGCGGGCACCGCCAGCCCGAACGCAGCACTTGCGAGCAGCTTCTTCATGTTGCCTCCCGGATCACCTGCAGGAACGCGTCGCCATACGCGTCGAGCTTGCGCTCGCCCACGCCCGCCAGCCGCGCCAGCTCCCACCGGCTCGTCGGGCGCTCGCTCGCCATGTCGCGGAGCACCGAGTCGTGGAACACGACATAGGGCGGCACCCCCGCCGCTTGCGCCAGTTCGCGCCGCTTCGCGCGCAGCGCCTCGAACAGCGGGTCATCCGCCGCCTCGACCGCCTCGCGTCCGCGCCGCCGCGTTGCGCGCGTCTCGGGCTCGACCAGCACCGTCACCGCCGCCTCGCCGCGCAGGATCGCGCGCGCGTCGCCGCCGAGCGCCAGCCCGCCATGCTCGTTCGCGACCAGTGCACCGCGCGTCTGCAGCGCCCGGCCTACGCCCTTGAGCAGCTGCGCGTCCGCCTCGTCCGCGATGCCGAACACGGACAGCTTCTCATGCCCCAGCCGCAGCACCTTGTCGTCCGCCGCGCCGGTCAGCACCTTGTGGATGTGCCCGAGCCCGAAGCGCTGCCCGGTGCGGTATACCGCCGACAGCAGCTTGCGCGCGGTCTCGGTCGCGTCGCGGATGCCGGGCGCGGACAGGCAGTTGTCGCAATTGCCGCACTTGTCGGGCGGGGTCTCGCCGAAATGGCGCAGCAGCACCGCGCGGCGGCATCCGTGCGTCTCGACCAGCCCCGCCAGCGCGTCGACGCGCCCCCGCTCGGCCGCGCGCCGGTCGGCGGGCACCTCGTTCAGCCGGGAGCGCGCGAGCGAGAAGTCGCCCGGCGTCCAGAACAGGTGCGCCACCGCCGGGTCGCCATCACGCCCCGCGCGGCCCGACTCCTGGTAATAGCCCTCGATCGACTTGGGCAGGCCGGCATGGGCGACGAAGCGGACGTCGGGTTTGTCGATCCCCATCCCGAACGCGATGGTGGCGCACATCACCATGTCTTCGGACTTGACGAACTCGGCCTGCGCGCGGCGGCGCTCGTCGGGGGCCATGCCCGCATGATAGTGCCGCGTCGGCCGCCCGGTCCGCGCCAGCGCCGCCGCCAGCCGCTCGGTGCGGTCGCGCGAGGTCGCGTACACGATCCCCGCACCCGGCGTGCGGCGGATCAGCGCGGCGATGTGCGACCCCGCGCCCGACCCTTGCGTGATGGCGTAACGGATATTGGGCCGGTCGAAGCCGGAGATGATCAGCCCGTCGCCGGGAATGCCGAGCTGTTCGAGGATGTCGGCCCGCGTATGCGCGTCGGCGGTGGCGGTGAGCGCGAGCCGCGGCACGTCCCCGAACGCGTCGAGCAGCGGGCGGAGCAGGCGATAATCGGGGCGGAAGTCATGCCCCCACTCGCTGACGCAATGCGCCTCGTCGATCGCGAACAGGCTGAGCTTGGTCGTGCCGAGCAGGTCGCGGAAGCCGGGCTGCGACGCGCGCTCGGGGGCGATGTAGAGCAGGTCGAGCGCGCCCGCCTTGAACCGCGCGATCGACTCCGCGCGGTTCTCGTCCGCGCTGGTCAGCGTCGCGGCGCGCAGCCCCACCGCCTCGGCCGCACGCAGCTGGTCGTGCATCAGCGCGATCAGCGGCGAGACGACGACGCAGGTGCCCTCCAGCATCGCGGCGGGGAGCTGGTAGCAGAGCGACTTGCCCGCGCCCGTCGGCATGACGGCAAGCGTCCGCTGTCCGGCGAGCACGCGCTCGACCACGTCGGCTTGGACGCCGCGGAAGGCGGGAAAGCCGAAGACGGACTTGAGCGTGGGAAGCGGATCGAGCACCTCGCTCAACTAGGCGAGCGACGCATCCCGGTGAAGCCCCGTACGTTGGGACGGGATGACGCAAGTTCACGACAACGCGGGCGAACACCGCTACGAGCTGACCGTCGACGGGCAAACCGCGATCATGGCGTACACGGACGAGGGCGCGGCGCGGGTGTTCACGCACACGTTGGTCCCGCCCGAGCTGGAGGGCCACGGCGTCGGCACCCGCCTCGTCGCGGGCGCGCTCGCCGATGTGCGGGCGCGAGGGCTGAAGATTGTGCCGCAATGCCCGTTTGTCGCGGCCTATGTGGAGCGTCACCCGGAAACGCGGGAGCTAGTGGCGGAGTAGCAGAAGGTTTGCTCACGCGAAGGCGCGAAGGCGCGAAGAGCTATTCACGCGGAGCGCTTCCATTATCCGCGACACAGCCTGCCGCCAGCGCGGCGGAGCACCACCTCTTCGCGCCTTCGCGCCTTCGCGTGAGACTATTGCTACGCCGCCACGCTCGCCAGCGCCGGGTAGTCGACATATCCCTCCGGTCCCTGGCTATACCATGTCCGGGGATTGCCCTCGTTGAGCGGCGCGTGGGCGCGGAAGCGGGCGGGGAGGTCGGGGTTGGCGAGGAACGTCCGCCCGAACGCGATGGCATCGGCGATACCAGAGTCGAGCGCCGCTTGGCCGTTCGCGTCGGCATAATCGCTATTGAGCACCAGCGGGCCGGTGAAGGCCTGGCGAATCAATGGGCTGAGCCTGGCGACATCGGTGCGCCCGAACGTGCCGTCCGGCCCCGGCTCGCGCAGCTCGAGGAACGCGATGCCGATGTTGGACAAGGCGCGCACCGCGGGCACGAACACCGACGCCGGGTCACTGTCGTCCACCCCCTGCGAGTCGCCGTTGGGAGACAGCCGCACCGCCGTCCGGTCCGCGCCCGCGACGCCCGCCACCGCTTCGGTCACTTCCCGCAGCAAGCGGATGCGGTTCTCCGGCGCGCCGCCATACCCGTCGGTACGGCTGTTGGCCCCGTTCCGCAGGAACTGGTCGATGAGGTAGCCGTTCGCGGCATGGATTTGCACCCCGTCGAACCCGGCGGCGAGCGCGTTGCGGGTGGCGCGACGGTAGTCCTCGATCACGCGCGGGATTTCATCCCCGTCGAGCGGGCGCGCGGTCTCGAAATCCTGCTTGCCGTCATAGGTATGCGCCTGCCCGTCGGTGCGCGTCGCGGAGGAGGACACGGGCTGTCCGCCGATCACCGACGAATGCACCTGCCGCCCCATGTGCCACAATTGGCAGACGATCCGCCCGCCCGCCGCGTGCACCGCCTGCACCACCGGCGCCCACGCCTCGACCTGCTCGTCGGACCAGATGCCAGGCGCGTGGGGCCAGCCGAGCCCCTCGCGGCTGATGCCCGTCGCTTCGGAGATGATCAGCCCTGCGCCCGCCCGCTGCGCGTAATAGTCGGCCATGATCGGCGTCGGCACGAAGCTCCGCGTCGCGCGCCCGCGCGTCAACGGGGCCATGAGGATGCGGTTGGGCGCATGGATCGCGCCGAGCTGAACGGGGTCGAAGAGGCTTGGCATCGCGAAGGTCCTTTTGCCTGACAGGCGCGAAATAGGGCGTTACGGGGCCGCGTGCATCAGCCCACGTCCCCAAGAAAAGCTGTCGCGTCGCCAAGCGGTGCGTCGCCCGCCGCCTGGGCGGCGCTGCTGGGTGCGAACGTCGCGCTGGCGTTCGGGCCGTGGCTGGTGCGGCTGGCGGACACGGGGCCGGTCGCGGCGGGTTTCTGGCGGATCGCGCTCGCCGCGCCGGTGCTGGTCGGGCTGGCGCTGGCGAGCGGCGCGCGGC
>CALMGC010000034.1 GCA_937863505.1 uncultured Sphingomonadales bacterium | reverse complement strand
AGCCCAGGCCCAGGCCCTCGGCCCGCGCCGCCAGCCAGAGCGTGTGGATCGCCACCACCGCGGAATAGCCCACCGTTTCCGGCATGGTCGCGCGGCCGAGCCCGTGTCCCTGCGCGGGATCGGGATTGACCATCGCTGCGAGCTGCACGGGCGCGATGTCGAGCCCGGCGAGCTTGAGCGCGGCATAGGCGGCGGCGCGCTCGCGGTCGGGCTGCGCCGCGAGGGCGGCCGCGTTCTCTTCCTCGAACGCCGCGCGGATCGCCAGGCGGCGGGCGGGATCGTCGACGGTCACGAACCGCCACGGCTGGCTCAGCCCCACGGACGGCGCGAGCGACGCGGTCGCCAGCAGCTCGTCCACCAGCGCGGGATCGATAGCGTCGGACATGAACCGGCGCACGTCGCGTCGCCACGCGAACAGCTCGGTCAGGCTGCGGCGAAAGGCGGCGTCGAACGTCGGCGGGGTCACTTGAGCCTCAGCGGCAGGCCGGCCGCGACGAACATGACGTGATCGGCCGCGGCGGCGACCGCCTGGTTGAGCCGCCCCGCCTCATCCCGGAACGCGCGGCCGAGCGGCGTTTCGGGCACCAGCCCCAGCCCGACCTCGTTGGACACCAGCAGCACGGGGCGCGTGGCGGCCACCATCGCCGTGACCAGCGCCGCGCGGCCCGCGCCCACGTCATGGCCGCCGAGCATCAGATTGGACAGCCACAAGGTCAGGCAGTCGACCAGCACCGCCGCCCCGCTCGCCTCCCGAAGCGCGGCCGGGAGGTCGACCGGACATTCGACCGTGCGCCAGCGTGGGCCGCGATCGGCGCGGTGGCGCGCGATCCGCTCCGCCATCTCGTCGTCCTCCGCCTCGCCGGTCGCGAGATAGGTCAGCGGCCCCGGATGCGTCTCCGCCGCCGCCTGCGCCAGCCGGCTCTTGCCCGATCGCGCGCCGCCCAGGAACAGGGTCGTGTCAGTCATCTTGCCCCCACCGCATCGCGGCTCTATGGCTGGCGGTGCGACAGGTTCCCAGAGATGGGATGAAAAGGGAACCCGGAAGCACGGTCTTGCGGCCGTGCAAGCCGGGGCTGCCCCCGCAACTGTGACCGGCGAGCCTTGCTCCTGCGTGCGCCACTGGACCCTCGGGTTCGGGAAGGCCGGGCGAGGCGACGACCCGCGAGCCAGGAGACCTGCCCGTCGCGGTCGATCCTTCGCGCGGACGGGGTGTGCCGGGCGGACGAGGAGCTTTCCTCGCGTGACGACTTGCCTGGGGGGCGTCGCGCGGCGGGAGCCAATCCCGGCGTCACCGTCGTGTGTGCCCCGTCACTGACGAGGGATGACGACGTGAAAACTTATCTGCTGCTTTCCACCGCCGCGCTGGCCATCAGCTTCGCTGTGCCCGCCGCCGCGCAATCCACCGATCAGCTGCGCCCCGCGCCTGCCGAGCCGTCCGGGGGCGACGTGACGGTCGGTACGAACCTTGTTCAACGGAACGGCCAAGAAGCCGAATCGACCGCCGGCCTCAAACGCGCGGCTGATGCCGGCACCGACGTCGTTGTTACCGCCAACCGCACCGCCGAGCCGATCGATCGCGTCGGCCAGTCGGTGACAGTGCTCGACACCGCTACCATCACCCGCCGCCAGACGGACACCGTGTCCGACCTGCTGCTCCAGACGCCGGGCGTCACGGTCGCGCGCAACGGCGGCGTCGGCACCACCGCGTCTGTCTCGATCCGCGGCGCGGAGCCCGACCAGACGGTGGCGCTGATCGACGGGGTCAAGATCAACGATCCGTCGGCGCCCGGCGGCGGGTTCGATTTCGGCGGGTTGCTGGTGGGCAATATCGCGCGGATCGAGGTGCTGCGCGGCGCGCAGTCGGTGCTGTGGGGTAGCCAGGCGATCGGCGGCGTCGTCAACATCATCACCCGCCAGCCGACCGAGCAGCTGAGCGTCAACGCGCGCGCGGAGGGCGGCTGGCGCGACACCGGCCAGGGGTTCGCGAACGTATCGGACAAGATCGGCCCCGTCTCGGCCAGCCTCGGCGGCGGCTATTTTCGCACCAATGGCAACTCGGCCTTTTTCGGCGGCAAGGAGGAGGACGGTTATCGCGCCTATGGCTTCAACGGCAGCGTCAACGTCGCGCTCGCCCGCGATCTGTCGGTGGACCTGCGCGGCTTCTACTCGAACGGCCGGACCGACATCGACGGCTCCCCGCCGCCCAATTACACCTTTGCCGATACGCCCGAATATCAGCTGACTCGCCAGCTGGTTGGCTATGCGGGGCTCAACGCGGGCCTGTTCGACGGGCGGCTCAAGAACCGGATCGGCTATGCCTATACCGACACGTACCGCCGCGTGATCGATCCCACGGGCGGCGTCGACACGGAGGAGTTCCGCGGCAACGGCAAGAACGAGCGGATCGAATACCAGGGCGTGCTCGATCTCGGCTCCGCGCTTCAGTCCACCTTTGGCGCGGAGCGTGAGCTCTCGCGCTTCACCACGTCGAGCTATGGCGTCGCGGACCTGCCGGCGCGCCAGCGGATCTGGAGCGTGTACGGTCAGTTGATGCTGACGCCGATCGTCGGTCTGTCGGTGACGGGCGGCGTCCGGCACGACGATATCGCCCAGAACGGCCCCAATCCTACCAGGCAGGCGACCACGTTCTCCGGCAGCGGTGCCTACACGCCCAACCGCGGCGCGACCGTGATCCGCGCCAGTTACTCCGAAGGGTTCAAGGCCCCGACGCTGTTCCAGCTGCAGAGCGAGTACGGCAACGTGGGCCTGCGCCCCGAGCGGTCGCACGGCTGGGACGCGGGCGTGACGCAACGCTTGGTGGGCGGCGCGCTGGAGGCGGGCGCGACCTGGTTCCACCGCGATTCGGATGACCTCATCAACTTCGTCTCCTGCATCGCGCCGCTGACCGGCATCTGCGTCAATCGCCCATATGGCACCTACAACAACGTCGCGCGCGCGCGGTCGCAGGGGCTGGAGGCGACGCTGGCGCTCAGGCCCGCGGACGGGTTCGTCGTCAGCGGCAGCTACACATACCTGGACGCGGAAGACCGCTCGCCCGGATCGGCGACGTTCGGCCGCAGGCTCGCGCGCCGGCCGAGCCAGAGCGTGACGGGAAACATCGACTATCGCTGGTCTTTCGGCCTCGACACGGGCGCGACGCTGACGGCGGTGGGCGACAGTTTCGACAACGCGGCCGACACGCGGCGGCTGGACGGTTACGTGCTGCTGGCAGTGCGCGCGTCCTATCCGGTAACGCGCAACGTGGCGGTGTACGGCCGGATCGAGAACCTGACCAACTCGATCTACCAGACCGCCTATCAATATGGTCAGCCCGGCCGCGCCGCCTATGCCGGCGTCCGGCTGAGCTATTGATGATCGACG
>CALMGC010000033.1 GCA_937863505.1 uncultured Sphingomonadales bacterium | reverse complement strand
GGGATCAGGGTCAACGCCGCCGACCCCGGCTTCACCGCGACCGACCTCAACGGCCATACCGGATCGCGTACCGTCGAGCAGGCGGCCGGCGTGGTGGTGGAGCTGGCGACGCTCGGCTTCATCGGGCCGACCGGCGGGTTCTTCCACGACGGCCACGCCACGCAGGCGCGGCATCGTTGGTGATCATGGGATAGGAGAGGGGTCATGTTTTTCGTTGCAGGTATTACCGGCCAGGTAGGCGGCGCGACCGCCCGTCGACTGCTTGAGCAGGGCCATCAGGTCCGCGCGCTTGCGCGCGATCCGGACAAGGCGGCGGCTTGGGTGGACAGGGGCGTGGAGGTGCGCCGGGGCGACCTGAACGACGCGGCCGCCGTCGCGGACGCGCTGGAGGGGGTCGAGGCGGCGTTCCTCCTGATGCCGCCAACGCTGCCGACGTCCGGCTACCCCGAGGCGAAGGGAACCGTCGCCAGCTATGCCGAAGCGTTGCGCCGCTCGCCGCTCCCGCGCTTGGTCGTGCTGTCGTCGTTCGGGTCGGAGAAGGCCAGTGGGCTCGGTAACATCACCTCCACCCACCTGCTGGAGGAAGCGCTGGCGGGCGCGCCATTCCCGGTCGCGTTCGTCCGGCCGGGATCGTTCATGGAGAACTATGGCTATGCCCTGCATCAGGCGCAGGCGACCGGCGCGTTCGACATCCTGCTCGGCCCAGTCGATCGGGCCGTGCCGATGACCGCTACGGCCGATATCGGCGCTGAGATCGCCGCCCTGCTTACCGGCGATTGGACGGGGCGGAAGGTCGTGGAGCTCGGCGACCGCTACAGCCCGAACGACCTCGCGCGCGCGCTGGGCGAGGTGCTCGGCCGCGACGTCACCGCCCGGTCCACGCCGCGCGAGCAGTGGGCGACCAGCCTCGGTTATATGGGCGTGCCGGAAGCGTCGATCCCGCTCTACGAGGAGATGATGGACGGCCTCAACGCCGGCTGGATCGACCACGGCGTTCCCGGCACCGAGCACGTCGCGGGCACGACGACGCCCGCGCAGCTGTTCGCCCGGATGGGGGAGGGTCCATGCGGATGAGATTGGCCGACAAGGGCCGCATCGTGCCGCCGCCCGTGCTGGACGCGCCGTTTCAGGGCTTGTCCGAGACGATTCAATCATGGCCGGGGATCGTCGCGGCCACGCACTGGCACTTCTCAACAAATGGGCAGGTGGACGGCGCGGACTTCTATCGCGGCAACGAGGAGCTGGGGCATATCCACCTGGACGGCGAGGTCCACCTCGCCACATCGCCCGCGATCGCGCGGGCGCTGATCGCCGCCGGAGCGGCCGAGCGGTTCCCGTGGGCAGGCACTGGCGAATGGGCGACCTACCGCATTCGCTCCGGGGCAGGCCTTCGCCATGCGGAGCGGCTATTCCGACTCAGTTACGACTATCTTGGCGGAAAGGCCGAAGCCGCGTTGATCGAGGCCGTTACCGGAATGAACAAGGCGAGCTAGGCCGGGCAGTTCGGTGACCTGTCTGATGAGTAGGCAGCCGGTCCGATTCCGCCGTGTCAGACTTCTATACCGATTAGACCCACATTCGGTCATTCAGCATTTGTTCCAAGCTCCGCAAAATCACTAGCCGGTCGCGCGATCAGATTACTGCTAGAGCCTGCCCCTCCGCCGCCGCGCCGGCGACATCGCGGGCTTTCCGATTCGAAGGGACCCGACCGAGGATCGAGCCACCGTACGGTGGCAAGCGCGCAGTGGCAGCCAGCCGAACGGTGCCGTCACGATCGACACGATCAAGATAGATCCGCCATCCAGCACGGCCGTACGACCTCCGGCCCCGGCAACCGAAGTGTCAGGGCGGTCCCCTGCGCGATGTCAAGCGCCAGCACGGCCACGCCCAACCCGAGCCGTCCATCGCAGCACGGGAAGCGCCCAGCGCCGGCCCCGGCGCATCCCGGACAGGACGGGCAGCAGCGGCGCGACCGACACGGCCACGACCAGCGGAAACGCCAGCGGGATCGTGTCGACGCCCACCGGCGACGCTCTTCCGACCGCGAAGACGGTGTTGGGCACCGTCAGGCCGAGGAACAGGTACCGCCAAAGCGTGCTCATCACCGTGCCGACCGGTGGGCTGAATGGCGGTCGGTCGCCGCGCAGGTCTGGCCGGTCGGCTGCCGGGACGACGTTCACCGGTGCGCTCGCGCGGAGGTGACCATCGTCATGACGTGCAGGTTGCTATGCACGCCGCCTGTATGCGGGCGGGCGGGCGCTAGAAGGTGCGCGTCAGTGCGGGACTGCGCCGGTTTCGCGCCCTCGCGTCCATGCTCTCTGGCGCCTTTCATCCTGTCGAGTTTCTCCTCCACCAGCTTGGGCGGCTCGTTCGCGTCCTTGGCCGCGGAACGGCGGTTCAACCACACGTCCACCGGATGCACCACATGCTTGTTCACCATCCGGAGCGTGCCCGACGGCAGGAAGAAGAGCCGCTCCACCACTTCCGGCCCATGGACGACCGCCATCGCTTCCGCGCGGCCCAGCACCGCATCCAGACGCTGCGTCCGATTGGACGCAGCGCGGGGGCGGCGGCGTGGAAGTGCAGCGCGCCTGTAGAGGTTGGCCGAAACCGGAAGAGTCAGGTACCGACCGGCGGAACCACACGCTATGCGTGTCCACGGTCCACAGCGCACCGGCATTACGCCCCAGCACGGCATCCGCGTAAGCGCCCGTGCGTTGCCCCGCCTCACCCGCGTCAGCGTGGAGACTCCAGGCCGTCATCGTCCTTCCGCATACCGTCGGCTTTACGCAAGGAACGCGACCGGCCCGTAACGTCAAAGCGCATCCGGGCCCGCTGACCGCCGTTCCGCTCCGACGCGAGACGGTTGAGATCGCCATCCGGCTAGACGCGCTTGCCCACAAGGTGATGCTGAACGATACTATGGCCAGCGTCATCACCGCGAACGCGGGTGTGCCGAGCCGCGCCACGAACAGCATGTCGAGCGAGTTGATCGCCATCCTACCAGGTTCGCGCCGACGACTGTCACCGCCAGCCGGGCAAGAGCGCGCAACTCGTCGCGCTATGCCGCAGCGAACGCGCCACCGAGCGGCGTCGATGCGGGTAAGCTATTCCAAACGGAGCTGAACGAGCGTCCGACTCCAGAAAGCGACGAGGATGGCTTAAGCGTCTGATTATAGGTCATGAGGTTCGCGCGCGTGTCGTCCGGGCTGGGCTCGAACCAGCGTCCGGTCGGTCCAGAGGCGACTTCTCCGCCATTGAGTTCCCGGACTGCATCGTCCGGGTCGACCGGGACGGCGATGCTCGTCAACCCTGTTCGATGTCGCTCAGCACATCCACCCGCAAAATACGACCGCTGAACGCCCCAAGCCGGCGTGGGAAAGCGGCCATGTATCACCTTGCCCGGCAGCATTTCGTCTAGCAGAGCGTCGAGGTCCATCGCCTCGATCAGCGCGATCCAGCCGTCGCGCGCCCGGTTCCACGCGCCGGCAAACAGATCCCACGTCGACGAGTTGATTTCCCGGCGCACGACCATCGTGTCGAGGTCGATGGCCGTGTCCCGCCACGCGCGCTCCAGCAGTTCGCCCTTTTGCCGCTCGGTCAAGCGCGCCAGCGACTCGAGTTTATCCTATGGCGGATCGTCGCCTTCGGGCGGTTGCACGTTCAGGAACAGCAGCGCGAGCTCGCGCGCTTTCGCGAACCGACCGGCGTGGTTCACCGGTGCCCGGAAAAAAGTCCGCATCGACGACCAGCCGAAAGTGCGCCGGACGAACGCGGCGATGCGGTCGTGGATCGGGCCTTGCAACCGCCGGGCAAAACCAGGCGGCAGCGCGCGGCCGATCAACTCCGCCACCATCTCGGGCGTGTCGCGCCGCGCCGGCGTTGCGTGGAGTGATGAGATGGCGAGCTCGGGCGACATGCACCAGCCTAGCCGCGAACGACCTTGGCGCAAGCGCGCGCGACTAGAGCCGGGGGTCGACCGGCTCGCTCTCCATCGCCAGCACGCCGAACACGCACTGGTGGACACGGGTGAGCGGCGCGTGCTCGACGAACCGGTGGAGCGCCTCCAGGCCGAGCGCGGTTTCGCGGATCGCCATCTGACGCTTCGTGCCGAGCCCGCGCTTCTTCAGCCGCTCGAGGTTCTCCGGTCGATCGTAGTCCGGGCCGTAGATGATGCGCAGATACTCGCGCCCGCGGCATTTGATCGCGGGCTGGAGCAGGCCGCGCCTGCCGCACGCGAGGTAGGCGAGCGGCTTCACCACCATGCCCTCGCCGCCGGCACCGGTCAGCGCCTCCCACCAGGCGATCGCGTCGGCGACCTGAGCGGAGTCGCCCAGCTCCACCCGGCGATGTGCGGTGGCGAGCACCAGCGCCGGATCGGCGGCTGCGAGCCGGTGCGCCTGCGTCATATGCCAGAGGTGGTCCCGGTCGGTGTATACGGCACCCTCGCTCGCAAGCAGGTGGAACGGCGCGATCCGGACGTCGTCGATCCCGGCCGCCGGGCCAACATAGCGGTTGTAGGCGGCGCGATAGCGCAGCGCGTCGTCGGCGCGGGCATGGGCCGCCGTCGCAAGCTCGCCCACAGCCACCCCGCGCGCCTGTGCTTGTGCCAGCACCGCGGCGAGTGCGCCGGTCGCCGCCACCGCCGCCGCGCCGACCGGCGCATATTGGTGGCTGACCAATGATCCCGCCTTGAGGTTCCAGGGTAGGATTTCGGCGTCCCACAGCACCCAGTCGCTAGCGAGCTCGTCCCACAGCCCGCTCAACACCATTGCGGCGTCGAGCCGGTGGAGCACCGCCGCCTCGATCTCCGGGTCGGTAAGGAAGCGACGTCCCGTGCGTGTCGTCACGACGCCGCGGCTGCCGTCGGCGATGCCGAACCGGCGTTCAGCCACCGCCTGCGTGCGCGCGAGCACGATAATTGCGCGCGAACCCATGTGCTTTTCCTCGACCACCACCGACGTGACACCCCTGGTCGCGTAATAGGCGAACGCCTCCTCGGGCCGCTCGAGCCAGCCGTCGGTCTCGCTCGTCTCTGCCGGCGACATGGTGGGCGGCAGGTGGATGAGCCAGCGGGGGTCGACCGCATGCCGGCTCACCACCTCCAACGCCGCCGCGGCGTTCGCCTCGGGTACCACGACAATGCCCAGGTCGCGCGTCTCGATCGCCTGCCGACCGAGCACGTCCGCGATATTCAACTGACCCGGATGCGCTTCGCCGATCGCGGCGGGCGGACCCCCAAGCGGGCGGATCGGTTCGTAGTAGGTCGCGCGCGCTGCGACTTCGACCACGTCCATCTCGGGATACCGCAGCGCGGTCAGCTTGCCCCCGAACACGCAGCCAGTGTCGACGCACAGCGTACCGTTGACCCAATTGGCCTCCACCACCGGCGTATGTCCATAGACCACCTTGGCGACGCCCTTGTAGTCGGCGGCCCAGTCATAGCGCACCGGCAAGCCGAACTCGTCCACCTCGCCGCTGGTCTCGCCATACATGGCGAAGGAGCGCACCGCCCCCGAGGCACGGCCCTGCATCTCCTCTTTCAGCCCTGCGTGCGCGACGACCAGCTTGCCGCCATCGAGGACGTAATGGCTGACGAGCGTGTCCAGCCATGCGCGCATCTGACCGGCGAACTCGGGCGGCTCCTCGGCCAGCTGCGCGATCGTCTCGGCGAGGCCGTGCGCGACCTTGACCTGCTTGCCCGACAGGTGGCGCTTGAGTTTGTCGTCATGGTTGCCGACGACGGCGAGCGCGGTGCCCGCCTCGACCATCGCCTTGGCGATCCGCAGCACGTCGGGCGACCGCGGCCCTCGATCGACGAAGTCGCCGAGGAAGATCGCGCGGCGCCCCGGCGGGGGCGTGACCGCCACGTCCTTGCCCGACCAGGCGACCTGGTATCCAAGATCGGCCAGCAGCATTTCCAGCTCGTCGGCACAGCCGTGGACGTCGCCGATGATGTCGAACGGCCCCGTCTCCCCGCGCTTGTCGACCCACAGCTTGGTGCGCGTGATCGTGACGGCATCGACCGCCTCGACCGAGGTCAGCTTGTGAACATAGCGCAGCCCCTCGCGCTCCAGTCCACGCAGCGAGCGCTTGAGCGTCTGCATCTGCCGCCGGACCGGGCCGGCGCCGAACTGCCGATCCGGCCGGGCGGCGTTGCGCGCGACCGCGACTGCCTCAGGCAGGTCGAACACAACCGCGACGGCGAGTGCATGCCACTTTCGTGCCAGCGCGACCAGCGACTTGCGCGATTCGGGCTGGACGTTGGTCGCGTCGACCACGGTCAGCCGGCGCCCTTTCAGTCGTTTCTCAACGACGAAGTGAAGCAGGTCGAACGCATCGCTGGTCGCTGCTTGGTCGGTCTCGTCGTCCGCCACCCAGCCGCGCATGCGATCCGATGAGACGATCTCGGTGGGCAGGAAGTACCCGGCGGCGAAGCTCGACTTGCCGGTGCCCGACGCGCCGACCAGCAAGACGAGCGCGAACTCGGGAATTTCGATGTTCATCGTGTGAACACTCCCATCTGGGTTGGGCAGCCGTGCGCGGCGTCCTCCGCGCCGATGCCCTCTATCCGCAGTTCGTAGCCGTGGGCGGCGGCGACCCTCTCGGCCCAGTGGCGGAATTCGTCCCTGCTCCACTCAAAGCGATGGTCCGGGTGCCGCATCGTGCCCGCGGGCAGTGTCTCGAACAGCGCGTTGTAATCACGGTTGGGTGTCGTCACGATAACCGCGCCGGGCCGCGCGTGACCGAACACGGCGGCCTCGAATGCGGGCAACCGCTCGGGATCCATGTGCTCGATTACCTCCACCACGGCCGCGGCGTCGAATCCCTGCAGCCGATCATCGCGGTAAACGAGCGAACCCTGGAGCAGTTCGACGCGCTTGCGCTTGAGATCCGGCATCTCCTCCAGCCGCAGCCGGTCGGCCGCGCCCGCGAGCACGCGCGGGGCGACCTCGACCCCGATGATGCGGCGGAACTGGCCGTGACGCAGCAACTCGCGCACCAGCCGTCCTTCGCCGCAACCCAGGTCGAGCACAGTCGCGGCATCGAGGCCCTGCAGCGTCTCCACCACGCGTCCCATGCGCTGGTCGTTGAGCCGGATCGGCTTCTCCACCGCTTGCTCGGCCGCGTCGCGCGAAGCGATCACCTCGACCGACTTGGGCACGACCTGGTCGTCGAAGCTGGCGCGGGCAGCGTGGACCAGCAAGCCGAAGCGCAGGTAGCGCCGCAAAATCAATTCGCGCTCGGGATGCGCCTCCAGCCAACCGTCGCCGCGGCGGAGCAGCTTCTGCACCTCGTCATCGCCGATGTAATAGTGTTTTGCGCCGTCGAGGACCGGGATCAACACCGTCAGATGGGTCAGCAGCTCGGCCAGCCTCATCTCGCCGGCGAGACGCAGCGATATATAAGGACTGGCGCCCCACTCGGGGTGTGCGGGATCAAGCACGACCTGCTCGGCCGCAACCCTGTAGCCCAGCGGGGCGAACAGCCGCTCGACCAGATCAGGGCTGCCGCGCACTGGCGTGACCGTCACCTCGAAGGGCAGCGGCAGGTCGGCGAGTTCCTGGCGGTTCTTGGAGCGACCGCTCATCGCGGTGCCGAGCGACCGTCCGATCGCTACCGCCAGCAGCGACGAGGCGGCATAGGGACGGTCGTTGACATACTGGTCCTGGATGCCTGGCGTGCCGCCCTTGCCGCGCACCAGCTCGACGGGATCGACCTCCACGGCGAGCGCCGCCGTGCAGCGCGCCTCGTTGGCCTCGGGATAGAATAGCGTCGCGCTGCCGAAGGCGAGGTCGACCGTGTGGATATTATCCGGGTGCTTCATCAGCAGGAAGCCGAGGTCGGTCGCGGGTTGGTGCGTGGTGGAAAGGGTCAAAAGCATTGGGCTGTCCGGGGCAGAGAAAAGCCCCTCCGAGGGGCTCGAAGGGGCTGCGTCTTGGTCGATCCGGGAACGGCGCGGCTAGGGCGCAGCCGAGCAGCGAGGCAGGTGGCTCAGATAGACGCGGTTCAGCGACCGCCCTGCATTGCAAGCCGCGTTGGCGATGAAGGCACCGTGACTACGCATCTTGTGCACCTTCTGCTTAGCTTTGAGACGCAGGTCAACTCATGCGACCCCGGCTCCAACGTGCTTCATCCTGTCAGGGGCCTTTCCACGAGAACATGAACGAACGCGCGCCGTTGATTAGGTGCTGACCGGGTCTACCGACAGGATCGCTTGCCACCAAGGCGTAGCTATCAAATACGCGAGCAGCTCGAGTTCCGAGGAACACGCCTATTTGTGCGCCGCATGTTCTATGAATTCGGAGAGATCGGCCTAAGCACGCGCACCATCGCGGCGAAGCTGAATGCGGAGAAGGTGCTAGGCGCCCGAGGCTCCCATCGGCGCGCTTCGACGATTAACGGCGACGCCAGCCGCGGCAAGGGCATCTTGCGGAATTCGCTCTATACCGGTCGCGTGCTGTTTTACCGGACCAGCAAGATGGTGGAGCCGACTGACCGCTCCGTTCGCATTCGGCCGAACTCTCCCGATTATCGGCCCGGATCGCTGGGGATGCACCGAACACAAGGATGACGGTAGCTGCGTCAACGGCCGGCAAATCACCACCCGACAGGATGAGTAGCGCGTGCTCGCGGGGTTACGGGAGCACATGCTCGATCCCGAGTTCATCGAGACTTCCATTCGTGAGTATCGCGACGGGTATGCACGCCGCGCCGCCGCCACTCGGCCCGACGCCGCTAAGCTCGTTGGACGAGAAGCGGAGGCGGACTTCCGGGTCAGACGACCCGTCGAAGCGATCGCAAATGGCAGGAGGAGGATCGACGAGATCATGCAAATGCTGGCCGAAGCCAAGGTCGAGCAGGCTGCGGTCCGTGCAGCCCTTGCCGAGCAGGAAGCGTTACCGGTGGTCGCGCCGCACCCAACAGTGGCCGCCGACTACCGAAACAGGTCTAACACCTGAGCAAGACAATCCTCGATCCTGCGGCTCGCGAGAAAGCGGTCTCAGCAGTGCGTGCGCTCATCGACCGGTCGTTGTCCGACCGGCTACAATTGGTCGCGGTGTCGAAATCGAAGTCGAAGGCCGGCTCGCCGCCATCCTCGCATTCGCCGGCGGCAGGCATACCGTCGATGAACGAACGTTCTTGATGGAGCGGGTGAAGGGAATCGAACCCTCGTCGTAAGCTTGGGAAGCTTCTGCTCTGCCATTGAGCTACACCCGCGTGGGCATTCGAATGCCACGGGCGCGGGCGGTTCGTCAACCGGGCGATGACGCGCGCATTTGCGGGCTTGCGCGGCGGGAGCGGGGGCGCTTAGCCTGCTTCCCGAACGATACGGGGGCACCAATGACACGCTTCGCAACGCTGACCACGGCCACCGCCGCCATCGCGCTCGCCGCCGCCGCCGCGAGCGGCGCGCCGCGGGACCCCAAGGCGCTGGAGGCGACGTTCGACGCGCAGGTGAGCAGCGCGGACCAGGTCGGCTGGTTGAAGGAGATGTCCTCCGCCCCAAACCAGGTCGGCAGCCCGCACGACCGCGCCAATGCGGAGATGGAGCTGGCGCTGTTCAAGCGCTGGGGCTGGGACGCGCACATCGAGACGTTCCAGATACTCTATCCGACGCCGATCACCACGACGCTCGAACTGGTCGCGCCCGAGCGGGTCACGCTCGGCGGGCAGGAGCCGGCGGTGGCGGAGGACGCGAGTTCGCAGCATCTGGGCGGCGCTCTCCCGCCCTATGTGGCGTTCCAGGGCGACGGCAACGTTACCGCGCCGGTGGTGTACGTCAATTACGGCCTGCCCGAGGATTACGACGCGCTCGCGCAGCGCGGGATCGACGTGCGCGGCAAGATCGTCCTGTCGCGCTATGGCGGCGGCTGGCGCGGGTTGAAGCCCAAGCTGGCGCAGGAACATGGCGCGATCGGTTGTCTGATCTATTCCGATCCGGCGGACGACGGTTACGCCTACAACGATCCGTACCCGCGTGGCGGCGGGCGACCGTCCGCGGGGGTGCAGCGCGGGTCGGTGCAGGACATGACGACCTATCCCGGCGACCCGCTCACCCCCGGCATCGGCGCGACCGAGGGCGCGAAGCGGCTGACACGCGAGACCGCGCCGACGATCCTGAAGGTCCCCGCGCTGCCGATCTCCTATGCCGACGCGACGCGGATCATGGCGGGGCTGGGCGGCCCGGTCGTCACCGGCCGCGCGCGCGGGGCGTTGCCGCTCGCCTATCATTGGGGCGGCAACGACGCGGTGCGGGTGCACCTGCTGGTCAAGTCCGACTGGTCGCTGAAGCCGGTGTACGACGTGATCGCGACCATGCACGGGCGGTCGAAGCCCGACGAGTGGATCATCCGCGGCAACCACCATGACGGCTGGGTGTTCGGCGCGAGCGATCCGCTGACGGGGCAGGTCGCGTTGATGAGCGAGGCCAAGGCGCTGGGCGCGCTCGCCCGCACCGGCTGGCGGCCCGAGCGGACGCTCATCTACGCCAGCTGGGACGGCGAGGAGCCGGGGCTGATCGGCTCGACCGAATGGGTGGAGGCGCACGCGGATGAGCTCCAACGCCACGCGGTCATGTACATCAACACGGACGTCAACGGGCGCGGCTTCCTGGAGGCGGAGGGGAGCCACGACCTCCAGCATTTCGTCAACGCCGCCGCGCGCGATGTGCCGGACCCGCGCACGGGGGTAAGCAGCTATGAGCGGCTGCGCGCCGAGATGCGTGCCGCTGCCTATACCGGCGGCGCGCGCGGCGTCGAACCGGGCGCGGCGGAGGCGGCGAAGGCGGGCGGCGATCTGCCGATCGGGGCGCTGGGGTCAGGCTCCGACTATTCGGCGTTCCTCCAGCATCTCGGCATCCCGTCACTGAACCTAGGCTATGGCGGCGAAAGCGCGAGCGGGGGGTCGTACCACTCGGTCTACGACAGCTTCTACCATGTGATGCAGTTCGACGATCCGGGGCTGGTCTATGGGGCGGCACTGTCTAAGCTGGTCGGGCGGATGGTGATCCGCGCCGCCGACGCGCCGCGTACCCCGGCGCGCTACGGCGACTTCGCGGGGGCGGTGACACGCTACGTGGCGGAGGTGAAAAAGCTTGCCGCCGATCAGCGGGAGCATGACCGTGCGCTTACCGACCTGACGCGCGACCGGGCCTTCGCGCTCGCCTCGACGGTGGATGATCCGACGATCGCGCCGGTCGACCGGGGAGTGACGCCGCTGATCGACACTCTGGCGCTTGAGGATGCGGCCGAGCGGCTGACGCGCTCGGCGCGCGCGGCGGATGCCTTGGGCGAGCTGTCCCCGGCGGCGCAGGCGCGGGTGGATGCGGTGTTGCGCGGCATCGACCAGACTCTGCTCGACCCGGAAGGGCTGCCCGGGCGGCCCTGGTATCGCAACATGGTGTACGCGCCCGGCACGCTGACCGGCTATGGCGCGAAGACGCTGCCGGGCGTGCGCGAGGCGATCGAGCAGCGCCGGTTCGCGGACGCGACCCGCTATGTCGCGAAGACGGCGGCGGTGCTCAACGCCTATGCCGACCGGCTCGACGCGGCGGTGAAGGCGGCGCGGTCCTGAGCGACGGGAGGAACAACGGCGGGTGCCGGGGATTGCCTGCGCTAGTGATTTCGCGTGGTGGTGAGCATGGTCGGACGGCGTTGGTGGTGGGCGGCGACGCCCTTGGCGGCGATGCCGTTGCTGGCAGCGGGGGCGGTGCCGCCCGCTGTCCCCAAGCCCGCGGCGTTCGCGCGCTGCGCATCCTGCCATTCGACCACGAAGGGCGGCAGCGCGGACATCGGCCCCAATCTCTACGGCGTGGTCGGCAGCAAGGCGGGGTCGCGCCCCGGCTATGACTACTCCCCGGCGCTGAAGGCGAGCGGAGTGACGTGGAGCAAGGCGACGATCGCCGCTTTCATCGCCAACCCGCAAGCGGTCGCGCACGGCACGCAGATGCCCAACCCCGGCATAAGCAACCCCGCCGACCGCGAAGCGATCGCTGCTTGGCTGGCGACCCTGAAGTGACGGCCAGAGCGTAGCGCCGACGGTGGCTTCCCGGCGCGGAGCCGCTATGGTCGCTCCTGACGCGGAACCCGCGACCGAGGGGAGAGGACATGGCGAGCATCGCGGGCGAACCGTCCGGTCGATCGGCGGGGCATCGGCGGCTGGTGCTGACGCTGCTGGTGCTGGCCTATACGCTCAATTTCGTCGACCGGACGATCATCGCCTCGATCGGGCAGGCGATCAAGACCGACCTCAAGATCACCGACACGCAACTCGGGCTGCTCGGCGGGCTCTACTTCGCGCTGCTCTACACCTTTCTCGGCCTCCCGATCGCGCGGCTGGCCGAGCGGTTCTCGCGGGTCAACATCATCTCCGCCGCGATCCTGGTGTGGTCCGGGTTCACCGCGCTGTGCGGAACGGCGGCGGGTTACGCGACGCTCGCCACCTATCGGTTCGGCGTGGGCGTGGGAGAGGCGGGGCTGTTGCCGCCCGCGCATTCGCTGATCAGCGATTATTACCCGCCCCGGCGGCGCGCGTCGGCGTTGGCGGTGCTGTCGCTCGGCGTGCCGGTCGGCTCCTTGCTCGGCGCGGTGATCGGCACCCGGCTGGCACAGGATTATTCCTGGCGGGTGGCGTTCATGGCGGTCGGCCTGCCCGGCGTGCTGGTCGCGCTGGCGATCCGCGCGCTTGTGAGGGAGCCCGCGCGTGGCGGGTCGGAGCCGGACGGCGGTCGGGCGGCGGCTGCTCCGAAGCCGTCATTCAGGCATGAATTGCGTGAGACCGGCGCGGTCGCCCGCCTGCTGCTGGGGCGCTGGCCGGTGCTCAACATGGTGCTCGGTGCGACGCTCGTGTCGTTCGCGGGCTATGGCGGGGGACAGTTTCTCATCCCCTACTGGCTGCGCGCATTCGCGCTGACGCAGGCGCAGGTGGGCGCGATCGTGGGACTGATCGGGGCGGGCAGCCAGGTGATCGGCGTGCTGCTCGGCGGCTTCCTCGCCGACCGGCTCGCGCGCGGCGGCGCGGCGCGGTGGTATGGGCTAATTCCCGCGCTGGGCGTTGTGCTCGCTTACCCATTTCTCGTCGGCGTGTTCACCGCGGCGACATGGCGGACCGCGGCGATCTGGTTGGCGTTCCCCGGCATCTTCTCCTACTTCTACATGGGCCCGACCTATGGCGTGGTGCAGAATGCGGTTCCGCCCGCCCGGCGTGCGACCGCGACGGCGGTGCTGCTGCTGGTCCTGAACTTGGTCGCGCTGGGCGGGGGGCCACCGATCACGGGATGGGTGATCGACCATTTCGCCGCGTTCCACTTCGCGCATCCGGGCGCGCCGGGGCTGGGCGAAGCGCTGGGCGGCGCATGGGGCGCGGATACGCGCGCGTTCGGTACAGCCTGCCCCGGCGGCGCGGCCCCGGTTGGTGTTTCGGGCGCGCGCGATGTCGCGTGTAAGGCGGCAGTGCTGCTCGCGACTCGCCAGGGCGAGTTGCTCGCCTATGCGGTCGGGCTTTGGGGCGCGTTGCATTACCTTATCGCCTCGTTCGGCATCGGCCGCGTCCTCGCCGACGCGCGCGCGGCGCGGGGCGAGGCGGCGTGAACTTTGCGCCCCCGGCGGGACCCTTCGCGTCCTTGCGCGTTGTGCCCCACTGACCGCGACAGGAGACCAAGTCATTACCAGCGCCTTCATGTTCGCCACCGGCATCGAGAACAGCGTGCCGACGATCAACGGCGGTCGCACCCGCGTCGACGAGATGGACGTCTGTGGTCATTACAAGCGCTGGCGCGAGGACTTTCACCTCGTGGAGGAGCTTGGCATCCAGCACCTCCGCTACGGCCCGCCGATCCACACGACCTGGCTGGGCGTCGGCAAATATGACTGGTCGTTCGCGGACGAGACCTATGCCGAGCTGATGCGGCGCAACATCTCGCCGATCACCGACTTGTGCCACTTCGGCGTGCCCGACTGGATCGGCAACTTCCAGAACCCGGACTTCCCCGCCCTGTTCGCCGTCTATGCGCGCGCGTTCGCGGAGCGGTTCCCGTGGGTGCAACTTTATACACCCGTCAACGAGATGTACATCTGCGCGATGTTTTCCGGCCGCTACGGCTGGTGGAACGAACAGATGACGAGCGATCAGGGCTTCGTCACCGCGCTCAAGCACATCGTCAAGGCGAACGTGCTGGCGATGCAGGCGATCCTGGAGGTCCGCCCCGACGCCATCTTCATCCAGAGCGAGTCCTCCGAATATTTCCACGCCGAGAACCCGGCGGCGATCGCACCCGCCGAGCTGTTCAACTCGATGCGCTTTTTGTCGCTCGACCTCAACTATGGCCGCCGCGTCGATTCGGAGATGTACGAGTATCTGCTCGACAGCGGCATGACCCGGGATGAATATCACTTCTTCCTGGGCAATCGGCTCAAGCAACACTGCATCATGGGCAACGACTATTATGTCACCAACGAGCATCTCGTGGCGGCGGACGGTGGTACGCGGCCCTCGGGCGAGATTTTCGGCTATTGCGAGATCACCCGGCAGTATCACGACCGTTACGCGCTGCCGG
>CALMGC010000032.1 GCA_937863505.1 uncultured Sphingomonadales bacterium | reverse complement strand
CGCCGACACGTTGCGCCGAGGCCGCGCGCGCGATGCGGCGGCGGGGCGCGCACTGGCGGGGCCGCACCGCGACGACCTCCACGTCGCCCATGCCGACAAGCAGGTCCCCGCCGCGATCTGCTCGACGGGGGAGCAAAAGGCGCTGCTGCTCGGCCTCGTGCTCGCCCATGCCGACCTTGTCGCGGAGCGGGTCGGGCGCGCGCCGGTGCTGCTGCTCGACGAGGTCGCGGCGCATCTCGACCCCGCGCGCCGGGCGGCCTTGTTCGAACGGCTCGGCGGGCGCGGGCAAGTGTGGATGACGGGGACGGAGGGGGCGCTGTTCGACGCGGTGGGGGCGGCGACGCGGGTGGAGCTCGCGTCATAGGCGACGCGCTCCGTCGCCGTGACCGTCAGAACCGCTCGCCGACCAACTTTACACTCGCGAGCCATAACGCCTCAGCCCGCTCCGGGTCGAGCGCATAGCCGCGGACGCCGAAGCCCACCGCCTCATCGTCGTTGACCTCGGCGACGCGGCAGTCCTCGCAATAGCGTCCGCCCACCTCGCTCGCGGGCGCGACGAACCCCGCCCATACCGACGTCGCGGCACCCTGTGCCACTGTCTTCCAGGTGAAGGCGGACGCGGCGGAGGGTTGCGCCTCGATCAGCTTGCGGGTGGTTTCGGTGAGAACGGCGCTAGGATGGATCGCGGTCGCCCGCACGCCGCGTCCTTTGTTGCGCCGGTCGAACGCGACCGCGAACAGGATGTCGGCCGTCTTGGAGCGGCGATAGGCGACCAGCGGATGATAGGGCGTTCGCGCGAAACCGGAGTCGTCCAGCGACACATCCGCCCCGCGATGCCCCGCCGACGCGACCATCACCACGCGGCTGCCCGCCCCGAGCAATCCAGCCAACCGGTTCACGAGCAGGAAGTGGCCGAAATAGTTGGTCGCGAAATGCGTTTCGAAGCCATCGGCGGTCAGTGCGAAGGGCACCGCCATCACGCCGGCGTTGGCTATGATGGCGTCGAGGCGCCTGCCTCTCGCCACGAGCGCATCGGCACAGGCCCGGACACTCGCCAGCGAGGAGAGGTCGAGGGCGACCAGCTCGACCTCTCCTTCGGACCGCGCCGATCGCAACGCGGACGCGGCCTTGGTCAGATCACGCGCGGTGCCGATCACGGTTGCGCCGCGGGCGGCCAGGACACGAGCGGTCTCGACGCCCACCCCGGACGAGACGCCCGTGACCAGAACGCGCTTGCCCCGCAGGTCGCGACCGCCCAGCACCTCTTCCGCCATCGACGTCGGTCCGAACTGCATGAGGGTTCCTCCCAATAGTGACGGCTCGAACGCTCCCGGCCGGTGAACGTGTCCGGCAGGAGGGGGCCGCGCAACATGAACCGCAACGCACCGCCCCGTCACCGCCCCGGCACCGGCACGTCAGACCCGGTGTCTCAGCATCGACGCGCGATTCGCGGTCGGGGACCACGGCTATGTCCTGTTCATCTCGTACGACGACATCTTCAGCGCCATCGAAACCATCTACTTCGTCGACCGCAGCGAGCGCATCCGCGACCAATGCAAGATTGGTCACGAGCTGGCGCAGGGCCTCTTAATCGATATCGCGATCGAGGGGAACGATCGCATCCGTTTCGCCTTTGCGTTGGACGAGGTGCATGTCCTCCGCGTCGCCGGTGCACCGCGATTGTTTGGACTCGGGCAGCGCTGGTTGCATCTCGACGACTAGGTCGCGCCGCCGCTCACTCACCCCGTCGCAGCCCCCGGCTCCCCCGGCGGCGCGCGCCATTGCTCCCAGGCGAGCAGCAGCGCGGCCATCACCACCGGGCCGACGAACAGCCCCACCAGCCCGAACGTCTCCAGCCCGCCCAGCGTGCCGATCAGCGCGAGGAGGAACGGGAGCTCGACCGACCGGCCGATCACCTTGGGCTGGATCACGTTGTCGCCGATCAGCATCACCACGATCGACCAGCCGAACAGCAACCCGGCGGGGAGCAGATGCCCCTCGACCAGCAGGATGATCGTCGCCAGCCCGAAAGCGAACCACGCGCCCGACGGGAGCAGCGCGAAGAATACGGTGAGCACCGCGAACAACAACGGCTGCGGCACGCCCGCAACCCAGTAGCCGAGGCCGATCAGCACGCCCTCGCCCACCGCGACCAGCACCGTGCCCACCACCGTGCCGCGCACCGCGGTCGCGAGCTGATCGGCGAAGCGCGCGCCGAACGCGCCGAACCCGCGTCGGGCGACGGTCACCGTCTCCTGCGCCAACCGCTCGCCCCGGACCAGCATCGCGAACAGCGCGGCGAGCGTGATCAGGAACAGGAAGAAGCCCTGCGCCGCCTCCGCGCCGAGGGAGCGGACATGGCCGAGGATCGCGCCGACATCGACGCCCGCGAACAGCTGCGCGGTCGCCTGCGGCGTGCCGATATGGCTTTGCCAGAACGCGGTCGCGCGCGCGCCCACCAGCGGCAGCGACGCGAGCCAGGGCGGCGGGGCGATGCCGGTCTTCTGCACGCCCTGCACCCACGCGACCGCCTGCTGGCTTTCGCCCGCCGCCGCGGTCGCGATCAGCGCGATGGGGATCATCACCAGCACGGCGGTGGCGAGCACGAAGCCGGTCGCGATCCACCCGCGCCGCTCCGGCGCACGGGCGATCGCGCGGGCGTAGAGCGGCCACATCGCCGTCGCCAGCACCGCCGCCCACGCGACCGGCGCGATGAACGAGCGCGCAGTATAGATGGCGAGCGCCACCACCGCGAGCGTCAGCCACCGCTGCCGCGCGCGCACCGATCGGCGCTGCTCCACCTCGGCGGTGGCCGACGCCGTCGCGGACGCGACTGTTTGTTGGCTGGCGTTCATCGCTACTCCTTGTTAGTGGCAAACGCGGGCGGGCCTAAAAAGGTGCTTTGCTCGGCGAATTAGCCTAAGCAACTAGATCGTCAAACCGCTTCTACATTCTCAATAACAAGGCCCTACAACGCTATTTTGACGATTACGTGAGCGCGGACAGGGATGGATTAGGGAGCAAGAGCCGCGTCAGGAGTGTTAGACCCAATGCGGACAAAACCCGACAAGTTTGGTGCCAACATTAGATTCATTTGGGAAGAACTTCGGTTTGATTCTGATAGCGACCTCCATCCTGTGAGCCATAGGCTTGACCCTTCGTCAGCGGCGAAGATAGTGGCAGGAACGTCAACTGGCACGGACGGTGAATTAATGGCGTTAAGCTAATGTGTAACGGGCCAGCATTGCGGATTTCCAGTGTAATCTGTCCGCGCCAACCCGGCTGAATCCAAGGAGCCGTTTGATGCATGCTCAAACCCATGCGAGCATATGTACTGCGGCCCTCCACGTGTCCAATTAGATCAGGCGGAATTTCGATCGTTTCATGAGTCAGAGCCAGCACGAAATCGCCTGGACGTAGAGTGAAGCTTTCACGTTCGCCATGCTCATCTCGTTCACGCAGACGTTTCTGAGTCCATAGGTTCGAGGCAGCGATGGTCGAGAGGCCCTGTGAAACCGAAAAAACTGCTCCTGGTGCCTCGAGAATCTTAGTGAAGTCAAACCCAAGGCGTAGATCAATTGATGCCTCTCCCCACTGATTATCCTCGATTGGGGGAGACAAAAAGATCGCGCCATTTTCGACACGTTCTCGAATATCGGGCTTGGAAAGTAGCATAGCCGTAGCTTCTCAGGCAGCTTGAAGAGGTCGTAAATGATCTCTTGCCCAGTCCGTCGAAAACGGTTCGACTCCGTTAGTAGTAAAAAACGAGCCAAATAACTTTAAGCGAACCTCTCCCTCACTATCAAGGACCTCGGCCTTGAGCAAAGCATGTCGGTCATCAACAAAACGTAAATTTTGACGTTGCACAAAACCGGAGATCATTTGGTTTTGATAATTTAATGATACCAGCAGTTCGTTATCAAAAGCGCCCCTAGTATATTGGACTGGAACACCTACAAACTCGCCGACACTAAATGGCATCATGTCTCTCCTCCGACGCTGTCCAGCCTTACACGCTTTTTCACGAACCGGAATGCCGTGTGTGGCGATCATTGTATTTTTTTGCCGTTCGCGTCGTTGGCTCGCCTGAGGGCGTCGAAGGTTACACCAGCCCCGCCCCACCCCCATTTCGCTTCCGTTCCGGCCCCCGAATCCCTACATGCTGGGTATGGCGAACGACCCCTCCCCCAACGAATATGGCGCGTCCTCGATCAAGGTGCTGAAGGGGCTCGACGCGGTGCGCAAGCGCCCGGGCATGTATATCGGCGATACCGACGACGGATCGGGCCTGCACCATATGGTGTTCGAGGTCAGCGACAACGCGATCGACGAGGCGCTGGCGGGGCATTGCGACCGGATCGACATCGCGCTCAACCCCGACGGATCGGTCAGCGTCACCGACAACGGCCGCGGTATCCCGACCGGTATCCACGCGGAAGAAGGCGTGTCGGCGGCCGAGGTGATCATGACCCAGCTCCACGCGGGCGGCAAGTTCGACAACACCAACGACAGCAACGCGTACAAGGTGTCGGGCGGCCTGCACGGCGTCGGCGTGTCGGTGGTCAATGCGCTGAGCGAATGGCTCGACCTCACCGTCTGGCGCGACGGCGAGGAGCATTACATGCGGTTCGCGCACGGCGACGCGGTCGCGCCGTTGAAGGTGGTGGGCCGTGCGGAGCCGGGGCAGAAGGGGACGCGCGTGACGTTCCTTCCCTCCCCCGCCACGTTCAAGATCGTCGAGTTCGACTTCGACAAGCTCGAGCACCGCTTCCGCGAGCTGGCCTTCCTCAACTCGGGCGTGCGGCTGTTCCTGACCGACGCGCGCCACGAAGAGCAGCGAACGGTGGAGCTCTATTACGAAGGCGGGATCGCCGCGTTCGTCCGCTATCTCGACCGCAACAAGGCGCCGCTGTTCCCCGACCCGATCTCCGTCACCGGCCATCGCGACGACGTGGGAATCGAGGTCGCGCTGGAGTGGAACGACAGCTATTACGAGAACGTCCTCGCGTTCACGAACAACATCCCGCAGCGCGACGGCGGCACCCACATCGCCGCGTTCCGCGCCGCGCTGACGCGGACGCTCAACAATTACGCGGAGAAGTCGGGCCTTCTCAAGAAGGAGAAGGTGACGCTGACCGGCGACGACATGCGCGAAGGACTGACCGCGATCGTCTCCGTCAAGCTGCCCGACCCCAAGTTTTCGTCACAGACCAAGGACAAGCTGGTCAGCTCCGAGGTGCGCCAGCCGCTCGAATCGCTGATGAGCGACAAGATGGCCGAATGGCTCGAAGAAAATCCCCAGAACGCGCGCGCGATCGTCGGCAAGATCATCGACGCCGCCGCCGCGCGCGAGGCGGCGAAGAAGGCGCGCGAGCTGACCCGGCGCAAGGGGGCGATGGATATCGCCTCCTTGCCCGGCAAGCTCGCCGACTGTCAGGAGCGCGACCCCGCCAAGAGCGAGCTGTTCCTCGTCGAGGGTGACAGCGCGGGCGGCTCCGCCAAGCAGGGGCGCGACCGGCATTTTCAGGCGATCCTGCCGCTTCGGGGCAAGATCCTCAACGTCGAGCGCGCACGGTTCGACCGGATGCTCGGTTCCAAGGAGATCGGCACGCTGATCCAGGCGATGGGCACCGGCATCGGCCGCGACGACTTCAACGCCGCCAAGCTCCGCTATCACAAGATCGTCATCATGACCGACGCCGATGTCGACGGCGCGCACATCCGCACGTTGCTGCTGACGTTCTTTTACCGGCAGATGCCAGAGATCATCCAGCAGGGGCATCTCTTCATCGCGCAGCCGCCGCTCTACAAGGCGACGCGCGGGCGGTCGGAAGTGTATTTGAAAGACGACGCCGCGCTCGACGAATATCTGGTCGAGGCGGGGGTGGCGGCGTCGGTGCTCGACGCCGGCGGCGAGTTGCGTAGCGGCAAGGACCTGCGTGCGCTTGTGGACCATGCACGGCGGATGCGGACGCTGATGCGCTATGTGCCGCGGCGCTATGACCCCGTGATCATCGAGGCGCTGGCGCTCGGCGGCGCGCTCGATCCTACGCATACGGGTCAGGTCCTCCAGGACAGCGTCGCGGGCGTGGTGCGCCAGCTCGACGCGGGCGACCCCGAAGCGCGCTGGACCGCGCAGGTGACGGGGGAAGGCGGCATCCCCCTCCAGCGGCTGTGGCGCGGGGTGACCGATCACCACATCGTCGAGGCGGCGTTCCTCCAATCGGCGGAGGCGAGGAAGCTCCACGCGCTGGTCGCCGAGCAGGCCGAGTCCTACGCCCGCCCCGCCCGGCTCGTCTCCTCGCGCACCGCGCCCGAGCTCCCCGCCGATGTCGCCGCCGTGGACGAACTGGGCGAGGACACGCGCGCTTTGGGCAAGGGCGAGGTGCTGGTCTCCCGCCCGTCGCAGCTGCTCGAGGCGATCCTGCTCGCGGGGCGGAAGGGGCTCGCGATCCAGCGCTACAAGGGACTGGGTGAGATGAACGCCGAACAGCTGTGGGAGACGACGCTCGACCCGCAGAACCGCTCCATGCTGCGCGTCACCGCGGACCAGGCGGACGTGGCGGACGCGATCTTCACCCAGTTGATGGGCGACGTGGTCGAGCCCCGCCGCGACTTCATCCAGGAGAACGCGCTGTCGGTCGCGAATCTGGACGTGTAGCGACCCGCGCGACCGGGGGCCTTGCGGTGTTCGGCTCATTCTGGTCGGACGCAGGCCGCCCGCGCAAGAGCAGAAGGTTAATGTAGAACGGGATCGCCAGCAGCAGGGCGAGCGACGCCTCGACGACCGGTGGCATCGGGTCGCCTATTCAGCGCGAACGATGGGGGCGCGATTGCGCGGGTTTCGGAGTAATGAATCCAGCATCTTGTTCGCGGCCCTAGTCGCGGCACGGCGGCGCTCCATCCTGCGGATAATGAACAGGATGAGTCCGAGGTTGAAAAGTGAGATCGCCAGCGCGAGATGGCACAGCAAGGCGATAACTCCTGTGACTATTATGTTTATGGAAGTTTGGGACTTGATCGGTTAGTGGCTGTACTCATCCTTTCTAGGGTAACTGCTCCTTTATGTTGCCATGTCGGGTTGATGTTGTATTTGGGCGGAAGTCCGCCCTCTCTACGGGCGTGGTGCTTTATCGGCTGGTTCGCGTTTTCGGGCGAGAGCATTTGCCGGGCCGGTCCGTAGTAATCGCATATGGAGCAATGCAATGAAGCTGCCCACGCCGGACGAGCGGGCGACCGTATTGGAAGCGCGGCGCGGCGCGAAGATGGCGCGCTCGGCGCACGCCTATGTGCGCGGTAATACGGCGCGCTTCTATGAGTGGCTGGACGACGCGCCCACTGCCCGACGCGTTCCGGCGGGGCCCTCGGTGTGGATTTGCGGCGATTGCCACCTCAGCAATCTGGGGCCGGTCGCGGACGGCAAGGGCCGGGTCGAGGTGCAAATCCGCGATGTCGACCAGGCGGTGATCGGGAACCCGGCGCACGACCTCATCCGGCTGGGGCTGTCGCTCGCCACCGCGGCGCGCGGTTCCGACCTGCCCGGGGTCGCGACCGCGCGCATCATCGAGGCGATGATCGAGGGCTATGGTGCCGCGCTGCACGACCCGACCAGCGGTGACACGGGCCCCGAGCCCGACGTGGTACGCAGCATCAAGCGGCGCGCGCTAGGGCGGCGCTGGCGCGACCTCGCCAGGGAGCGACTGGCCGACACGCGGCCGACCATCCCGCTGGGCAAGATGTTTTGGCCGCTCGACGACCGCGAGCGCGACGCGTTGGCGCAGGTGATCGCCGACCCGGGTGTCGCGAGGCTGATCCTGTCGCTCGCGAGCAAGGCCGACGCCGCCGATGTCGAGCTGGTCGACGCCGCTTATTGGCGCAAGGGATGCAGTTCGCTGGGCCTGCTCCGCTTCGCCGCGATCGTTTCCACGGGCGAGCGGGCGAGCGGCGCGGATTACGGGCTGATCGACATCAAGGAAGCGGTCGCGCCGGTCGCGCCCGCGGCGAGGGGCGCGACCATGCCCGCCGATCATGGCGAGCGGATCGTCGCCGCCGCGCGCGCGCTGTCGCCGTTCTTGGGGTCGCGCATGGTGGCGTCGCGGCTGCTCGACCGTTCGGTGTTCATCCGCGAGTTGGCGCCGCAGGACCTCAAGCTGGAGGTGGGGCAGTTCAGCGCCGCCGACGGCGCCCGGGCGGCGCGCTATCTGGCGTTCGTGGTCGGCAAGGCGCACGCGCGCCAGATGGACCACCAGGCGCGCGAGGAGTGGCGCGACGCGCTCGAGGGCGACCGCGGCGGCGCGATCGACGCGCCGCCCTGGCTATGGGACAGCGTGGTCGAGCTCGCGGGCCGGCATGAGGTCGGCTATCTCCACCATTGCCGTCAGTACGCGCTGCGTCCGTCCGCGGGGTGATCGGGCGGGAGCGGTCGCCGAACGCGCGGCCTCACCACTCGCGCATCGCGCCGTCCGGCCCGCGCCAGATCGGGTTGCGCCAGCCCGCGCCCTCCGCGCCCGCCGCCGCGCGCACCTTGTCCTCGTCGATCTCGACGCCAAGCCCCGGCCTCTCCAGCGCCTTGACCATGCCGTCCGCCACCGCGAACACGCCGGGGTCGGTCATGTAGGTCAGCAGGTCGTTGCCGCCGACATTGTAGTGGATGCCGATCGACATCTCCTGGATGACGTGGTTGGGCGTCGTCACGCCGATCTGGAGGCACGCCGCCAGCGCGAGCGGGCCGAGCGGGCAATGCGGCGCGACCGCGACGTCATAGGCTTCCGCCATCGCGGCGATGCGGCGGCATTCGGAGATGCCGCCCGCGTGGCTCAAGTCCGGCTGGATGATGTCGACGCAATTCGCCTCGAACACACGCTTGAAGTCCCAACGCGAATGCAGCCGCTCACCAAGGGCGATGGGCGTGTGCGTCATTCCCGCGAGCTGCGCGATGCCATCGAGATGCTCGGACAACAGCGGCTCCTCGATGAACAGCGGATGGAGCGGCTCGACCGCGGCGGCGAGTTGCTTGGCCATCGGGCGGTGGACGCGGCCGTGAAAATCGAGTCCGACATCGACGCCCTCGGCCTGCACCGCCGCGACGCGCTCCACCGTCTCGCCCAGCGCCTTGGGACTGTCGAGCCAGCCGAGATCGGCGGTGGCGTTCATCTTCACTGCCTTGAACCCCTGCTCGCGGCGCGCGCGCGCGGCGGCGGCGACCTCGTGCGGGCGATCGCCGCCGATCCACGCATAGACGGGCACCGCGTCGCGCACCTTGCCGCCGAGCAGCTGCCAGACCGGCACGCCCAGCGCCTTGCCCTTCAGGTCCCAGAGCGCCTGGTCGAGCCCCGACAGCGCGCTCATCAGCACCGGGCCGCCCCGGTAGAAGCCGCCGCGATAGGCGATCTGCCAGATGTCCTCGATCCGCTCGGCGTCGTGGCCGATGAAGCGATCACGCAGCGACGCGAACGCGCCCTCGACCGCCTCGCCATGCCCTTCCAGGCTCGCCTCGCCCCAGCCGACCGCGCCGTCGTCGCACTCGACGCGGACGAACAGCCAGCGCGGGGGAACGGCGAAGGTCTCGATCCGGGCAATTGTCATATCTAACTCCTCGCGCCCGCGTGTGAACCGTGTCGCGCGCGCCCGCAAGCGCTGGACCGCCGTCGCCGGTTGCGTCATGGCGACCGCATGGCGCGTTTCACCGGCCCTTTTCTCGGCGTGGACTGGGGCACCACCAACCGGCGCGTTTACCTTGTCGAGCATGGCGAGGTGCGCGCGCGCGAGCATGATGGCAAGGGTGTGACCGCGATTCCAGCCGGCGGATTCGCGGCGGAGGTGGGCGCGATCCGTGAGCGGCTCGGCGACCTGCCGCTGCTGATGGCGGGCATGGTCGGCGCGAACATCGGCTGGGCTCCCGCGCCCTACGTCCCCACGCCGGCGGGGGTGGAGGCGCTCGCCGCCCACCTGCTCTGGGTCGACGAGCGCAGCGCGATCGTGCCGGGGGTGTCGTGGAGCGACGGCGCGCGCGCGGACGTGATGCGCGGTGAGGAGGTGCAGTTCTTCGGCGCGGTCGCGATGGGGCAAGCCCCCGCCGACGGGCTGCTCTGCCATCCGGGCACGCATTGCAAATGGGCGGTGATGGAAGCGGGGCGAATCACGAGCTTCACTACCGCGATGACGGGCGAGCTGTTCGCGCTATTGCGTGGGCACGGCATCCTCGCCCCCCAGCGCGGCGGCGAAGCGGCGCTTGGCGAGGCGTTCCTCGCCGGGGTGGAGGAGGCGCGCCGCCGCGACCTGACCGCCAGCCTGTTCGGCGTGCGCGCGGCCAAACTGCTGGGGTTGCGTGATGACGCCGATGCCGCGTCCTACGCGAGTGGATTGCTGATCGGCAGCGACGTCGCCGCGCGGATTGGTGGGGGCGACACGCTGATCCCGATCATCGGCGACCCCCGGCTTGCCCCGCTTTACGCCGCCGCCGTCGAGGCGCATGGCCGCTCGACGCGGATCATCGGTGGCGAAGCGGCGTTCATTGCCGGGCTCACGCAACTGGCAGGACTGATCGCATGACCCATCTTGCGCGTTTCGACGCTGCATTCTCGCGCTGTCCGCTGGTCGCGATCCTGCGCGGGGTGCGGCCGGACGAGGTGGAGGCGATCGGCGACGCGCTGGTCGAGGCAGGCTTCGCGCTGATCGAGGTGCCGCTCAACTCGCCCGAGCCGTTCAGCAGCATCGCGCGGCTCGCGCGGCGTGTCCCGGCCGAGGTGGCGGTCGGCGCGGGCACGGTGCTCCGCGCCGATGACGTGGCGCGGGTCGCGGAGGCGGGCGGTGCGATGGTGATCTCGCCCAACATGAACCTGTCCGTCATCGCGGCGAGCGTCGCGGCGGGGCTTGTGTCGCTGCCGGGCATATCCACCCCGACCGAAGCGTTCGCGGCGCTGGACGCGGGCGCGGCGGCGATCAAGTTGTTCCCCGCCGAGGGCTCGTCCCCTGCGATTCTCAAGGCGATGCGCGCGGTGCTGCCGCCCGGCACGCGCGTGCTCCCCGTCGGCGGGGTCACGCCCGAGCTGATGGGGCCGTGGCGCGAGGCGGGCGCGGCGGGTTTCGGCCTCGGGTCCGCGCTCTACAAGCCGGGGATGAGCGCGGCGGAGGTGGGCGCGCGCGCCCGAGCGTTCGTCGCGGCGCTAGGCTAGGTCGCCCGCGCCACCCCGGTCAGGATCACCGGCCCGGTCGGCTTTCCCGTCGGCGAGCCGCCGACCGGCTCGACCGACACCGCCAGCGTGGCACCCGGCGTGAGCAGCGGCGCGACACCCGGCGGCGGCGCGAGGCGGCTCGGCGCGCCGGGGTCGACCAGCCCGAGCGCGCGCGGTGTGCCGTTCGCGATCACCCATAGCTGCGCGGAGCGGCCCGGAACGCTCAGCCGGGCGGCGGCGAGCGTCAGCCGTCCGCTCGCGCGGTCGACGACCACCGTCACCACCGCGCGGCTCGACTCGCCCGATAGCGTCGCGACCAGCGGCGCGGGCGCGACCGTCGCGGCCGAGGTAAACGTCGTCCGCCGTCAGCGGGGGGTGTGGGATCTTCTGCTGGTTGAGATAACTGAGGGCTTCCGCCGCCGTCTTGATGCACTGGAGGGCGGTGGCATCATCCATCGTCTGACCCTGCGCGTGCATGGCGGTGAGGTTGGCACCGTCGACATATTCCCGCGTGTAATAATAGATGCC
>CALMGC010000031.1 GCA_937863505.1 uncultured Sphingomonadales bacterium | reverse complement strand
GAGGGCGGGCATTCGCACCGGCGCATCGTCCATGTCGCCGACGCGACCGGCTGGGCGGTGCAGGAGGCGCTCCAGCGCGCGGCGGAGGCGCATCCCAACATCCGCCTCGTCCCCGACCAAGTCGCGATCGACCTCGCCACCTCGCGCCACGAACAGCGCTATTCGGGCGCGGGCAATGTCTGGGGCGTGTACGCGGTCGACCGGCGGACGGGCCAGGTCAACCTCCATACCGCCCAAGCGACGATCCTCGCCACCGGCGGCGCGGGGCGGACATACCTCTTCTCCACCGCCCCGCGCGGCGCGACCGGCGACGGCATCGCGATGGCGTGGCGCGCGGGCTGCCGCATCAGCAACATGGAAATGATGCAGTTCCACCCGACCTGCCTCTACCATCTCGACACCAAGAACTTCCTGATCACCGAAGCGGTGCGTGGCGAGGGCGGGCGGCTGATCAACCCGCGCACCGGCCACCGCTTCATGCCCGACCTAGACCCGCGCGCGGAACTCGCGCCCCGCGACGTGGTGGCGCGCGCGATCGACGCGGAGATCAAGCGCGACGGGCTCGATTATGTCCATCTCGACATCAGCCACCAGCCCGCCGATTTCGTCCGCGCGCATTTCCCGATGATATACGACAAGCTGCTGGGCTTAGGCATCGACATGACGCGCGGGCCGATCCCGGTCGTCCCCGCGCAGCATTACACCTGCGGCGGCATCGTGGTCGACCGCGACGGGCGCACGGACCTGCCCGGGCTGTACGCGGCGGGCGAGTGCACCGAATCGGGGCTCCACGGTGCCAACCGGCTGGCGAGCAACAGCCTGCTCGAATGCTTCGTGTTCGGGGAGGCGTGCGCGGCGGACATGGCGCGGCGCTGGGACGATCTGCCCCCCGTGCCCGCCATCCGCGCCTGGGACGAGAGCCGCGTCACCGACTCGGACGAGGAGGTGGTGATCAAGCAGAACTGGACGGAGATACGCCGGATCATGTGGAACTATGTCGGCATCGTCCGCACCACCAAGCGACTCGCGCGCGCGCAGAGCCGGATCAGGCTGCTGAGCGAGGAGGTGGCGGACTATTACGGCAATTTCCGCGTCACCCCGGACCTGATCGAGCTGCGCAACCTGGTCCAGACCGCCGACCTGATCGTCCGCTCCGCGCTCCACCGGCATGAGAGCCGGGGGCTGCACTACACGCTCGACTGGCCGGAGATGCTGCCCGACGCGGTGGACACGGTGCTGACGCCCTGACCGGGGCTGTCCTACAGCGCGCCGGTCATGCGATACGCTCGACACGGCCCCGCCGTGCTGCTCTTTGACCTCGTCGACCGCCCTTCGCCCGTCCGTCCGGAAGCCCCGCGACCCGCGCGGAAAGGGAGCTTACGAGCCGAACGTAGAGCGAACTTAGCGAACTTCCGACGCTCGGGCGGCTAGGCGCTCAGCAGCCCCAGCCGCCGGATCAGCACCGGCATCGTCAGCCCCTGGACGAACACGGAGAACGCCACCACCGCGAACACCACCGTCACGATCGTGTCGCGCTCCGCCACCCCGCGCGGCAAGGCGAGCGCCAGCGCCAGCGCGAGCGCGCCGCGCAGCCCGCCCCAGAACAGCACATGCTTGTACGCCCACGGCACCTTGAGCCGGGTGCGCGCGAAGGCGAACAGCACCGGGTACACCGCCAGCGCCCGGCCCACCAACGCCAGCACCACCGCCAACGCGGTCGCCTCCAGCGTGAAGCGCACCGTGAGCTGCGCCTCGCGCCCGCCGATCAGGATGAAGATGATCGAGTTGATCAGGAACGCGACATATTCCCAGAAGTCGAGCACCGCCGCGCGCCCGCCCTCGCTGATCCGCCCCAGAAAGCCCCAATTGCCGACCAGCAGCCCCGCCGACAGCGTCGCGAGCACCCCCGAGCAGTGGAAATGCTCCGCCAGCAGGAAGGAGCCGTACGCTACCAGCGTCGTGATGGTGGTCTCGACCAGCCGGTCGGCCGTCCGCCCCGCGACAAGGATCAGCGCCGCCGCGACCCCCAGCCCGATCGCGACCCCGCCGACCGAGGTCGCGACGAACCGCCACGCGACATCGCCCGCGGTGAGGCCCCCGCCCGCCGCCACCGCGCTCAGCACCGCGAAACCGACCGCCGCGACGCCGTCGTTGAGCAGGCTCTCCGCCTCGACGAGCAGATGCAGCCGCGGCTCGACATGCGTTTGCTTGAACGCGGCGATCACCGATACCGGGTCGGTCGCGGCGATCAGCACCCCGAACAGCCCCGCGCCGAGCCAGCTCCACCCCGCCCAGAGGTGCATCCCTATCGCGGCCACGCCTGCCGCCAGCGCGACGCCCAACGTCACCAAAGCGGCGAGCAACGGCCATTCGCGCCGGAACGGTCGCCAAGGGATCTGGATCGCCGCCTCGAACACCAACGGGGGCAATAGCACGAGGTAGATGAGGTCGGGCGTCAGCGGCGGCAGCGCGGCGCGCGGGAGCAGCAGCGCGATGCCGATCCCCGCCGCGACCAGCCCGGTCGCATAGGGAAGGTCGAGCCGCCGCGACACCATCGCCACCAAGGTCGCGAGGCAAAGCAGCAGGCCGAGCGTGGTGAAGTCGAACCCGTTCATCGCCGCGCGCCATTCCACGCCCGCGCCCGTGCGCCAACGACAATCGAGAGCTGGACGCCTCGCCGCGCTTCAGGCGCGGTTCACCGCACGCGTCGTACCAGGCGCTTCCCCATGCCGGAACGCAGCCTAAGACGCCTCGCCAAGGTGGCGGGGACACGAGACATTCTGAACATCATGCGCGGGCTCGGCGTCGCGGCGACGGTCGCGCTCGCGGCGTGCGGGCCGACCAATCATCCGGTCGCCAGCGCGCCATCGACGTTGCCGCCGCGCTATGTCGCCGCGCTGCCCGTGCCCGCGCCCGAGCCGATCGTGAACCACCCGCCCGCGCGGCTCGCGAACGCGATTGGGCAACTCCATCGCCAGTTTTCGGGCACGTCGGGTATCGCGGTGCGCGCGATCGACGGGGGCTGGACGGTGGAGGCTGGCGGACGGCACCGCTTGCCGCAGCAGTCCGTCTCGAAGCTCTGGGTCGCGATCACCGTGCTCGACCAGCTCGACGAAGGGCGGCTGTCGCTCGCCACCCCCGTGCTCGTCCGCCCGCAGGACCTGACGCTGTTCCACCAGCCGATCGCGGCGTTGGTCGCCAAGAACGGCGGCTATCAGACGACGGTCGGCGACCTGCTCGACCGCGCGCTGACGCATAGCGACAACACCGCCAACGACAAACTGCTTGCATTGGTCGGCGGCCCGGGCGCGGTGCGCGGCATGATCGCGCGCAAGCAGCTCGGCGACATCCGCTTCGGCCCGGGCGAGCGCGCATTGCAGAGCGGCACGGCGGGGCTGGTCTGGCAGCCTTCCTACGCCACCGGCAATAATTTCGAGATCGCGCGCTCGCACCTGCCCATGGATCGGCGAATCGCCGCGCTTGACAGCTATGTCGCCGACCCGCCCGACGGCGCTGCCCCGCTCGCGATCGCGGACGCGCTTGCCCGGCTCGCGCGCGGCGAACTGCTGTCCCCGGCCGCGACGCACTATCTGCTGCAGACGATGGGCAACAGCGTCACCGGTCGCGCGCGCCTGCGCGCCGCGCTGCCCGTTGGCTGGCAGATCTCGCACAAGACCGGGACGGGGCAGGATCTCGGAAGCCGCAGCGCCGGGTTCAACGATGTCGGCATCCTCACCGCCCCCGACGGCGCGCGCTACGCGATCGCGGTGATGATCGGCGACACCACTCGCCCGATGCGCGAGCGCCAGGAGCTGATCCAGGCGGTCGCCTCCGCGGTGGCGGACTATCAGGCCGGGCGCAGCGGCGGGAGCGAGGCGACGAACTGAGCTCTCTAGGGGAGGGGCTGAAATGACGGCTACCTTCCGCTACACCGCCTGCCATGCCCCATCTCTACCTTGTCGACGGCTCCGGCTACATCTTCCGCGCCTACCATCGCCTCCCGCCGCTCACCAACAAGCATGGCGAGCCGGTGGGCGCGGTCTATGGCTACACCACCATGCTATGGCGGCTGACGGAAGAACTCCACGCCGCCGACGGGCCGACGCACATGGCGGTGATCCTCGACAAGGGCTCGCACACTTTCCGCAACGAGATGTACGGCGATTACAAGGCGCACCGCCCGCCGCCGCCCGCCGACCTCGTGCCGCAATTCCCGATGATCCGCGACGCCACCCGCGCCTTTTCGCTCCCGTGCATCGAGGAGGAGGGGCTGGAGGCGGACGACCTGATCGCCTCCTATGCCAAGGCGGCGCTGGCGCAGGGCTGGTCGGTGACGATCGTCTCGTCGGACAAGGACCTGATGCAGCTCCTCACCGAGCCGAGCATCGACCTGTACGACACGATGAACAACCGCCGCCTCGGGCCCGATTACGTGCAGGAGAAGTTCGGCGTCAGCCCCGACAAGCTGGGCGAGGTGCTGGCGCTGATGGGCGACGCGGTCGACAACGTGCCGGGCGTGCCCGGCGTCGGACCCAAGACCGCGGCGACGCTGATCAACCAATATGGCGACGTCGAGGGCGTGCTCGCCGCCGCCGCCACCGAGGCGTTCAAGAAGGGCAAGCTGCGCGACAATCTGCGCGAGCACGCCGACGCCGCGCGGATGAGCCGCGAGCTGGTGAAGCTGAAATGCGACGCGCCGTTGGAGCACCCGCTGGAGGAGCTGGGGTTGCAGGGCATCCCTGACGCGCCGTTGCGCGCGTTTCTGGAGCATCACGGGTTCAAGTCGCTGCTCGCGCGGCTCAGCGCAGTCGCGGACGCGCCGGTGGACACGCCCTCGCACCCGCCCGTGCAGGAGGACCCTCCCTGCGACCACGACGCCTATGAGACGGTGACCACGCTCGACGTGCTCGACGGGTGGATCGCGGCGGCGGAGGCACAGGGCTGGGTCGCGGTGGATACGGAGACGAGCGGCACCGACGCGATGCGCTGCGAGCTGGTCGGGGTGTCGCTGGCGCTCGGGGCCAACCGCGCCTGCTACGTCCCGCTCGCGCATGGCGGGACCGACCTGCTTGCCGAGACGCCCGACCAGCTGACCGCCGAGGTCGCGCTCGAACGACTCAAGCCGTTGCTGGCGCATCCGGGCGTGCTCAAGATCGGCCACAACCTCAAGTTCGACCTGATCGTGCTGGGCGAGCGCGGCGTGAGCGTCGCGCCCTATGACGACACGATCGTGATGAGCTTCGACCTCGACGCGGGGCTCCACGGGCACGGGATGGACGAGCTCGCCGCCACGCACCTGTCGCACAGCTGCATCGCGTTCAAGGACGTGGTCGGCACCGGCAAGACCCAGCGCGGCTTCCACGAGATCGATCTCGCCACCGCGACGCGCTACGCCGCCGAGGACGCGGACGTAACCTATCGGCTGTGGAAACGCTTCCGCGCGCGGCTCCCCGCCGAGGCGGCGACGCGCGTGTACGAGATGGTCGACCGCCCGCTGGTCGCGGTGATCGCCGCGATGGAGCGCGAGGGGGTCAAGGTCGACCGCGAGCGGCTGGCGGCGCTGTCGGCGGGCTTCACCGGCCAGATCGCCGAGCTGGAGACCGAGGTCCATCGCATGGCCGGCGGCCCGTTCACGATTGGCAGCCCCAAGCAGCTCGGCGACGTGCTGTTCGAGCGGCTGGGGCTCAAGGGCGGTCGCAAGGGCAAGTCGGGCGTCTACTCGACCGACGTGACCGAGCTCGAACGCCTCGCCCGCGAGAAGGGCGAGGGGTCGGAGATCGTTCGCAAGGTGCTCGAATGGCGCCAGCTCACCAAGCTCAAGAACACCTATACCGACGCGCTGCAGGGGGAGATCAATCCGCGCACCGGGCGGGTGCATACGTCCTACTCGCTCACCGGCGCGCAGACCGGGCGCTTGTCGTCAACCGAGCCCAATCTCCAGAACATCCCGATCCGTACCGAGACCGGCCGCCAGATCCGCGATGCGTTCGTGGCGGACGCGGGCAACGTCATCCTGTCCGCCGACTATTCGCAGATCGAGCTGCGCCTCGCCGCGCACATCGCCGATGTGCCGCAACTGCGCGACGCGTTCGCGCGTGGCGACGACATCCACAGCCTCACCGCGACCGAGCTGTTCGGCGAGGTCAACCGCGACACGCGCAGCCGCGCCAAGACGATCAACTTCGCGATCCTGTACGGGATCAGCCGCTGGGGGCTGGCCGGGCGGCTCGACGTGTCGGCGGACGAGGCGCAGGGGATGATCGACCGCTATTTCGAGCGGTTCCCCGGCGTGAACCGCTACATGGCGGAGACGCTGACCGGGGTGCGCGAGCGCGGCTACACGACCACGCTGTTCGGGCGCAAATGCTGGTTCCCGCGCATCAAGAGCAAGGTGATGAACGAGCGCCAGGGGGCCGAACGCGCCGCGATCAACGCGCCGATCCAGGGGACGAGCGCTGACATCATCAAGCGCGCGATGGTGCGGATGGGGCCGGCGCTGGCGGAGGCGGGGTTGGGGCGCTGCCGGATGCTGTTGCAGGTGCATGACGAGCTGGTGTTCGAGTGCCCGGAGGAGCTGGTGGAGGCGGCTAAGCCGGTGATCGAGGGGGTAATGGCGCGGGCGGCAGAGCCTGCGGTGCCGTTGAGTGTGCCGTTGGCGGTGGAGATTGGGACGGGGCCTAGTTGGGGGGAGGCTCACTAAGGAGAGGTAGAATGAGTTTACGTGAGCAAATGCAACCTTGGGTGCTAGAAGCGGTAAATGCACTTGGCGGAGCAGGCGAGATACTGGAAGTAGCTAAACACGTATGGGCAACACACGAGCAAGAGTTAATAGACTCCGGAGACGCCTTCTTCTCGTGGCAGTGTGAGATGCGCTGGGCTGCGGACCAGCTGCGCAAGAGTTCCAAGTTGGGTTTCCACAAAAAGGGATCGCGAAGTGTTTGGGTATTACAGTCGTAACAGTCCATAGCTGATATTTATCAAATGAAAGGATTAGGCCGCTTTCGCTTTCGTTGGTATCGTCGTTATCGACAGCCGCAATCCAAGGCTGCCTAGAACCGCCCGGATCGTGTCAAACGACGGGTTTCCTTCGGGGCCGAGCGCCTTGTAAAGCCCCGCCCGGCTGACCCCCGTTGCGCGCGCCAGCTCGCTCATACCCCGGCTCCGTGCGACGTCTTCCAACGCTGAGCGCAGCTCTTCTGGCGAGCCGTCCTCCAACCAAGCGTCGAGGTAGGCGGCCACATCCTCGGCTGAGTTCAGGTAATCGGCCGCGTCGAACGGCACCGTTTCAACCTTGGGCATCACGGACCTCCCTGGCCAAATGCTTGGCTTGCGCGATGTCGTCTGCCTGCGTCGACTTGTCGCCGCCGCAAAGTAGAACCACGATCGCATCCCCGACCGGGGTGAAGTAAAGACGGTAGCCCGGGCCGAAGAACAGCCGCATCTCCGATACGCCGTCCCCAACCGGGGCGACGTCGCCCATGTTGCCGCCCCGCACTCGCTTGATACGCTTCACGATGCGGGCGCGGCCTTGGACGTCTCGTAGTCTTTCAAGCCATTCCGTAAAGCGAATGGTCTGACGAACTTCGATCATGTCGTGCGGTGAAGCAAGCGACGGTGATTGTCAACCATGGTGGACAGGTTAGGGCCGCCGACGGCAAAGCCGCCGGCGTGACGTCGAACGAGCTCGGCCGCTTCGCTCGGCCGACCCGCCGGCCGTGCCGAGCCTTGCGCTTCGCGCACCGGCGCGGGCGTGGCCACGCCTAGGCCCGTCAGTGCCGAAAATGCCTAACGCCCGTAAACACCATCGCCAGCCCCGCCGCGTCCGCCGCCGCGATCACCTCGTCGTCGCGGATCGAGCCGCCGGGCTGGATCACCGCGGTCGCGCCCGCCTCCGCCGCCGCCAGCAACCCGTCGGCGAAGGGGAAGAACGCGTCCGATGCCACCGCAGACCCCACCGTGCGCGGCTCCGCCCAGCCCGCCTTGTCGGCGGCGTCCTTCGCCTTCCACGCGGCGATGCGCGCGGATTCGAGCCGGTTCATCTGCCCCGCGCCGATCCCCGCCGTCGCGCCGCCCTTCGCATAGACGATCGCGTTCGACTTGACGTGCTTCGCCACCGTCCAGGCGAAGCGGCAATCGGCCAGCTCCTGCTCGGTCGGCGCGCGCTTGGTCACCACGCGAAGCTCGTCCCCGAACACCGCCGCGTCGCGCGACTGGAACAGCACCCCGCCCGCGATCGACCTGAGCATCAGCCCACCACGCGCCGCGTCGGGCAGCGCGCCCGTCAGCAGCAGCCGCAGGTTCTTCTTGCGCGCGAACACCGCCCGCGCGTCCGCGTCCGCTTCGGGGGCGACCACCACCTCGGTAAAGATGCCCGCGATCGCCTCCGCCGCTTGCCCGTCGAGCGCGCGATTGACCGCGACGATACCGCCGAACGCGCTCACGCTGTCGCAGGCGAAAGCATTGCGATACGCCTCGACCAGCATCTCCGCGCTCGCGACCCCGCACGGGTTGGCGTGCTTGACGATGACCACCGTCGGCGGCCCGTCGCGGAACTCGGCAACCAGCTCCAGCGCGGCGTCCGCGTCGTTGAGGTTGTTGTAGGACAGCTCCTTGCCCTGCACCTGCTCCGCCTGCGCAATGCCGCGCGCGCCGGGGAAGTCGGGGACGTAGAGCGCCGCCGCCTGATGCGGGTTCTCGCCATAACGGAGTGATGTCGCGCGGCGGACGGGGATCGACTGGCGCTCGGGAAACATCTCGCGTTGGTCGGCGAACGCGAACCATGACGCAATGGCGGCATCATAGGCGGCGGTGGCGGCGAACGCCTTGGCGGCGAGCCGCTTGCGGGTGTCGAGCGAGGTCCCGCCCGAAGCGACCCCGGCGAGCACGCCCGCGTAATCGGCGGGGTCGGTCAGCACGGTTACGAACGCATGGTTCTTCGCCGCCGAGCGCAGCATCGAAGGGCCGCCGATGTCGATATTCTCGATCACCGTCTCCCGATCCGCCCCGCGCGCGACCGTGTCGGTGAACGGGTAGAGGTTCACCACCACCAGGTCGATCGCGCCGATGCCGTGTTCTTCCATCGCCGCCGCGTGCGCCGGGTCATCGCGAACCCCGAGCAGCGCGCCGTGGACGCGCGGGTGAAGCGTCTTCACGCGACCATCCATCATCTCCGGGAAGCCGGTCAGCTCGGCCACATCACTCACCGCCAGCCCCGCCGCGCGCAACGCGGCGGCGGTGCCCCCCGTCGAGACGAGTTCCACCCCCGCCGCCGCGAGCGAGCGCGCGAGGTCGACGACGCCGGTCTTGTCGGACACGGACAGAAGCGCGCGGGTGATCGGGACGGTGGTCATGCGCGCGCCCTAGCAAGCCCCTCCCGTTTAGGGGAGCGGCTATCAACGTCACACTTTCCGCAGCACCCAACTCACGCTCGCGCCGCCCGCGGGCGCGTCGCCCGTCACCACCAGCTGCCGCGTCCCCGCCGCGCGCCCGTCCGCGTCGATCCACAGGCTGTCTTCGACCGCGAGCGCCCCGCCCCGGCAGCGGAACAGCCATTGCTCGCCCCCCGGCCCCTGCAGCGCGGCGTCCTCGCCCTCCGCTAGCGCATCTACTCCCGCGCCGAGGTGAAATCGGATCGCGAAGGGAACCGCCCCGCCTCCGCGGCGGCGACCGGTGGGGAGCAGGCTGTCCTCCCCCTTCAGTTCGCGTCCGTCGCCGGTCAGCACCAGCAAGCGGCGGTGGCGGAAGCCGAACCGGCGCGCGTACCCGTCATGCGCGGCGTCAACCCGGCTCGCGCCCTCGCTTTCCTGACGGCTGAGCTCCACCTCCGCCACCCCGCGCCCGAGCGTGCCGTCGGCGAGGATCGCGGTCGAGTTCGTGTCGGCGAGACACAAGGTCGAATGCGCCGCCGTGGTCCGCAACACCCCGCCCAGCTCCGCCGCCCCCGCCCGCGCGCCGCCGCAGTTCACTACCAACCGCGCCGCGCCATCGGACAGCTCGAACGCGAGCGTCGACGCACAGCCACCCTCAACCTGACGCGCGACCGGCGGCGGCGCGGCGTCGACCACCAGCACCGTGCCCCCCGCCGCGACGCGCTGATAGCCCCAGTCGCGCGGCTGGCGGAGCGGGCGCGTCCTAACCCCGCTCGCCGCGATCACCTCCGCGACGCGCGCCGCCGCAATCGGCGCGCCGCCCTGCCAGCTCCCCAGCCCCCGATCACCCAGCGTAACCCCGAGCAACGCCGCCACCATTTTGGGCAGTATGCGCGACTGCGCCTCGGGCACCTCCAGCTGCCGCGCCTCATAGGCGGCGCGCAGCAGTGTCAGCGTTTCCACGACGCCAAGCAGCTGCTCGGGCGAACGGCTGACGACCCCGCCATCGTCGAACAACGCCGCGCCGAGCGCGCGCGCCAGCCCCGCCTCGCCGCCGTGCCGCCGCGCCTCGCCGCCCGGGATCAGCAGCCCGGCGACGATCACCCCCGCCCAGGCGACCACCCGATCCGTGCCGGGCGCCTTGTCCGCGCTCCGCTCCAGATGCCGCGCGCCGCGCGCGAGCGTGTTGAGCAGCCTCGACCGGTAGACAAGGTCGGTCGACGACAGCACCAGCGGCGCGTGCGCGGTCCACATCTGGATGCGCCGCCCCCACGCGCCCGCGCGCCACGCTTCCCCCGCGACCCGGTCCGCGTGCGCGTCGAGCCAGCGCGCGGTCAGCGTCTCGGCGATCGGCGCGCCCTGCGCGCGAGTGGCGACGGTGGACAGGTCGCGCAGCCAGTCGAAGGCATGGAGATAGCGGCCAAACGCCTGCCCCCACCCGCCGCGCGCGAGGTCGAGCGTGGCGAGGTCATGCGTCTCGCCCCGAAAACTCATCCGACCGTCAAGCAGCGCCCTCCCTCGCGCGACATCGCCGAGCAGCACGTCCTCGGGCACCGCGATCAGCTTGAGCGGGTAGCGCCCTTTCAGCCGCATCTCGTGGAACGGGGTCCGCCAGCTCAGCCGGTGCAGCCCTTCCACGATCCGGTCGGCGAGCGATAAGCCGCCATCGCCGCCGACGCGCATCAGCCGGCGGCCGGGCTCTATCCCGTCGGGGCCCTCATCTTCGCCCGAATCCGCCAATCAGGCTCTCAGCGCGGCGATGTTGGCGGCGTACGCATCGGGTCCGCCACGGAACACCGCCGTGCCCGCGACCAGCGCGTCCGCGCCCGCCTCGATGCACTGGCGCGCCGTCTCCGGGTCGATGCCGCCATCGACCTCCAGGTCGATCGCGCGCCCGGTCGCGTCGATCATCTTGCGGATCGCGGCGATCTTCCCAAGCTGCGACGGGATGAAATGCTGACCCCCGAAGCCGGGGTTGACGCTCATCACCAGCACCAGGTCGGCGAGGTCGAGCAGGTAATCGAGCATCTTGGCCGGGGTGCCCGGACATAGAACTACCCCCGCGCGCTTGCCCAGCGACTTGATGTGCCCGAGCGAGCGGTGGATGTGCGGCCCGGCCTCCGGGTGGACGGTGAGCGTGTCCGCGCCAGCCTCGGCGAACGCATCTAGATAAGGGTCGACCGGCGAGATCATCAGGTGGACGTCGAGCAGCTTGGTCGTGTGCGGGCGGATGGCTTTGACCACATTGGGGCCGAGCGAGATGTTGGGGACGAAATGCCCGTCCATCACGTCGACATGGATCCAGTCCGCCCCCGCCACGTCGACCGCGCGCACCTCCTCGCCCAGCTTGGCGAAGTCGGCGGAGAGGATGGAGGGCGCGATGCGGACGGGGGACATGATGATGTCCTAGAGGATGCAAGCAGCCGGGGGAACGGGGTTAAGCCGTCCGCCGCAGCCGCGCGACGAAGAAGCCGTCGCACCCGCCTTGCGCCTCCAGCGTCCCCGGCAGCGTCCTCACCCAGCCCTCACCGGTCGCCGCCACGCCGTCCGGCAACTCTCCCTCTCGCGGAGGCTCAATCGCGAAGTCGAGATGCGCGGCCATGAAGCGGCCGAGCTGCTCCTCGCCCTCCTCGGGCTCGAGCGAGCAGGTCGCGTAGACGAGCACCCCGCCCGGACGTACCCATGACGCCGCCCGGTCAAACAGCTTTGCCTGCAACTCGGCCGCTTCAGCGATGACGGACGCGCGCGCGCGGTGGAGCACATCGGGATGGCGGCGGAAGATACCGGTTGCGCTGCACGCCGCGTCGAGCAGCACCGCGTCGGCGGGCGTGGGGGGCGACCATTGCAGCAGGTCGGCGCACACCATTTCCGCTTCCAGCCTCGTGCGCGCGAGATTGTCGCGAAGTCGCGCCAGACGACTTCCCGACGCATCCACCGCGATCACGTCCCACCCCGCCGCGGCGAGCTGCATCGCCTTGCCGCCCGGCGCGGCGCACAGATCGAGGACGCGCCCCGGCCCGCGCCCGATCAGCCGCGCGGGAATGGTTGCGGCGATGTCCTGCACCCACCATGCGCCCTCCACATAGCCGGGCAGCGCCGTCACCGGTCCCGATCGTGGCAGGCGCAAATGCCCGTGTGCGAGCGACTCGCCGGTGAGCCCCTCGGGCGCGTCGCCCTTGAGCGTCAGGTCGAGCGGCGGCGGCGCGGCGATCGCGCGCGCGGCGGCCGCCACCGTCGCTGCGCCCCATGC
>CALMGC010000030.1 GCA_937863505.1 uncultured Sphingomonadales bacterium | reverse complement strand
CCGACGCGCAGGTCGACGGGCAGATTGGCCGCGCCCCCGCCCGATAAGTAGCCGACGAACAGGTCGAGCAGCAGCGACTTCGGCCGCACCGCCGCGCCCTTCGGCCCGGTCACCGTCGCGCGCATGGTGGGGAGCTTGTATTCGTCGACGCGGAACGACTGGTTGCACTCGATCGCGCGCTTGTCGGGGGTAATCACCGACAGGTCGTAATCGCCCATCGGCGCGCTCGGCGGCGCGGTCCAGCTCGTCTCGCCGCTCCCGTGCGCGACGGTGAGCGGCAGGTCGAACTGCGTGTCCGAGCCGCGATGCGAGAGGCGCAGCGTGCCGGTGAACCCGGCGGGGATCGAGAAGCCGCCGCCGTCGGGCTGGCGCAGCAGGTGCTTCATGTGCACCGTCTCGCCCTGGCGGACCAGCGCGCGGTCGAACACGGTGTGCATCGTCGCGCCGCGCGCCTCATAGCCATAGGGCAGCTCGAAGTCGGACGGCGCGATCCCTTCGCCCCACGAGGTGAGCGTGAAGCTCATGTCGTCGCGCGCGCGCGCCGACACCATCAGCGGATGCGCGCCGCTGTCCTCCTCATCCGACGCGCGGCACGCGCCATAGGTCTCGGGCTGCGGCAGCCCCTTGGGGATGAATACCCCGCCGCTGCGGTCCGTGACGCCGCGCGCGAGCGGCCGCCCGGTGCAGCTGTCGGTGATCTGCACTTGGGCGTTCGCGACCGGCTTGCCCGTGTCGAGCGCGGTGACCCAAGCGAGGCTGCGCTCGCGGCCCCATTCGAAATGCACCGACAGGTTGGTGACGAGCGCGGCGGTCGCGACATAGCGCGGGCGGTCGCGCCCGAGCAGCGCGCGACCCAGCGTCGGGCTCGCCAGCTCGACGACATAGAAGCCCGGCCTGCCGAGCGGGATGCCGACCACCTCGAAATCGCGTCCCTTGCCCGGCAGCGCAACGCTGAGCGGGTCACCCGAACGGCTGCGCAGCACGGGCGTGTCGCGGGTGTGGTTGACTGTCACCTTCTCGCGCCCGCGCTTCTCCTGGCGGAAGTCGTCCTTGTCCGCCGTCTCCAGCCGCCTGAGCCAGCCCGCGACCTCGCCATCCGCGCCGCCGACGCGCAGCGCCTGTCCGCCGACCGTCAGATTGTTCCCCTGCAACGCGGGCTCGACGTTACGGACGGTGACCGGCAGCACGCCGCCCAGCGCCGCCTCGACGATGCCGAAATTGTCCGCGAACTTCACCAGCGGCGGGGCCCGGTCGAACCGAACGGCCAGCGGAAAGCGCTGGACGTTGGTCAGCGCGCGGCCGCTCTCGTCGTGGATGTCCGCGGGCAGCTCGACATTGGCGTCGGTCGCAAAGGGGAGCGGCGCGTTGAACGTCGCGGCGTCCACCGTCGGTTTCTTGAGCTCATCCTTGCCGAACGTCGGCGACAGCATGCGCCCGTCGGCGAGCTTGATCCGCACAGCCTGCGCGGTCGCGAGCGGCACGGGCGCGGTGAAGCGGACATAGGCCTTTTCCACCGGGTTGCACCCGGCGGCGGTGTTGACGCGCGTGCATTCGAACCGCGCCGCGAAGGCCTTGCGGACGGTGAAGTCGAACCGCTGGTCCGCGCCAGCCCGGCCACCCGCGCCCGTCACCCCCGCGCCCCACACCAGCGCCATCTCGCGCCCGGGCGGCAGCGGGCGGCGGCAGCGGAGCGCGACCACGCCCGCCAGCGTACGCGCGCGCAACGCCGGGTTCGCGGGCAGCGTGGCGGGAAGACCCGCGCCTTCGAGAAAGC
>CALMGC010000029.1 GCA_937863505.1 uncultured Sphingomonadales bacterium | reverse complement strand
AGTCGCAAGCACTTAAGTCGTGAAGCCGAGCCGAATATTGCGTTTCGATGAACGTGTTGCGTTGCAGCAACACCGCCTTGCTCATCCGGATGAACGCCACGCCGGTCCCGCCCGCGTCGATGGTCGTGACCGGCCCGGCGCGATAACCATGCGCGAGGTAGAAGGGCACGCCCGGTCGCGTCGCCATCAGCGCCGCGCGCGCGAACCCGGCCGCCGCGGCTGCCGCCTCGCACGCTTGCAGCAATGCCGTGGCGACGCCGCGTCGCTCGAAGCCCGGCGCGACGAAAAAGGCGCGGATGCGCGCGGCGTCGCGGGCGGGGTCGAGCAGGCCGGACGTTCGACCGGCATAGCCGTCGCCTCCGAACAGGGTCGCGCGCCCGCTCCAGCCGCCGCAGCCGACAATCGCGCCGCCGATCTCCGCGATGAGGTAGCTGCCGTCCGCGATCAGCGCGGAGTCGACGCCATAGACATGTGCGATCGCCGCCTCGATCTCCGCGTCCGCATAGAAGCCGCGTCCGAGCGCGCGCGCCGACGCGGCGATCAGGCGATCGAGCGCCGGGATGTCGGATGGTCGTGCCGCGCGAAGATTGATGGGCGGCACGGCGGCGGCTCAGGCCGGACGGTTCGGACGCGCGATCGCAGCGCGCCATTGCTTTGGTTCACACCAGACCATCGCCGCGCTCCCGCGGGCCCGAACGGGCCGTGACGCACCGGCCAGGCGACCGGGCGACCTTTCGAACCACCCTCTCCGGTGACGCCGGGCGATCGGGCCGGATCACCGACCATTCTCGCCGCCACGATTTGCTCGTGTCCGATGCCGTAGCGCTAACGACATGAAATGACGTTGTTCATCAGATTGCAACAATTATTTTTCACTTCTGCCGCGGGTTATCCGTACCGCAAGGCTTGTCGGCCCGGCGAAAACCGGCATCATGGCCAAAAAATGCGGGAGGGGAGCACAATCGGACAGGGGGCTGTTTTTCAATGCGTGACGTGAACAGGGCTATTCGAGCGGGAGTCGCGGGACTCGCGCTGGCGGCGGCGCTGACGACCGGGTCGGCCTGGGGGCAGGCAGCGCCGGCGACCTCGAGCAACAATGCGGGCGATGTCGCGGCGCGCGCGGACGATCAGCCCGCCGCGGGCGGCGAGGTGGTCGTCACCGGCTCGCGCATCCGCCGCGACCCGCTCGACCAGGCCTCGCCCGTGGTGACGGTGGACCAACAGGCGATCGCCAAGACCGGCCTGTCCTCGATCGCGGACGTGCTGCAACGCATTCCCAGCTCGGCGGGCGGGCTCAACACCCGGTTCAACAACAGCGGCAATCTCGGCAACCCGCCCGATGGCGGCGGCGTCGGCGCGGGCTCGGCGACGGTGGACCTGCGCTATCTCGGGGCCAAGCGGACACTCGTGCTGGTCGATGGCCTGCGCTATGTGAACGGCGCATCGGCGAGCGGCATTCCCGGCACCGTCGACCTTAACTCGATTCCCGACGGCATGATCGAGCGGGTGGAGGTGCTCCAGTCGGGCGCGTCGCCGCTCTACGGCTCCGACGCGATCGCGGGCGTCGTCAACATCATCACCAAGACGCGCCAGAACGGCCTGCTCGCGAGCGCGCAATACGGCCAGTTCCGGCAGGGCGACGGCCAGACGCAGAACTATCAGCTGAGCTATGGCGTCGGCAGCGACAAGGTCCACATCGTCGCGGGCGGCGATTACATCAAGCAGGACGCGGTCCGCTCGTCGGCCCGGTCGATCTCGCTGTTTCCCAATCCGGGCCAGACGAGCTGCACCGATCCGATCGGCGGGTGCAGCAGCGCGACGCCCAACGGCCGGTTCATCATCGGCGATTACAACATTACCCTGCGCGCGCCGGTGATCGGGCGGACGCCGGTGTTCGACCCGACGCTGGCGACGGGCGACTACAAGCAGTTCACGAGCGCCGACCGGTTCAACTTCGCGCCGTTCAATTATTTCGAGACGCCGAACGAGCGCTATGGCGCGTTCGTCAACGCGCGCGCCGAGTTCAGCGACGCGCTCAACCTGCGCGTCAAGGCGGTGTACAACCGGCGCAATTCGCAGAATCAGGCCGCGTTCCTGCCGCTGTTCGTCGGCCCCGACGCGGGCAACGGCAATTTGCTCGACACGATCTCGATTGACAGGACCAATCCCTACAACCCGTTCGGCATGACGCTGTCGTCGGGCACGAACGGCACACCGGCCAACTACAGCTTCATCGCCCGCCGCCTGGTCGAGGCGGGACAGCGGACCTACACGCAGAATGTCGATACCTTTTCGGTCACCGGCACGATCGACGGGCGGTTCCAGCTGTTCGGCCACAGCTGGTTCTACGACGTCAACGCGGTGATCGGCCTCAACGACGCGCATCAGCTGTTCACGGGCAACATCAACGCCGCCAGACTGGCGCAGGCGCTGGGGCCGGTGTCGGGATGCACGGGCGCGTGCGTGCCCTTCAACATCTTCGGCGGCGCGGGCTCGGTCACCCCGGCGATGCTGGCGTTCGTCGGCTTCGACGAGCGCGACCGCAGCCGCCAGAAGCTCAACGATTACGAGGCAAACCTGACCGGCGAATTGTTCGACCTGCCCGGCGGGCCGGTCGGGGTCGCGCTCGGCTATGAGCATCGCTATCAGTTCGGCAGCTTCACCCCCGATCCGGTGATCCAGGCGGGGCTGGGCGCGGACATCCCGGCGCAGGCGGCGAGCGGCAGCTTCAGCGTCGACGAGGTCTATGGCGAGCTGCGCGCGCCGCTCATCAAGGACCGGCCGTTCTTCAGCTCGCTCGAGTTGAACGGGGCGGCGCGCTATTCCAATTACTCCAGCTTCGGCGGCAACACCACGCTGACCGGCGGCGCGCTGTGGAAGCCGGTGACGGACCTGCTGCTGCGCGGTTCCTACGCGCAGAGCCTGCGCGCGCCGAGCATCGGCGAGCTGTACGGCGCGCGGTCGCGGTTCGACCAGCCCTTGTCCGATCCGTGCACCAACGTCACGGGCTCGCTGTTTCAGAGTTCCGCGACCGTGCGCGCCAACTGCATCGCCAACGGCGTTCCCGCCAACGGCAGCTATGCCGAGCCTCAGGGCGGGCAGCTGCCGGTGCTGACCGGCGGCAATGCCGCGCTGAAGCCGGAAACCGCGCGCACCCTGTTGTTCGGCGGCGTCTACAGCCCCGCCTGGGCGCGAGGCGGCTTTGCGAGCGCGCTGAGCCTTGAGGTCAACTACTATGACGTGCAGGTCAACGGTGCGATCTCGTCGATCGGCGCGGACGTGCTGCTCAGCCGCTGCGCGCTGACCGGCGACCCGCTCAGCTGCGCGGCGGTGCGGCGCACGCCGGCGGGGTTCATCTCGTCGATCAACGGCGTGCTGCTCAACACCGGCGGGATCAAGACGCGCGGCATCGACGTGACGTTCAACTTCCGCACGCGGCAGACGCATTACGGCCTGTTCGGGCTGAGCGTCCTCGGCAATTACCTGCTGCGCTATCAGGAAAGCGTGCCGTCGACGACCGGGTCGACCGTGACCATCTATGATAGCTCGGAGCGCGGCAGCCCGGACCAGGCCTATCCCCGGTTCAAGGGCACGGGCATCGTCGACTGGACGCTGGGGCCCGTCAATGCGAGCTTCACCGGCCGCTACATCGACGCGGTGACCGAGATCGACGGCGGCAACAGGCTCGGCAGCCGCTTCTATGGCGATGTCCAGCTGCAGTTCCGGCCCGGCTGGATGAACCGGCGGCTGGCGCTGACGGTGGGCGTCAACAACGTGTTCAACAACGACCCGCCCGCCTGCTACAGCTGCAGCCTCAACAATTACGACCCGACCACCTACGACGTGCCGGGGCAGTTCGGGTATCTGCGGGTGTCGTTCGGGTTGTGATGCCTTGGGGAGGGTGGGCGTGGCCGACCCTCCCGACTTCAGTCTCCGAACACCGGCGCGCGCCGCTCGATGTTGGCGCGCACCGCCTCGACCTGGTTGGGGGAGCGCAGCAGCGCGAGCTGCTCGTCGCTCTCCGCCTGGAGCAGCGCGGGGGCGTCGGCGTCGGCGGCGCGGGTGATCAGCCGCTTGGCGGCGCGGATCGCGTGCGGGTTGCGCGCGGCGATCTCCGCCGCCAGCGCCAGCGCCGCCGCGCGCGGATCGTCCGCCAGCCGGGTCACGAAGCCGAGCCGTTCCGCCTCGCCTGCGCCGAACTCGCGCGCGGTATAGGTCAGCTCGCGCAGATGGTCGTCGCGTACCGCCGTGCGCCACAGGGCCATCCCCGCCATGTCGGGGACGATGCCCCAGTGCAGCTCACGGACCGCGAAGCGCGCGTCGGGATGGGCGATGCGGACATCCGCGCCGGCGGCGATCTGCAACCCGCCGCCGAACGCGACGCCATGCACCGCGGCGATCACTGGAACGCCGAGCGCGCGCCAGCCCCAGGCGACGTGCTGCGGCAGGTTCGCGGGGCCATGTGTGCGTGCGCCGAGCGGGTTGCCCGAGCCGCCCGCGGCCATGCTCGCCATGTCAAGGCCCGCTGAGAACGCGCGACCCTCGCCCGACAGCACCACACAGCGCAGCCCCGCCATCGCGTCGACCCGCGCCAGCGCGTCCGCGATCCCGGCGAACATCGCCGGGTCGAGCGCGTTCATCTTGTCCGCGCGGTTGAGCCGCACGTCGGCGACGCCGTCGCTGATCTCGATGGTGACGCGGTCCGTCATGTATGTCTCTCCTAGGGCTGGCAGGATAGCCGCTCGCTTGGCGCGCGGGAACCGGGCGTGTAGGCGGCGCGCGTGAGCTTCGACGTCCAGCGCCTCCTGTCCCACCGCTATGGCCATGGCGCGCGGCTCGGCATTGCGTTCCACGCGCAGGGCGAGGACTGGGCCGAGCTGAGCCTGCCGTACCGCGAGGAGCTGATCGGCGACCCGGAGACGGGCGTGCTCGCCTCGGGCCCGATCGTGACGCTGATGGACATGGCGACCAGCTGCGGCGTGTGGCGGCGGCGGGGCAAGTTCGTGGCGCACGCGACGCTCGACCTGCGGGTCGATTATCTGCGCGCGGCGCGACCGGGAACGACCGTGATCGGGCGCGGCGAATGCTACCGGATCGCGCGCTCGGTCGCGTTCGTGCGGGGATGCGCGCATGACGGCGACCCGGCGGACCTGGTCGCGCATGTCGCGGGCACGTTCATGGTGACCGAATGACCGCGCCGCCGCCCTTCGCCGCCGTGCTCGGCGTCCGTCAGGAGGCGGACGGGGAGGGCGCGCCGGTGCTGGTGATGCCGTTCGGCGAGGCGGTGACGGGGCGGCCGGGGTTCCTGCACGGCGGCGCGCTGGCCGGGCTGCTCGAGATGGCGGCGATCGCCGGCGTGCAACACGCGCTGGCGGAGGACGGCGGCGGGCGGGTCAAGCCGATCAACGTCACCGTGGATTACCGCCGCGGCGGGCGCGAAAAGGAGACGCGCGCGGTGGGCGTGGTGACGCGGCTGGGGACGCGCGTCGCCAATGTCGACGCGGTGGCGTGGCAAGACGACCGCAACGAGCCGATCGCGACCGCGCGGTTCAACTTCCTGGTGGCGCGGGAGTAGGGCCGCTCAGGTCAGATCGTGAGATCACCGTCACCCCGGGCTCGACCCGGGGTCCCGCTTCTTCTCACCGCTCGCAAGCAGAAGCGGGACCCCGGATCAAGTCCGGGGTGACGGATGAGAAGCGTCGGTCGGGTCAGCTCATTGCGCTTGTGCTCACCTCGGCGTCAGTCGCAGCAGCTTACCCTCGTCGGTCAGCAGCAGGATCGCGCCGTCGGGGGCCTCGACCACGTCGCGCAGGCGGGTGTCCATCGCCCATTGGTCGCCCGGCGTCGCGCGGTCGCCGTCGAGCTTGACGCGGACCAGCGCCTGTCCCGACAGCCCGGTGATGAACGCGGAGCCGCGCCATTGCGGGAACAGCTTGCCCGAATAGAGCATCAGCCCGCTCGGCGCGATCGACGGGTTCCACCACAGCTTCGGGGCTTCGTAGCCGTCGCCCGCGCGCTGGGCGGGGATCGGCACGCCGTCGTAATTGGTCGCGTTGGAGGCGTTGGGCCAGCCGTAATTGCGTCCGGGCAGGATGAGGTTGAGCTCGTCGCCGCCCTTGGGACCCATCTCGATCTCCCACAGCCGCCCGGCCGCGTCGAACTGCAGCCCGTACGGGTTGCGGTGGCCGACGCTCCAGGTCTCGGCGGGGGTGATGTTGGGGCGGCGCGCGGGGACGGTGCGGCCGTGGAGTGTCTTGGCGACCTGCGTATCCTTGGGCGGGTCGGTGACGGCGACCGTCGCCGCGCCGAGCTTGCCGTGGCCGGGATTGCCGGGCCAGGGCTGGCCGTCGAGCGTCAGGTGCAGGATCTTGCCCAGCGCCTGGCTCGGGTCCTGCGCGGGCGTGAAGCGCTGCCGCTCGCCCGAGGACAGGAATAGCGAGCGGCCGTCGGGCGCGAAGGCGATCACCGCGCCGAACTGCCCACCCTCGCCCGCCGAGCCTGAGCGCCACAGGACCGTCACATCGTCGAGCTCCAACACCGAAGATGGAGTCCCGTGGTCGATGATACGCTCCAACAAGCGGCCCCGTGCCATCGCGAGCTGGCTGCCAGTGGCGGAGGCGGGCTCGGAATAGGTAAGGTAGATAGCATGACTTTGCGCGAAGTCGGGCGCGGCGATCACGTCGAGCAGGCCGCCCTGATCGACCTGCGCAACCTTGGGCACGCCAGCGATCGTCTTCACCCCGCCGTTGGGCCAGCGGATCTTGAGCACCCCTGCCTTTTCCGTCACGAGCAGGACGCCATCGGGCAGGAAGTTCAACGCGGCGGGCAGGAATTTCATCGCGAACGGGGTGTCGAACGTCCCGATCGTGGCTACTCGAAAGGGGAGCGCATGGCTGGCGGGCAGGTTCGCGCGGCCCGGCACATTGGGCGGCGGCGACGAGCTCTGCGCGAGGCAGGCGGCGCTGGCGATCAGCGCGGCGGCGAACAAGGGGCGGCGGATCATCGCGTCGCGTTAGCCCCGAACCGGCCCGCGCGCCAGCGCGTCCACCTGTTGCACGAAGGGCACGCGCGTGGCGAACGGCTTGCCGATCAATCAAAGGCGTGACCGTAATTAACCGGGGCATTGATCGTTGGGGCAAGGCGACGCTCGTTCGCTTAAGAGGACTATACATGCCGACCACAATGCCGCGCGCCCGCCAGCTATTGCGGGCGGGGTTCCTGCTGTCCAGCGTACTGACCGGGCTCGCGGGGACCGTGGGCGCGCGGACGGCACCGGACGGCTCGACGCCCGACCCCGCGGTCGTGGTCACGCCGCCTGCGACGCCGACCACGGCGGTGGACCCCCAGAACATCACCGGCGTCGGCCAGATGATCCAACTCCAGCAACAACACGGCGGGCAATTCCGCCGTGGGCCAGTATCCGCGCGGCGCGCTGAAATGGCAGAGCAACCCGGCCAATTCCTCTACAACGCCAATCAGGTCGTCTACAATCCGGACCCGACCCGACTCGGTATCGGGCAGAACTTCCTGCAAGGCGACGTCGCGCTGGTGACGCTCGACCGGCGCGGTGGGCGGCATCGACTACCGCCGCCGGCTGGCGGAGAATCACATCGGCATCCTCGGCTCGCTCGACGACCAGGACAGTTTCCTGTTCGGCTCGCCCGACGGCCTGCCGCAGAACCTGTACCAGATCGACTTCGAGAGCCCCAACCACGCCAACCGCTATGATTTCGACGTTTTCAAGGACAATGCGCTGTCCACTGAGGGCACGGTCGGGCCGGGCGATCCGGGTGCCCGCTGATCCTCGACAAGACGTTCAACAAGCCGACCGTGATCGCGGTGCTGTCGGACAGCGACAGTTTCTACAATGCGCAGCCTTACAATTCTTACGGCACCACCGCTTTCTACCAGCCGCTGTATCTGTTCTGGGATGATATCGTGGCAATTATGCACTTGACTACGCAAACTAGCCGGTCCAATAGGATGGCATGGCT
>CALMGC010000028.1 GCA_937863505.1 uncultured Sphingomonadales bacterium | reverse complement strand
CGAGACCGATAGACCTAGGTTACGCGGCGGCATGAATCCCGTCCAGCATTGCTTAAGCCTCGGCTTTGGTCGGCCGAATGTTGCCGATCGACCTATGAGGGTTAACGCTGCGGCTCGCGACCAGTTGGGGCCGTCGCCCGGTCGGGAAATGAACAATCGCTCCACGTCGCCCCGCTCGACGGAGCGCCCAGCGCGACCGCCTCGATCCCGCACCTGAGATCGGTATGATCCTCCAGATCCCCGATCGAAAGCGGCGTGACCGTAAAGCCGCGCTGATCGCGCAACACGATCAACTGCTCAGGGACTGGTCGCGACAGCGCCTCGCGCACCGCGCCGGGGCTGACACGAGCTCGTCAGCCAAGTCCTGGATCTTCAGCTTCTTGTTGGGTCCATACTTGCCGGACAGGATGTCGCGCCGCACCACCTCATATACATGTGCAGCCTGGCTCCGGCGCGCGGCCAAAGGGCCGGTCAAGGGCTCGGAGAGGGGCAGCATCCAGGCGCAAGCTCCAAAGATCATTGCGTTTCGCACGGTTCCCGACTGGATGCTACGGGCTAACCGCGCCAACGGCTTTGCCGAGCACAGGCCGCCATGCATCGCCCCGCCACGCGACGTGCTGGTCGGGACGCACCAGCGCCAAGGTGGCCCCATACAACGCCTGAACCCAGAACGCCCTCCGGCCTAACCACGTTCAGTCACCAGCAGCTCTGGGCCGCCCCAGCCCTGGAGGGTCGCGGCGATCTTCCAGCCGAGGTCGACGCCGTCGCCGACCCCCATGTTCATGCCACCTTCACCCGTCGGCGGGCGAACGTGGCAGGCGTCGCCCGCGAGCATTATGCGCCGGTCCGCATAGCGGTCCGCCTTCAGCTCGCTGGCTGTCCAGCTGTCCGCGCTCAAACACCTTGAACGAACAGTCGAAACCCGTGCGCTCGCGGATCAGCGTCGCGGCTTCATTGTTGGACAGTGACGTTCCCGGCTTGGCCCCGCCGGGCACGAAGAACCACAGGTCACCCGCGTCCATCGGGCCCAGCGCGCTGAAGCCGGCTTTGCCGATCTGCCAATAGACTGCGGCGGGCCCGAACGGGTGCGCCTCCGCCAGTCCGGGCGCACGGAAGATGATGTTATAGTGGTGCGACAGCCCGTGCCGCCCTTCCAGCTTCGCCCCGATCAGCTCGCGCACCGCGCTGCGGGCACCGTCCGCGCCGATCAGATAGCGTGCGCGCCCGCGATACTCGCCATCCTCCTCCGAGCGGAGCGTCGCCAAGACGCCCGCGGCGTCCTGCTCGGCCGTGACGAAGCTGGTGCGGAAGCGCACCTCGACGCCCGGCAACGTGTGGACCTTTTCGAGCATCACCTTTTCGAGCCGGTATTGCGGCACCCATTGCGCGTGCTCGGGGTAACGCGCATCGCGCTCTGGCGAAGCCTTGAACGCATCGGCGAAGCGGGCGAGTTCGTGCCCGTCCGGGCCGAGCCATGTCACGAACACCATGTTGTTGGCATAATCCACGCCGAACGGCGCTTCCGCGGCGAGCTGGTCGGCGATCCCCCACCGGCGCAGGTGTGTGCGAGTGCGCACGTTGCCAGTCTTCGCACGCGGCGCAACGCCGACCCGCTCCTTGCGCTCGACCAGCACAACCCCGACGCGGAGCGTGCCGAGCTCGATCGCGGCGGCGAGCCCCGCCGGGCCCGCGCCGACGACCACGACGTCGGGGGTCGAGCGTGAATGCCGCCGAGAGGTAAGCGATCTGGTCCCACACGCTGTGGATCAGCTCGCTCGTATCGCCGTCCTGGCGCAGCTCGCCATTGACATAACAACGCAAGCCCAGCCGGTGCGGATCGGCGATCTCGTCGGAGGTCACGATCCATGGGCCGATCAGCCCGTGCGTGTCGAACGATTTGCCGATAGTAAAGGTCGGCGATGCTTCTGCCAGTCGCGGGCGGACACGTCGCGTCGTTGCACACGGTCTAGCCGAAAACGTGTGCCCCGGCATCCGCGGTCGCGACGTTCGTCGCCGCTTTGCCGAGTACCACCGCCAGCTCGGCCTCGTAATCGAGCTGCTCGGTCGCGCCCGGCTCGACCTCGTCGAACGGCCCGGCGATGCAGCTGGTTTGTTTGTTGAACCAGTATTTGATGGGCCGGCACCGCGATGCCGAGCTTTTGCGCTTCGGCGACATGCTTCTTGTAGCTCATCCCGATCGCCAGGAACTTGCCCGGACGCTCGATCGGGGCGAGCAGCCGCAGCGGACCGAGGTCGAGCGCGCCGTTCGCGCGGTCCACGGCTTCGCGCACCGCCCGCAGCGCCTCGTCGCCACCCGCGATGAGCGACAGCATCGTTGGATAGCGCCCGGCAATCGCGTCGAGCGGGACGACGCCGCTTTCGTTCGCTACGCCGAGCCGCGCGCGACCGCCATCGTCGAAGCGGAGCGGTGTCATGGCGTCTTTCCCCCAGGCTCGAACCGCTCCCAGTCGAACGGGCCGATACGCGCAAGGGAGTCGATACCCTTGGCGTGCGCGTCGATCAGCACGCGGCAGCTATCGGTCAGGGCGTGCAGATGCCTTTGCATCTTGCGCACCGTCCTGATCGCCTTGTCGCGCGTCCGGTTCTCCGCCCGGCGGGTCATGCTGTCGAGCAGCTTGTCGAGATTTTATAGAAGTCGACCGAGTCTACTGATCACGGCGTCAAGCTCGACGAATATCAAGGCATCGAGAGTGTCGACACGATCGTCTTCATTCACGCCTCGCGCGATGCGTTCACAACCTTCGAGCGCGCTGGCCCGACGGAATGGCGCTCGGTCGTCCATCTGCCGGGGCAGCCGCTTGTGCTTCGCAATCCTGCCTTGACGATCACCGCCGTGGTTTCGAAGCTGTCTTCGGTCGCCCAGCGGTGCCCTTCGACCAAGACCAGAGCCTGGATCGTGGTTGCAGCCGGGCACCGGGCGGTGAAGAACGCCAGATCGCCATCGGCGATGCGGCGGCGGACCAGCAGCCCGCGCGTCCACAGCCCTGATCCCGCCTCGTCGTAATCGGCAGCATCAAGATCGGCGAGCTCGAGACAGGCCCAGTCGTGCAGCCTGGCACCCTTGGTTCCTTCCCCCGCCGAGAGCCGCTGCCAGGCATCGAGGCTGCGTGCGATCTCGTCGGCGGTGCCCGAGACGGCGGGCTTGCCGGCCCATGACCCGTGAT
>CALMGC010000027.1 GCA_937863505.1 uncultured Sphingomonadales bacterium | reverse complement strand
CCCCGATGCAAGGCCAATCGTCAGCCGCGACAATCCTCGACCACCCGTTCCACCTCCGCCCAGGCGGGGAGGACGAGCGGCGGCCGACCGGGCTGCTCGACGACGAAGCGCCCGCGGCTGAAGCCGATCGCGTCGAGCAGGGGGTCGGTGGCGGCCAGAACCGCGCCGATGCCGCCCGTGCCGACGTCGCGGAGCGCCAGCGTGCGGGTGATGGCGGTGGTGCGGATCGTCGCGGGACCGGGGACGGCACCCGTGACCATCAAGCGCATCGTGCCCGGCGCCGGGCACCACAAGACGACTAGGCCCGGGTCTTCCGTCCCGTAAGTCGCCGTGGATACGCCGGAGCTACGCCTATAATCCCAGTAGCCCGGCGTCTGCGGCCAGTCGCGCCAGTCGCTCGCCATCGGCGCGGGCGGCGGGGCCGCTTCATGACGCGCGGGCGGCGGCGGGGGCGGGGCGGACACGCAGCTCGTCAGCGCGAGCAGCACCAGCATGGACAGGAGGATACGCACGCGCCTATCCATGCACCCGCGCCGCCCGCCGCTCAACCGTTCTCGGGCCTTCGCCGCGAACGGTTCGGCTCCACGCACTCGTAAGGACTCCAGCCTTGGCCGACACCGCCCCCGCCAGCCCCTTGGTCCCGGCCACGGTCGCCACGACCGTCAAGGTCGAGGGGCGCGACGGCGCAACGGTCGGCCAGGTCCATTCGGTTATGGTCGAAAAGCGATCGGGTCACGTCACCCATGCGGTGCTGAGCCTCGGCGGGTTTTTGGGGATGGGCAAGAGCTTCTACCCGGTGCCGTTCGACCTGCTCGGGTACGACCCGGTCCGCGACGTCTATGTCGTCACGATCGACAAGCGCGTGCTGGAGGGCGGGCCGAGCTGGGCCAACAACGCGCCCGTCTTCGACCAGGCCTATGCCGACCGGGTGGCGAGCTATTACGGGGCCGGGCGACAGGGGTGACCCAACCGTCGCGGCGCGCGGTGCTGCTCGGGCTGGCGCTCGCGCCCGTCGCCGCGCGGAGTGCGCCGCCAACGCGGGCAAGTGTGCTGATCGCCGCCACGCGGCGGCAAGTGGGCGTGACGCTGCGCTACGACCCGGACTATACCGCGCTGCGCTATCCGGGCGGCGATGTGCCGCGTGAGCGCGGCGTGTGCACCGATGTGGTGATCCGCGCCTATCGCGATGCGTTCGGCGTCGACCTGCAGGCGCTCGTCCATGACGACATGGCGCGTGCCTTCGCCGCCTACCCGCATCGTTGGGGGCTGACGCATCCCGACGCCAGCATCGACCACCGCCGCGTCCCGAACGTGGCGGTGTTCCTGACGCGCCAGCGCGCGCGGCTGCCGCTCCCTGCCGACGCGCGGGGGTGGCGGGCGGGGGACATCTTCACCTGCCTGATCGGCGGGCGGTTGCCGCATATCGGCATCGTGTCGGACCGCGGGCCCGGCTGGGTGATCCACAATATCGGCGCGGGCGCGCGCGAGGAGCCGGTGCTGGCTGACTTCCCGCTCACCGGCCGCTTCCGGTGGCGGGTATAGGCGTCAGCGCCGTGCCGCTGGAGGCCCACCCGCGACGGGGATGCTCGGCGAGCGGCCCGCGAAGGTGACGATGCTCTCCGCCCCGTCCGCGCCGACCGCCGCGACGCCGAAGAAATTGTCGTCGACGGGCATCTGCGTCAACACCGTGCTCGTCGCGGGCGCGGCGACGACCCGGTTGTCGGTCCAGGTCACCGGGCCGTCGTTGCCGCGCCAATAGACCTTGTACGACGCCGCGCCGGGCACCGCGGGCCAGCTTACGGTGGTGTCGCGCGACAGCGCCCCCGCGGCATAGGCCTTGGGCGGCGTGGCGGGCGCGGCGGCGAGGCGGGCGAGCGTCGCGACGTTGATCGCGGTCACCTTGGCCAGATAATCGAAGTCGACACCTTCGACCGTGTCGCCATAGCTGCGCCCGTTCTCCGTGCGGACATATTGGTGCTGCCGGTCCCAGTTCTCCGCGCCCACGGTGAAGCGGACGGCGGGATAACCGAGCGCGAGGAACGGCTCATGGTCGCCGCCGCGCCCGAACCGGTCGGGCCGCCGCTCGACGCGGACGTCGAACCCGCCCGGCAGCGTGTCGGCGACCCCGTCGATTGCCTTGGCGAGCGCGCGGCTCGGTCCGTCATCCTCGCCGCCCTCCGCGCGCCGGGTCATCGCATCCGTCAGCGGGTCGCCCGCGCGGATGCCTTCGGAGAAGACGCGGACGCGATCGGCGACGCGCACCCCGCCTTGCCCCACGGAACTGCCGACGATGTCGTTGTTGAGCATGGCGTCGATTTGCCACCCGCGCGCCTTGGCGGTGTCGGCGAGCAGGGTGCCGCCCCACAACCCCTGCTCCTCGCCCGAGAAAACCGCGTAGACGATCGTCGCCCTGAACTTCTCGCGCGACAGGATGCGCGCCGCCTCCAGCACCAACGCGACGCCCGACGCGTCGTCGTTCGCGCCCGGCGCGTCGGCGTCATGGTCCATCACGTCGCCGACGATGGAATCGATATGCCCGCCGACGACGACGTAGCGACTGGGGTCGCTGCCGGGCTGGATGCCGAGCACGTCGACCACCCGCACCCCGTCCGGCGCGCGCGGGCCGGTGAAGCGGCGACCGATCTGCTCCACCGACAGGCAGCCGCCGCACGCGCGCCCGATGGCGGTGAACTGCCCCGCCGCCCAGGCGCGCGCCGCGCCGATCCCGCGCTTGGGGTCGGTGGGCGAGGAAGCGGTGTGGCGGGTGCCGAACGATACCAGCTTGGTGACCGTGGCGCGCAGCCGCTCGGGGCTTGGAGCCTCCCGCGCGACGGCGGGGGTGGCGATCAGGGCGAGCGGGAGCAGGGCGAAGCGCATGGCGCGATTGTGGAACGGCTGTGCTCCATGCTCAAGAGCGGAATGACCATCGGAACCGGCACCTGTAGGCGGAGTGCTTTTCCGAACCTTGCGGCATCGCACGTTCGCGGCCATCCGGAGGCGACATGGGATGGGGGCTGGATCGAGGATGTATCGTGCGTTCGGATTGCTGCTCAGCGTCCTCTCAACAGCGTCCCTCGCCCAGACACCGGTTCCAGCCCCGACGTTCATGGAAAAGGTCGCTGCTTCCGAAAGCGGGTTCCAACTGGGCGGATCGGACCTTCACGGGCCGGCTGCCACGACGTTGGCAGCCGCCGTCGATCAGGCCCGATATGTCCTGATCGGGGAGGCCCATTTTTCGCGTGAGATACCGCGCTTCACCGTCGCACTCTGTCACATCATGGCGACACAGGGTCTCCGCGCGATGGCCGTCGAGACGGGGCCGGAAGCCGCGCGCATCGTGGACGCCGATCTTCGCCGGCCCGATCGGATCGCACGCCTGTCCACGTTCATGCGCGCGCACCCGGATGCCATGGCTTTTCAAAACGGCAGGGACGAAAGCGACATGGCCGCGGCCTGCGCGCGCGAGGCAGGTCCCGCCTTTCAGGTCTGGGGGCTGGATCAAGAGTTCTTCAGGGCCAGCGGCTTCCTCCTCGACGACATGGCGGCAGCGTCGTCGGGTCCCGTCGCCACGGCTGCCATCGACCGGCTCAGGGCGTTGGATCGCGCCGCGACCGCCGACGCAGTCGCATCCCGCTCGCCGGGCAGGTTCCTTGTTTACACGGTGACCGACGGCCAGATGGAGGAGACGCGGCTCGCCATCGCCACCGATGGAGGCACGCGGACGCGACAGTTGTTCGAGGCTCTCGCCGAGACAAGGGCGATCTATCTGGCATCGGCAAGCGGACCCGAACGGACGCCGCGCCAGGCTCATCAAGCGCACGCTGGCCGGCTATCTGGCCCAGGCTCCGGCCGGAAGCCGTGTCCTGATCAAGTTCGGTGATGTTCACACCGCCAAGGGCGTGAACGCTCTGCGGCAGCGCGATCTGGGCAATTTCGTTGCCGAGCGTGCCGAGGGCGAAGGTGCTTCCTCGCTGCACGTTCTTGTGATGGGCGTCGATGGCTTATTGGGCGGGTATAACGGCGTAGGCCAGCAGGTCGCCATCCAACGCTACACACCCGTGTCGGATGTCGGTTATCCTTGGCTGAAGGACGCGTTGGCCGTCCGCCCCAAGGCGATGACCGGATCGGATTGGTTGCTGGTCGATCTGCGGCGGCTCCGCGGGCGGCCGACGCCGGACATGCCGGCTGGCTGGCGTCAGTTGGTGCAAGCCTATGATCTGGTTGTCGTCGCGCCAAAACTGTCACCGGCTTTCGTGATCGGCCCAGTGGAGGAACGATAGCGAACGGGTTTCCCATCATGATCCCCTTCGGGAACGCGGAGCCGCTTGCCACGGCATCCATCGTTTTTGGCCCGTTCAAAACCTGCCTGACGGTGGTTCACGGGAAGCCGACCTCGCCGCCGGTTCACCATTGCCTTCGGTTTCCTGCCGTTCCCCGACCCGGAACGCGGCGCCTTCGGACCCGCCGCGTTCAGCTCAGCCGGTCGATCGCCGCCGAATCGAGGCTGCCGGGGATGATCATCACCGGCACGGCCAGCGCGCCCGCCTCCGCCCCCGCGAAATGCGCCACCAGCGGCCCCGGCGCGCCGCTCGCCGCCGCGCCCAGCACCAGCGCGGCGATGGCGGGGTTGGCGGCGATCAGCTCGCGGATCACGCGCGGGCCCTCGCCCTCGCGCACCACGATCGACGGGCGCAGCCCCGATTCGTCCAGGATCGTTCCCGCCGCCTTCGCGACCAGCCCTTCGGCCTGCAGCCGCGCTTCCTCCTCGATCGTCGCCTGCACCCCGCCCCAGGCGATCACCTCCGTGGGCTCGATCAGCGCTAGGATTTCGACGCCGCCGCCCGTCTTAGCCGCGCGCCGGGCGGCGAAGCGCAGCGCCACCTCCGCCTCGGGCGTGTCGTCGATCACCACCAGATAGACGCGCATCGCTCCCGCTCCCCATAGGCTCGCCCGGCTTGACCCGTGCCGATGGCGGCGCGAGAGGGCGATAACCGTGTTCAACGCGCGCGAGAGGAAGCCGATGCCGATCGAGATCAAGATGCCCGCGCTGTCGCCGACGATGGAGGAAGGCAC
>CALMGC010000026.1 GCA_937863505.1 uncultured Sphingomonadales bacterium | reverse complement strand
GCGTCACCGGTGCCGAGGAGGCGCAGGCGGTGGTGCTGAGCGCGCTGTCGTCCAGCCTGATCGGGTTGATCCTCGCGTCGCGCTACAAGACCTATGTCGACCAGGCGGCGAGCACGGTGCTGCTCAGCGCGATCGGCATGGCGGTCGCACTGCCGCTCTGGATCCTGCTGCTCCCCAAAGCCTGACCCCTTTCCGCTATCCCAAGGAGAACGCCCATGAACGTGCGCGACGCCACTTACGACCTGATGCGCAAGCTGGAGCTCACCACCGTGTTCGGCAATCCGGGCTCGACGGAGGAGACGTTCCTGAAGAACTTCCCCGACGATTTCCGCTTCGTGCTGGGCTTGCAGGAAGCATCGGTGCTGGCGATGGCGGACGGGTACGCACAAGCGACGGACAAGCCGGTGTTCGTCAACGTCCACACCGCGCCCGGGCTCGGCAATGCGCTCGGCAACCTCGTCAACACGCGCATGTCGAAGACGCCGATGATCCTCACCACCGGCCAGCAGACGCGCGAGATGGCGCTGATGGAGCCGTGGCTGACCAATGTCGACGCGCCCACTTTTCCGCGCCCGCGTGTCAAATGGTCGTATGAGCCGGTGCGCGCGCAGGACATCCCCGCCGCGCTGATGCGCGCCTATGCGACGGCGGTGCAGCCGCCGATGGGTCCCACCTATCTGTCGCTGCCGCTCGACGATTGGGAGAAGGATGCGCTCGGGGTCGCGGTGGTGCGCGACGTCGGCAGGCGCGCCGCGCCCGACCCCGACCGGCTGAAGATGTTCGCCGAGCTGTTCTCGGGCGCGAAGAACCCGGCGCTGGTGACCGGGGCCGATATCGACCGCGCCGACGCCTGGGCGCAGGCGATCGCGCTGGCGGAGAAGACCGGCGCGACCGTGTTCGCGGCACCCGGCTCCGAACGCGCGAGCTTCCCCGAGGACCATCCGCAATATGCGGGTGGGCTCAAGTTCTCGATCCCGCAGCTCGCCGCCGCGCTGAAAGGGCATGACGTGGTGCTGGTGGTCGGCGCGCCCGTGTTCCGCTACTACCCGTACGAGCCGGGCGCGTACCTGCCCGACGGCTGCCGCCTGCTGCACATCACCAACGACCCGGAAGAGGCGGCGCGTGCGCCGGTGGGCGACAGCTTGGTCGCGGACGCCGGGCTGGCGCTCGATGCGCTATGCGCGGCGGTGAAGCCGTCCGGGCGCGCGGCGGCCCCGAACCCGCGAAGCCCCACTGCGCCGCCCGCCAAGAGCAATCCACCCACCGCCGAGGCGGTGTTCGCCGCGCTCGCCGGGGTGCGCCCGCCCGACCTGGTGCTGGCGGAGGAAAGCCCGTCCAACCTCGCCATGCTGCACAAGCATTTCCCGGTCCGGCAGCGGTCGGGGTTCTTCACCATGGCGTCGGGCGGCCTGGGCTTCGGCCTGCCGGGCTCGATCGGGGTCGCATTGGGCGAGCGGGCGACGGGGCGCAACCGCCCCGTGCTGTCGGTGATCGGCGACGGGTCGTTCCATTACTCGATCCAGTCGCTCGCCACCGCCGCGCACGAAAAGGCGCGGGTCACGATCGTGGTGCCCGTCAACGACGAATACGCGATCCTCAAGGCGTTCGCGAAGGAGGAGAATACGCCGGGCGTTCCCGGGCTCGACCTGCCGCCCGTCGATGTCGTGCAGCTGGCGCGCGGCTATGGCTGCAAGGCGGAGCGGGCCGGGAGCGCGGACGAAGCGGCCGACATGTTCAAGGCGTCGCTCGACCATGACGGCCCGACCGTGATCGCGGTGCCGATCGACAAGACCGTGCCTCCGTTGCTGTGACCGGCCGCCAAGCAAGCCGGTCCGCGCGGGCCGGGGCGTACCCACACAAGCGTCCGCCCGCGCAGAACAAGGAGAAAGCCATGCTGTTCGCTTTGACAGGGTTCTTTCGGGCGGGGGTGGATACCAGTCCAGCGGCTCTTCAGGCCGGTTTCAACGAGCATTTCGCTCAACTGTCCCGCCATATCTATTCGGCCGGAGCGATCCACGACCGCAACGGCCAGAGGATCGGCTGGCTGACGTTGATGGAAGCCGACGATTTCGATGATGCACAGGCCTATATTCGCGAAAGCCCCTATTACGGCGCGAACCTGTACGACCGTGTCGAGGTGGGCCGATACGCGCCCGAAGTCGGAGCGCTCGATCTGAGGCCCTGACGGGCGCGGGTCCCGCGTCGGGTCATGGCCATCACGCGGTAGGCTTTGAGCATCAATATCGGGAGTGTCCGGCATGAGCCGAGGCGATGTGACGGCCCGCTACACCCGCACGGCGCAGGCGCTGCACTGGGCGACGCTGGCCTTTGTTCTTGCGGTGCTGCCGCTCGCCTGGGTCGCCGAGTCGCTTCCCAAGGGGAACGAGAAATCGACGGTGTTCGTGGTCCACCGCTCGGTGGGGCTGACGATCTGGGCGTTGATCGTCTGCCGGCTGCTCTGGCGCGCGCGGCACGGTGCGCCGCCCGAGCAGGACGGCGCCGGGCCGGTTTTGGCCTTTCTGGGCCAGGCGAGCCACTGGCTGCTGTATTTCATCTTCTTCGCCATGCCCGTGTCGGGCTATTTGATGAGCGGCAACGGCAAGCCGGTCAGCTATTTCGGAGTCCTCTCGATCCCGGGCTTTCCCAAGGACGAGGCGCTGAACCGGGTCGCGACGACGCTCCACCTTGCCGGGCAATGGGCGGTGTACGCGCTGGTGCTGCTCCACATCGCCGCGACCGTGTGGCATGTCGCGGTGCGCCGCGACGGACTGCTGGCGCGTATGCTGCCGCCGCAGCAGGTCCGGTCGTAAGCCGACGCCCGGCGAGTCCCAAGGCGAATTTCAACCTGCCCGCCGAGCTCGTCGCGCGCCTGCCCAAGGAGTCGCGCGGCATCGCGCCGGTCTAGGCGCGCGCCACACAGGAGTACGTCATGGAGCTGTTTTCCTCAACCGCGCTGGCGGGCAAGATCGCGGTCGTCACCGGGGCCGCGCGCGGCATCGGCCGGTGCGCGGCCGTGGCGCTGGCGCAGGCGGGCGCGGACGTAGCAGGGCTTGACCTGTGCGCGCCCGCAAGCCCGATCGACACCTTTCCGCCCGCGACCGGGGCCGATCTCGACCGGACGGGCGAGCTGGTGACGGCGACCGGTCGGCGCTGGGTCGCGGCCACGGCGGATCAGCGCGACATCGCCGCGTTGCGCGGCGTTGCGACGCGGATCGCGGAGGCGTGGGGCGGGGTCGATATCCTGTTCGCCAATGCGGGCATCCAGGCGTTCAAGCCGCTGCTCGAGATGGACGACGCGGACTGGCACGACCAGATCGACAACAACCTCAACGGCACCGCCAACGCGCTGCGCGCCTTCGCACCGCTGATGGTGAAGCGCGGCGGCGGGCGGATCATCGTCACCTCGTCGACGCAAGGCCAGCATGGGACGCTCAACGGCGCAAGCTATTCGGCGTCGAAATGGGGCATCCTCGGCCTGATGAAGTCGGCGGCGCTCGAGCTCGGCCCGCACGGCATCACCGTCAACGCGGTCGTGCCGGGGCTGATCGACACCGCGCTTACCCGGCACGAGGACCGCTACGCGCAGGCGATCGAAGTCGGCGGCAAGCAGCCCACCGGCAACCCCGCCAGGGACGAGGCGACCGCGGCGCAGGCGCTCGCCGCCAAGCTGCCCGCGCGTGTGCCCTGGCTCGAACCGGACGCGATCGCTCCGGCGGTGGTCTTTCTCGCCTCGGAGGCGGCGGCGATGATCAGCGGGACCAGCCTCGCGATCACCGGCGGCGACAGCGCGAACGTGACGGCATGAGCGCGAGCTGGACGCGCAAGGTCGCGGCGGGTCTGCTCGCGCTCGCCTCCCCGCCCGCGCACGCGCAGTCGGACGGGGAGGGCCAGGCGGAGAGCCGGCAATATCAGGGCGAGAACGGCAGCGGCAAGGACAAGCCGGTCGCGGTCACGTTCAACTATGCGAGCGACCTCAACGCCGATGTGGCGGGCGGGCAATCGCGCGGGCTGGTCTATCTGGGCCGCGCGAGCGTGTTGTTCGACGCCGATCTCGACCACCTCATCGGCATCCCCGACACCACCGCGCATCTGAGCTTCTACGACATCCACGGCATCGGCCTGTCGGGGCGGCATGTCGGCAACCTGCTGCTGGTCAGCGGGCTGGAGGCGGAGCCCGCGATCCGGCTGAACCAGCTCTGGTTCCAGGTCGCGCCGAACTCCGCCGTCACCGTGCGTATCGGCAAGTTCACCGCCGCGCAGGAATTCATGCAAAGCAAGACCGCCAATCTGTTCGTCAACTCGACCTTCGGCTGGCCGGACAATTTCGCGACCGACCTGCCGAGCGGCGGCCCGTCCTATCCGCTCGCCGCCCCCGGTGTGCGCGTGGCGGTGAAGCCCGACGACCGCATCACGGTGCGCGCGGCGGTGTTCGCTGGTGATCCCGCGGGTCCGGGCGGCGGTGATCCGCAGCAGCGGGAGAAGCACGGGTTCAACAATTTCGGCTTCTCGGGCCGACCGTTCATCATCGGTGAGGTCAGCCGCACGTCGGGCGGCAAGACGCCCGCGCTGACCCTGATGCTGGGCGGATGGGTGCATCTCGACCGGTTCGCCGCGCTCCGCAACCCGACGGTGACGCCCGGCCCCGTCGCCTCGCCGCTCGGGCGTGACGCCGACTATGCGGTCTATGGCGTCGCCGACGGGAGGCTGTGGCGGTCCTCCACCAACAGCAAGCGGGTGGTGCGAAGCTTCCTGCGGCTGTCCTACAGCCCGTCGGACCGCAACGTCATCGACCTCTACGCCGATGCGGGGGTAACGCTGTCCGCGCCGTTCGCCGGGCGCGACGGGGACAAGCTGGGGCTTGGGGTGGCGGTGGCGCGCATCTCGCCCAGCTTGCGCTCGGCGGCGCGAGCGCTGCTCCAGTCGGGCGCGCCTGCGACCGTCCCGCCCGCGTTCGAGGGCGTCGCGGAACTCAGCTACCTGGCCGCGGTGGTCGGCCCGCTCAAGCTCCAGCCCAACGTCCAGTACATCGTCCACCCCGCAGGCGGCGCGCTCGCGATCCAGACGCCGGGCGGGCGCGTGCCGAGCGCGCTGGTGCTGGGCCTGCGCTCCTCCGTGTCGTTCTGAAGGTCGGCGCGCTAGAAGCGCTGGTTCGCCCCCAGCCGCATCCAGAGGCTCTTCGGGATGGCAAGCCCTAGCGCCATCGTGACCATTGTCAGCAGCGCGGTCCCGCCGTCGGTTGCGATCCCGGCGAGCAGCTTGAGCGGCGCACCCGCGCCGACCCGCTGGAGCTCGACCAACCCCGCGCCCATGCGGAACAGGTAGCTGCCGGGCACCTGCGCGACCACCGACGCGAACCCGACCGCCGCGAACGGCAGCCGCCACCGGCGCGCGATCGGCTCCACGACCACGCCCACCAGCAGGCAGGCGACGCCGGAGGCGCTCGCATTGGAAAGGTGGAACGTCGTCAGGCACAGCCAGCGCAGGCCGTGCGCCGACGCCCCCATCACCACCGGCAGCGCCAGCATCCGGTAGGGCATCGAGAAGAACACGGCATAGGCGGCCGACGCCACACCCGCGCAGGCCATGTCCTGCCACCATAGGAGGTGCGGCGTCGGCGATCGCCAGTCTGGCGTGACGCCGCCCGCGAGCCCTGCGCCGATCAGCATCCCCGCCGACAGCGCCACCACCGACAACAGGCCGTAAGCAAGCCGCGCCATCCCCAACGGCATCCGCAGCCCCATCAGGTCGAATGTCGCGCTCATCAGCGAAGGCCCGGGGTTCAACACCAGCAGCGGGCCGAGCGCGACCAGCCCCGAGGCGGCTGGGACGCCGCACCGCACGGCGACGCCGCCCGCCACGCCCGCGAGCAGCGCGGCGGCGAACAACTGCGCCAGCCCGTCGTCGATGCCGAGCCGCCCGCCCATCACCCGCCGCAACAGCCCGCCGCCGAACGCGGCGACGCCCACGATCGCCAGCACCACCGGATGCGATGCCCCGTTGATCACCGACAGGGCGGGCGCGCCGAGCCCGCACATCAGCGCGAACAGCCAGGGGTTCGCGGCTCGCGCCTCCGCCGCTTCCGCGACCGCGCGGGCCAGCGCCGGACCCTTCAGCCGACCCGCGCGCGCCGCGTCGACCGCGGTCAGCGTGCCGACCACGCGGCGCATGTTGACGCCCCACGGCGTCACGGGTGCGATCCCCGCCAGCTGGCCGTCGACACGGATGCCGATCTCGCCCCAATGCGGCGCCGCCTCCATCGAACGACCGAGCGCCTCACCCAGCGAGCGCGCGGCGCTCAGCACGCCGCTGGTGTCCTCGCCGTTCTGGAGCAAGGTGCGCGCCGCCGCCAGCACCAGCCGCGCGGTGTCCTCCCCTTCATCAATCGCGCCCGCCCCGCTCACGGTTGCAGAAAGCCCTCGACCGCCTCCAGCAGCGCGTTCGGCTGCTCCTCGGGGATGAGGTGGCCGCAGGGCAGGCCCCGCCCGCGCACGTCGTCCGCCTCCTGCTTCCACAACGCGACGACGTCGAACATCTCGCCTACCGTCCCCTTGTCGCCCCAGATCACCAGCAGCGGCTGCGTGACGTTGCGCCCCGCCTTTGTATCCGCCTGCGTGTGCTCGCGGTCGATGCCGACCGACGCGCGATAGTCCTCGCAAACGGCGTGGATGCAGCCCGGCTCGCGATAGCAGCGCAGATATTCCGCGAACGCCTCCGGCGTCACCGCGCCCGGCGTCTTGCTCTGCACGTCGAGATGCGCGCGCAGGTAAACCTCCGTCGAGGCCTGAATCATCTGCTCGGGCAACGGCGCTTTCTGGATGTGGAAGAACCACCAGAAATATTTGGTGGCGAACTGCTCGTCTGTCGCCGCGTACATCAGGTCGGTGGGCGCGATGTCGAGCATCACCCCGCGCTCGATCGCCTGCGGCGCGTCGAGCATCATGCGATGGAGCACGCGCGCACCGCGATCATGCCCCATCGCCTGAAACCGGTCAAAGCCGAGGCGGTGCATCACCTCGACCTGATCGGCCCCCATCTCGCGCTTGGAATAGCCCGTGCCTGGCTTGCTGCTGTCGCCATAACCGCGCAGATCGGTCACGACGACGGTGAACCGCTCGGCGAGCCTGGGCGCGACTTTCCACCACGCGACGTGCGTCTGCGGATGGCCGTGCAACAGCAGCAGCGGCGGCCCGCTCCCTCCGACTAGGGTGTTGATCTCAACTCCGGAAGCGGTGGGTGTCACCCGGCGCTCGAAGTCTGGAAAAAAGCCCGCACTTGGCGTGGCGGGCGATGCTGCTTCGGGCATGGCTATTCCTTCCGTCGTCGTCGACGCGCTCCCGTCAGGGAGCGCCGCGGTGGACGAGACCGGCCAGACGCCACGCGCCGATTCTCCCGCGAACTATGGAACCACGGTTAACTTTAAGCAAACTCGCTCACGATCAGACCAACTGGACCCGACACTGGCAAGGTCTCGCGCGACACTTAGCAGCTTGCTTTCAGGCAAGCGTGTCCCGCTGTTCGACGGATTCGCAGCGCACCGCTGCCTGCGTCAGCACCGCGGCCGTCCGATCGCAAACTGTCATCGAGCTCGCACCCTGCCGACCGTTCCGCAGTCGATGGACCACGAACTGCCAGCCGGGCAACCGCGCGACGTCAATCGCGGACAGCAAAAGGCTGTTTGCCGCCCAGCGTTACATGTTATAGCAGTTGCGACTTGATGGCGACGAACACGTGGGGAGAATGCCGATGATCTTGGACGACAGCGTCGCCGCCGTGGTGACCGGCGGTGCATCCGGCCTAGGCGAAGCGACCGCGCGCGCGCTCGCCGCCGCGGGCGTGAAGGTCGCGATTTTCGATCTGCAAGCGGACAAGGGCGAGGCGGTGGCGCGCGAGATCGGCGGCGTGTTCTGCCGGGTCGACGTGACCTCCGATGATTGTGTCGATGCCGGGTTCGCACAGGCGCGCGCCGCGCACGGGCAGGAGCGGGTGCTGGTCAACTGCGCGGGCACCGGCAACGCAGTCAAAACCGCGAGCCGGTCGAAGGAGGACGGTTCGGTCAAGCACTTCCCGATTGGTGCGTTCGACCGGATTATCCAGATCAACCTGGTCGGCACGTTCCGCTGCATCGCCAGGGCGGCGGCGGGGATGCTGACGCTTGATCCGCTGGCGGACGGCGAACGCGGCGCGATCGTCAACACCGCCTCGGTGGCGGCGGAGGACGGGCAGATCGGGCAAGCCGCCTATGCCGCGTCCAAGGCGGGGATCGTCGGCATGACCTTGCCCATCGCGCGCGACCTGATGAGCGAGGGTATTCGGATCAACACGATCCTGCCCGGCATCTTCGACACGCCGTTGCTCCAGGGCGCGCCGCAGCCGGTGAAGGACGCGCTGGCCGCGTCGGTGCCTTTCCCCAAGCGGCTCGGGCGTCCGGAGGAATATGCCCGGCTCGCCCTCACGATGATCGAGTGCGGCTACTTCAACGGCGAGGACGTCCGGCTCGACGGCGGCATTCGCATGGCTCCGCGGTAACCGCGCGATGGCTGGAGCACTGGCGGGGCTGCGGATCGTCGAGTTGGCCGGCATCGGCCCGGTGCCGTTCTGCGGGATGATGCTGGCCGATCACGGGGCGGAGGTGATCCATGTCCATCGCCCCGGCACGCCGCCCGACCCTCGCGATCCGCTGCTGCGCTCGCGCCGCTTGGTCGAGGCGGACCTGAAATCGTCTGACGGCGTCGCTGCGGTGCGGGCGCTCGCCGCCGATGCGGACGGGCTGATCGAGGGGTTTCGGCCGGGTGTGCTCGAGCGCCTGGGCCTCGACCCCGTGGCGCTGATCGCCGCCAACCCGCGGCTGGTCGTCGGTCGCATGACCGGCTGGGGCCAGACGGGTCCGCTGGCGCAGGCCGCGGGGCACGACATCAATTACATCGCCGTCGCCGGCGCGCTGCACAGTCTCGGCCGCGCGGGCGACAAGCCGACGCCGCCGATCAACCTGGTCGGCGATTTCGGCGGCGGCGGGATGATGCTGGCGTTCGGCATGGCGGCCGCGCTGCTCAGCGCCGCGCGTACCGGGCAAGGCCAGATGATCGACTGCGCGATGACCGAGGGCGCGGCGCTGCTGATGAGCATGATATGGGGGTTTCGCGCGATGCACGACTGGCAGGATGAGCGCGGCGTCAACCTGCTCGACACCGGCGCGCATTTCTACGACACCTACGAGACCGCGGACGGCAAGTTCGTCGCGCTGGGCGCGATCGAGCCGCCCTTCTACGCGCGCTTTCGCAAGTTCGCGGGGATCGCCGACGACCCGGCGTTCGACGGGCAGTTCGACCGTGCGGCATGGCCCGGGTTGCGCCAGCGGCTGACCGCGCTGTTCCTGACCCGCACCCGCGACGATTGGTGCGCGCTGATGGCGGGCGAGGATGCGTGCCTCGCCCCGGTCCTGTCGATGGCGGAAGCGCCCAACCACCCGCATAATATCGCCCGCGAGAGCTTCGTCGAGCTGGCCGGCGTCGTCCAGCCCGCACCCGCCCCGCGCTTCTCGCGCACCCCGGCTCGGCGGCCGGAGGCGTCGGTCTAGCGGCCGGTCGGCAGGTCGCGGAACGCCGCGTCCTTGTCGGCGCGCACATCGCCGGGCAGCCCGAGCACGCGCTCGGCGATGATGTTCTTCAGGATCTCGTCGGTGCCGCCCGCGATGCGCAGCCCGGGTGCCCACATCACCGCCTGCTGGAAGGCACCCGCCAGCGGCGCCAGCGCCGGATCGCTGATGATGCCATATTGGTCGAGCGCCTCGATCGCGGCGTTGCCGATATCCTGCAACTGGTTGGCGGCGATGATCTTGCCGATCGCGCTTTCGGGGCCGGGCGTCTGACCTTTCGAGAGCGCGGTGATCGTGCGCATCCGAGTGTTGCGGAGCCCCTCGGCCTGCACCCACCAGTCCGCGAGCCGCTGGCGAAAGGCGGCGTCGCGGATCAGCGCGCCGTCGACGCCGTCGACCTCGCGGGCGAGCTTCAGCATGTCGGCCGGCCCCGCGCCGCTGCTCCCGCCGATCGCCAGCCGCTCGTTCATCAGCGTGAACAGCGCCACGCGCCAGCCATCGTCCACCGCCCCCAGCCGCTGCGTATCGGGGACGCGCACGCCGGTGAACCACACTTCGTTGAAGTCGGACCCGCCCGACATTTGATGGATCGGTCGTATCTCGATGCCCGGCGACGTCAGATCGACCCAGAACATCGTCAGGCCTTTGTGCTTGGGCTTGGCGGGGTCGGTGCGGACCAGCACGATACCATAGTCGGAATAATGCGCCCCCGACGTCCAGACCTTCTGGCCGTCGATCACCCAATCGTCGCCGTCGCGCGTGGCGCGGGTGCGGATCGCGGCGACGTCGGAGCCGCCCGCGGGCTCCGAGAAGAGTTGCGACCATATCTCCTCCCCGCGCAGCGCCGGCCCGACGAACCGCTCGCGCGTCACCGCATCGGCATATTGCGCCACCGTCGGCACGCACATGCCGAGCCCGATCGCGAAATAGGGGTAACGCTGCGGATGCCGCGCCTCTTCCTCGGCGAATATCACGCTCTGGATCGGCGTGCCCCCCGGCCCGCCCCATTCGCGCGGCCAGGTGATCTGCGCATAGCCCGCTTCGGCCTTGCGCGCCTGCCACGCGCGGCCCGCGCCCAGCTGGTCGGCATGGTGCATCGCCTGATGCTCGGCGACGTTGGTCGCGAGCCAGTCGCGCACCTGCGCGCGATAGGCGGCTTCTCCGACGCTGTCCTCGAAGTCCATCGTTTTGTCCTCTCAGGCGGCGTTGCGGGTTTCGAGCGCGGCGACCAGCCGCTCGCGCCACAGCGCCGGCGCGCCCGCGACCAGCGCCAGCTGGCGCGAACGGCGGTAGTAAAGTTGGGGATCGGCCTCCCAGGTGAAGCCGATGCCGCCATGCGTCTGGATGTTCTCCTTGGCGGCGAACCAGAAGGCGTCGGAGGCGGCGACCCGCGCGGTGGCGGCGGCGAGCGGCAGTTCGGCCCCGCCGCTGTTCAGCGCCCAGGCTCCATAATAGGCGTTGGACCGCGCCACTTCATTCTTGACGTACATGTCGGCGAGCTTGTGCTTGATCGCCTGATAGCTCGCGATCGGTCGCCCGAAGGCGTGGCGCTCGAGCGCATAGCCGCGCGCCATCTCGAGGCAGCGGTCGGCGCCGCCGAGTTGCTCGAACGCCAGCAGCACCGCGGCACGGTCGAGCACCGCCGCCAACGCCGACCAGCCCTCGCCCGCGCGCCCCAGCCGTTCGGCGGGCACCGCGTCGAACGTCACCGCCGCGGCCGGTCGCGTAGGGTCGAGCGTCGCCAGCGGCTCCACGCCGCTCGCCGCCTCGCACAGGTAAAGCCCGTCGTCGGCGAGCACCACGAACAACGTCGCGGCACCGCCGTCGGTGACCGGGATCTTACGACCGCTCAGCTTGCCGTCGACGACGCGGGTGCGTACCGATCGCGGCGTGAGCGGGCCCGGCCCCTCGGACGTGGCGAGCGCGCCGATCACCTCGCCCGCGACGATGCGCGGCAACCACCGGGCGCGCTGCGCCTCGGTGCCGTGCAGCATCAGCGCCTCGGCGACGAAGTACAGCGTCGAGGCGAACGGGATCGGCGCGCAGGCGCGGCCCAGTTCCTCGGCCAGCGCGCACAGCTCGACATGGCCGAGTCCCAGCCCGCCATAGGCCTCCGGGATCGCGGCCCCGAGCCAGCCCTGCTCCGCCACCCCGCGCCACAGCTCAGCGTCATAGGCGACCGTATCGTCATCGAGCACCGCATGGACCCGATTCGCGCTGCAACGCGCGGCGAGGAAACGTCGCGCCTCCTCCTTCAGCGCCTTTTGCTCGTCCGAATAATCGAAGTTCATCGCCGTCTCCGCCTCACCGCCCGGCCCGATATTCGTCGTGCAGCAGCCGCTTGTAGAGCTTGCCGGTGTCATGCCGCGGCAGCGTGTCGCGAAAGTCGATGCGGCGCGGCACCTTGACGTGGCTGAGGTGATCGCGGGCGAAGGCGAGCAGCTCGGCGGCGAGCGCCGGCCCCGCGCCCGCCGGGTCGACCGGCTGCACCACCGCCACCACCTCCTCGCCCATCTCGTCATGCGGCGCGCCGATCACCGCGACGTCCGCCACCGCCGGGTGGGTGACGAGCAGGTTCTCGATCTCGGCGGGGTAGATGTTCACGCCCCCGGAGATGATGGTGAAGTTCTTGCGATCGGTGAGATACAGATAGCCCGCCTCGTCCAGCCGGCCGACATCGCCCAGCGTCGTCCAGCCGTGGCGATTGGTGGCCTCGGCGGTCTTGGCGGCGTCCTTGTAATAGGCATAGACGACATTGCCCTCGAAGAAGACCGTGCCTTCGCTGCCCACCGGCAACGCCTCCCCGTTGTCGTCGCAGATGTGCGTGCGCGACACCAGATTGCGCCCGACCGAGCCGGGCCGTTCCAGCCATTCCGTCGCGGAGATCGCGCAAAATCCATTGCCCTCGCTGCCCGCATAATATTCGTGGACGATCGGCCCCCACCAATCGATCATCGCGCGCTTGACCGGGCCCGGGCAGGGGGCCGCCGCGTGCCAGACCGCACGCAGCGACGAATGGTCGTAGCGGGCGCGCACCGCCTCGGGCAGCCTCAGCAGGCGGACGAAATGGGTCGGCACCCATTGCGCGTGCGTGACCCGGAACCGCTCGATCGCCTCCAGCGCGGCTTCGGCGTCGAACCGCTCCATCACCACGACCGTGCCGCCGATCTGCTGCACCGCCATCGACCAGCGCAGCGGCGCAGCATGGTAGAGCGGCGCGGGCGATAGATACACCATGTCCTCGGCGAAACCGTACAGCGCCCGCCCGAGCGCGACGACCGCGGAAGGGGGTGCAGGGAACGGTCCCGCGGGGAGCGGCTGGCGAATGCCCTTCGGCTGGCCCGTCGTCCCCGACGAGTAGAGCATGATGCTGCCCGGCTCCGGATCGGCGAGCGGGCCGGTGTCGTGGCGGTCGCGCGCCGCTTCCCAGCTGCCGTAGCCGGGCACGACGCCGTCGCACATCGACCGCGCGAGGTCGCCGATGCGCGGCAGCAGCGCGGTCGCGACCGCCGCGACGCCGTGGCTGGCGATCAGCAGCCGGCAATCGCCGTCGCGGATGATGTACTCGGCTTCCTCGGCGGTGAGCTTCGACGACAGGCAGGTGCAATAGACGCCGATCCGCTCCGCCGCCCATATCACCTCCAGGTAGCGGGCGGAGTTGTCCATCATCACCGCGATGCCGTCGCCGCGACCGACCCCCAGCGACCGGATCAGCCGCGCGCCGGCATTGGCGCGCTCGTCGAGCTGGCGATAGGTCACCGCCTCGCCGCTTTCCGCCATCAGATAGGCCACGCGGTCCGGCGCGGTGCGCGCGTGCGCGACGGGATGCAGAATGGGCTCGTCCATCATCCTCTTCCCAAAAGCCGCGCCGCCTGCTGACGGTCGCGAAGCGCCGATCAGACCCGCTCGATGATGATCGCGGGCGCCATGCCCCCGGCGGCGCACATCGTCACCAGTCCGCGCTTGAGATCGCGGCGCTCCAGCTCGTCGAGGATCGTGCCGATCAGGATCGCGCCCGTCGCCCCGATCGGATGCCCGAGCGCGATCGCGCCGCCGTTGACGTTGACCCTGGCGCGGTCGAGCCCCAGGTCGCGGATGAACTTCTCCGCCACCACCGCGAACGCCTCGTTGATCTCCCACAGGTCGATATCGTCGACGCCGAGCCCCGCCTTCTCCAGCACCTTGCGCGCCGCGGGCACGGGCGCGTTGAGCATCAGCGTCGGGTCGTCGCCCATATTGGCGGTCGCCACGACGCGCGCGCGGGGCGTGAGGCCGTGCTTGTCGGCATAATCTTTTGACGCGAGCAGCAGCGCCGCCGCGCCGTCGACCACCCCCGACGAATTGCCCGCGTGGTGCGCGTGGACGATCTCGAGATCGGGGAACTTGCGGGCGATCTGCCCGCGAAAGGTCGTGCCCTCCTCGTCGATGGGATAGTCGGCGACCGCAGCGAAGGCGGGCTTGAGGCTGGCGAGCCCTTCCGCACTGGTGTCGGCGCGCGGATATTCGTCGCGGTCGAGCACCACCTCGCCCGCGTCGTCGACGACCGGCACGATCGAGCGCGCGAAGCGGCCTTCGTCGATCGCGACCTTGGCGCGGCGCTGGCTTTCCAGCCCGAAGGCGTCGAGCGCGACCCGGTCGATGCCCTCCAGCGTGGCGATCGCGTCGCCGCAGACGCCCTGGTGCGATTGCGGGTGACGCGCGTCGAGCCGGGCGTTGCCCGACCCCATCAGCATCGGCCGTTTGCCCGCGGCCGCATCCTCCGCCGCATGGGCGCCCATCAGCGACATCATCTCGGTGCCGCCGGCGATCACCAGATCCTCCATGCCGCTCATGATCTGCGCGGCCGCGAAGTTCACCGCGGTGATGCCGCCGCCGCAGAACCGGTCAAGCGTGGTGCCGCTCGCCCGGACGTGGTAGCCCGCGTCGAGCGCCGCCATCCGCGCGAGATCGCCCCCCTGCTCGCCCCGCTGGCTCGATGTCGACCAGATGATGTCGTCGACATCGGCGGTATCGAGCGCGTTGCGCTCGGCGATCGCCCTGAGCACGGTCGCGGCGAGGTGCTGCGGGTGGAGCGCGGCGAGCGCGCCCTTGCCGCGCTTGCCGATGCCGCGCGGGGTGCGGCAGGCGTCGATGATGTAAGCGTCGACCATCAGAAGTGGTAACTCAGATTGACGCCGTAGGATCGCGGCTCGCCATAGGTCTTGGTGGCGACGCCGAAGGTCGCAAGGGAGACAACGCCCGATGTCGTGTAGATCTTGTCGGTCAGGTTGCGGCCGAACACGCCCACGGACAGGCCCTGCACACCCATCGCGTCCGACCAGTCGAGCCGGGCGTTGACCAGCGCATAGCCCTTTTGCGAGATCGCGCCGGCGAGTCCGGCACCGTAAATGTCCATGTAGCGCTGCGCCGAAGTCGAGAACCATTCAAGGCTCTGGTAATAGGCCTGCGCCGACGCGGTCACCAGACCGCGATTACTGGACAGCGGGACCCCGTATGACCCGTTCACGCTGAGCTTGTGCTGGGGCGCGTTCGGGAACGGGTTGCGCGACAGGTCGAGCACCGTGCCCGCGGGCGCGACATTGAGCGGATCGGCACCGACCCATTTGGTATAGCCCGTCTCGTTGTACGAATAGTTCACGCTCAGCGAGCTGTTCCGCACCGGCTGTAGGTTGAGCTCGACCTCGACGCCCTGCAACCTCGCCGCCGCCACGTTGGCGGTATAGGTCAACACCGACCCGACCGAGGTGATGCCGGTGAAGGTACGCTGAATGTTGGAATAATCGTCGTGGTAATAGTCTACGTTGAAACGACCGGGAATGCTGCCTAAGCGGAAGTCCCATTTCGCGCCGATCTCGTAATCCTTGATGTTTTCCGACCCGTAGACGGGCGAATAGTTCTGGAGCGTCGATGAGTTGGCGGTGAAGCTGTTGAGCCCGCCGGGCACATAGCCCTTGCGCGTGGTCGCATAGAGCAACAGGCCGCGGGTCGGCTTGTAGTCGATCGAGAAATTATAGCCGTCGCCCGCGGTGCTGATCGCCGATGTCGTCTGCGTCGCCGAGGGCGTGATCGCTCCGGTGACGTAGTTCGTCACCGCCGCCGCGGTCGTCTGACTCACATCGTCGTTGGAATGGCGGTAGCCCGCGGTGAGGTGCACGCCGTTAATGAGCCCGTCGAGACTGAGCGTGGCCTGCCCGTAATAAGCCTTTTGCGTCGCGGCACCGCCGATCGCGAACGGCGTGGCGGCGGCGAAGCCGAGATTGGGCGTGGTGATCCCGCCCAGCGTCTGCGACAGCAACGACACGCCGTCGAGCTGCTGCGTGACCGGCGCGCGCTGGTAATAATAGCCGAGGACGTAGACCAGCCGGGTCTTGTCGACCGTACCCGACAGCTGCACCTCGTCGGTGTAGAACCGGTTCCCCTGCCCCAGTCTGGTGACCGCCTGATTTCCGCTCTGGTTGTTCGACGCGCCCGCGCCGATGCCGAAATACTGGGTGTACGTCGGCGACGGCGTGTCGGAGAAAGCTTGGCCGGTCAGCCCCTTGGTCAGCTGATAGCCGAAGATGTTTTTCACCTGCGTCTCGAAGACGCCCAACGTAGGGAGTTTCACCGTGGTGGTGTTGACCACCTCCTGATGGTGCGACTCCTCCCGGTTGTAGGCGGCGTTGCCGACGTTGGAGTAGCGCAGCGCCGACCCGCCCTGCGACGTGCGCGCCAGCTCGGCGGCGAGCTGCGACTTCATGTTGGCGAGGATGCCGATCCGCTGCGCGACGCAGGTCGGGACGTTGGGCGACAGGCCGAGCGCTACGGCCCCGGCGCACACCGTGTTGAACGCCGTGGTGCTCGCGGGCAGCAGGAAAGCCGGCAGGTTGGCGTTGTACGCGGCGAGGATGTAGGACCCCGGTGCCTCGTCGACGCGGTTGTCGTCGTAGATGGTGGTGTTCTTGAGCCAGCTCGTCGGCTCGAACTCGACACTGATGCGGAACGACCGGGTGTTCGTCTCGTCGAGGCGATTATCGGTGCCGATGATCTTCGTGTAGCCGTCGACATGGTTGCGGTTGAGGGCGGCGCGGATCGCGAGGACGTCCTTGATGACCGGCACGTTCACCGCGGCGGTGAGTTCGGTGCGCCCCAGCGAGCCGGCCGTGACCTCCAGATCGCCCTGGTAGCGGGTCAGGTCGGGGCGGCGCGGCGTCACCAGCACCGCGCCCGCGGTCGACGTCCGGCCGAACAACGTGCCCTGCGGTCCTTTCAGCACCTGCACCGAGTCGAGGTCGTAGAGGCTCGACCCCGCCGCCGCGTCATAGCCGTTAGCGGCGGTGGGCGAGGGCACTTCGGCGAAATAGGTGCCGACCGTCGGGTTGCCGCTCGTCGGACCGGCGAGCCCGCGGATCGCGTAGGTGCCGCCTTGATGCCCGTACCGCCCCTGGAGGCTGAGCGACGGCACGGAGAACTTCAGGTCGTTCTGCGTGACGATCTGACGCGCGGCAAGGTCGGCCGAGGTGATGGCGGTAATGGCGGCGGGGACGTCCTGGATATTTTCGGCACGCCGCCGCGCGGTGACGATGACGTCGCCCAGCCCCGAGACCTGCTGCTCTGCGGGCGTCGCGGGTCCCGAAGCTGAAGCGGGCCCGGCGGGTCCGCTCGCCGGGTCCGGCTTGTCGGTCGAACCGGACGGCGCAGGCGTCGGCACGACCTGTGCCGCGGCGTCCCCGGCCCGACACAGCCCGGTAGCGAGGGCCAGGCACGCGGTCGCGACGAGCAGTCGTCGGGGCAGGCGAGCGGCGTACGGGGAAGACCCGAAGTCCGGCGTGGCGATCGCGATCCCGTCCTGCATCCTGTGGCCCCCTCTGTCAGCCATTGCTGTATGAGGTGTGATATCTGTTATGACAATAGAGAATCGGCGGGGTTCGTTGGCTGTGCCGGACGGGTATGCTCACGTGCCGCTGTCCGCGTCGAAGCCATATACGGCTCGCGCGCGGGCTGGGGTCAGCAGCATATTCTCGACCGCGCTCGCCACTTTCTCCGGTTTCCGACGCTTGGGGTCGCCATAGCCGCCGCCGCCCGGCGTCACGGCGATGATGCCCTCACCGGGCGCGAGCCGGACCGACGCGCTGGCGGGCAGCGGCGTGACCACTCCCTCGCCGTCGCGATGGAACTGCGCCGCCCCACCCGCCTCGCCGCCGCCGTGGACGCCTTGCGGCAGGTTGACCGCGCCGTCGGCCGAGTAGGTCGCGGTCAGCGCGCTGACCGTGGCGCGGTACTCGACGCGCAGGCTGCCCGCGCCGACATGCGTGCCCGCGCCTTCGGTATCGGCGAGCACGCGGCGCTCCACGATCTCGATCGGGTAGAGCAACTCGTCCTGTTCGGCGCTGTCGATGAACCCCATCCCGCCATTGCCGACATGGCCATAAGTCAGCCATGCGTCGTTCCACGCGGTCGCCGCGCCGCCGGTCGCGCCCAGGAACATCTGGTTGACGAAGTCGCGTCCGACGCGGGTGTCGTGGCCGATGATCACCGCCTTGCACGCGGGCAGGTTGGGGCCGGCCTCGGCCATGCCCAAGCTGTCCGACGTGGCGGCGAAGGCGAGCTGGACCGCGGCGGTCAGCCGGTCGGCGACGTTGGTCGTCGCCATCGAGCAGCTGGTCGGGTGCCGCGGGATGCCCGCGACTGAGTCCTCGCGCAGCGCGATGTCGACCCGGCGAAAGCTGCCGCCGTTGCGCGGCACGCCCTGCCCGATCGAGTTGAACACGCCCGTGAGCGCCGCCGTGCGCGAGCACGCCTCGCTGAGGTTCAACCCGCACGGCAACGCATCGGGGTTGTCGCTCAGGTCTACGTGAATCCGGCCCGCCTCCGGCTCGACGCTCACCGTGGCGTTCAACCTGATGCCCTCGGCGGGAGTACCGCTCATTGGGTCGTGCGTTGCCGTCGCGGTGCCGGTGCCAGGCTCGAGCCCGCGGATCGCGCGCTCCATCCGGCCTTCGCTATAGTCGAGCCACTGCACCGCGAACGCGTCGAGCAGGTCCCAGCCGACCTCGGCGGCGATGCGCTCGATCTCCGCCACCCCGATCCGCGCCGCGCCGAGCATGGCGAGGAAATCGCCATGCCATTGGTCGGGCACGCGGATGCGCATCTGGCACATGCGCACGATGTCCTCGACCACCGCGCCCCGGTCCTGCACCTTGACCGCCGGGAAGATCAGCGCACCCTCCGCGTACACGTCGACGGCGGACGCGGAATAGGTGGTCGGGACGGCATTGCCGATATCGGCCTGATGCGCCTTGGCCAGCACGGTGAAGCGATGCCGCCCCTCGCCGTCGATGACGGGCATGAGGATCGTATGGTCGGCCGCGTGCGAGCAGCCGTGATAGGGCGAATTGTGCAGGAACGCGTCCCCGGCGTGCAGCTTCGGATGGAAGGCGAGCATCGACCGGACCATCAGGTCGGGGCCGGACAGGACGTGGATGGGCAGGCAATCCGCCGCCGACAGCAACTCGCTCCGCGCGTCGACGATGCAGCAGGAGAAATCGCGCGCGCGGTTCAGCACTCCCGAGCGACCGGTCCGCAACAGGGTGTTCGCCATCTTGCGGCAGACGCCCTCGAATCGGCTGTTCAGGATGCTGAGCCGCGCGCCGTTGAGCGTGGTTCCGTTCATCGCGCGACCCCCGGCATCAAGTCGACGTGAAGGCTGCCGTCGCGCGTGATCCGGAACGCGCTTGCGGAGTCGAGCACCACGGAGGTGAAGGGCGATTCGACGATGGCAGGCCCCCGGAAGGTCTCCTCGCGCGGCATCGACTCGAACCGATGCACCGTCGCCGATCGCTCGCCCTCGCCGAGCAGGTAGATCATCCGCTGACCGTCCGCGCGCGCCGCCTCCGGCCAGCGGACCTGCCCGAGCGGCGCGGCGCGAGCACCCGCGCTCACCCGCACCGCAAGGCCGATCACCTCTATGGCCGAGTCCGGGTCGTTGACCGCATAGATACGCAGGTGAGCGTCATGGAAATCGCGCACCAGCGCCTCCAGTCCCGCAGGCGACAGGGCCGGGTCGCGCAGCGGCACCTGTATCTCCCAGGCCTGTCGCGGGTAGCGCGCCTCCACCGAGAAGCGGAGCGAGAGGTCGTCCGTCGCCACCCCGGCGGACCGGGCGAACGCCGCCGCGCTGTCGCGCAGCTCGCCTATCAGCGCGCGCGCGGCCTCCGCATCCAACGCCTCGCTGCGAAGAAAGGTCGCCTTGCGATACTCCGCGCCGATCTCCGACAGCAGCCCTCCGGCCGCGCTCAGCGCGGCGCCGAGTTCCGGGATCAACAAGGTGTGACAACCCAGCCGCCGCGCGATGTAGATCGAGTTCAGCCCCGCCGCGCCGCCGCCCCCGATCAGCACCGCGTTGGCGGGGTCGAGCCCCTGATCGACGCTGATATCGACGATCGCCTGGACCATGTTCTCGGTCGCCACATCGACAACCGCCGCCGCCGCTTCCTCCAGCGACAGGCCGAGCGGCTCGGCGACGCGGTCGGTGAGCACCCGGACCGATGCCCCGCGATCGAGCGTGATCGCGCCGCCCAGAAAAAAGGCGGGGTCGAGATAGCCGAGCACCAGCGCCGCGTCCGACACGGTCGCCATCGTGCGCTGCATGCCGTAGAAGGCCGGACCCGGCGATGCGCCCGCGCTTTGCGGGCCGACCCGCAGGACGCCGCCCTCATCAACCCAGGCGATGCTGCCCCCGCCCGCACCGACGCTCTTCACGTCGACGGAAGGGAAACCGGTCATGTGCCCCAGATGCGCGCGACCGATCCAGGCTTCGCGCGTGTACGGAGTCTCACCCGCGCGAACCAGGCTGACGTCGTAAGTCGTCCCGCCCGTGTCGGCGACGATCACGTCCGCGGACGCCCCGACTCCCTTGGTGTAGTGGATGCCGGCCACCGGCGCCATTGCCGGGCCCGAGTTGATCGCTTTAATCGGCGCGCGCGCGACCTCGTCCGCGTCGACCATCGCGCCTTGCGACGTCACGACCATCAGCTTGCCCGCGAAGCCCGCCTCGCCCAGCCGCGTCTGCAGGCCGCCCAAATAAGCGGACATCACCGGCTTGAGCGACGCGTCGATACAGGCGGAGGAGGCGCGCCGGTACTCGCGGATCGTGGGATTGAGCGCGTGCGACAGCGTGAAGGGCACGCCGGGCAGATGCTCGCCGAGCAGCGCCCCGACCCGCTCTTCGTGCGCGGGGTTCGACACCGACCAGAGCAGGCACACCGCCACCGCCTCGACCTGCTTGTCCGCGAGCCGCCGGATGGTCTCCACGACCCGCGCCTCGTCCAGCGGGCGCGTGACCTCGCCCGCCCAGTTGACGCGGCCCGGGATCTCGAAGGTGAGGTGGCGCGGCACATAGGGGGCGGGAAACGCGGTCTGGTGATCAAACGGGTCAACCCTGCCGCCTTCGCGCAGCGTGAGGATATCGGGGTGCCCCTGCGTGGTCAGGAACGCGGTGCGCGCGGTCGCGCCGGTGATGATGGCGTTGATCGCGTGGGTGGTGCCGTGGACCATGAGGTCGGTGCTCGCGAGCAACGCCGCCCGATCGACGCCGTAACTCCGCGCCGCGAGGTCGAGCGCGTTCAGCAGCCCGGCGGCGGGATCGCTCGCGACCGTGGGCGACTTGAACATGCGGACCTCGCCCGCGTCGTCCTCCACCACCAGATCGGTGAAGGTGCCGCCGGTGTCGGACGAAACGCGAAAGCGCCAGGAAGCGTGCGCCATCGAGCCTAGTCCAGCCTCGCGGTGAGGCCGGCGGAACGGCCCTCGTCGATCGCGATCACCGAGCCGTGCATCCCCCGCACCCGGCCATCGACCAGGAACAGCGCCGCCTCCGCGATCTCCTCGGCGGGGGTGAAGGAGCGCGGCGAGGGCGTGATCCGGGCGATCCAGTCGCGGCGCGCGCCAAAGGCGGGGGATGTGCGCACCTCCGCGTTGATCGGCGTCGCGGTGTTGCCCGGCGAGATCGCGTTCACCGCGACATCGAACGGCGCAAGCTCGAGCGCGGTCGCCTTGGTGAAGGCGATCACCGCCGCCTTGGCGGTCGAATACAGGCTGTAGCCGGGCGACGGCACGACCCCGGCGACCGAGGCGATGTTGACGATCCGCCCGCTTCGGCGCGCGGTCATCAACGGCGCAACCGCGGCGGTCATGCGGATCACGCCCTTCAGATTGACGTTGATCATCTCGTCGATCTGCCGGTCGTCCATCGACCCGAGTGGCGTCGGGTACCAGATGCCCGCCGAGTTGATGAGGATGTCGGGCACGCCGATTCGCTCCGACACGTCGCCGACCAGCGCCCGCACCTGCTCGGGTCGCGACACATCCGCGACGAAGCCCCTCGCGCGTCCGCCTTCGCGTATGATGCTCTCGGCCGCTGCTTCGGCCTTGGCGAGGCTTCCGCTCGCGACGATCGCCACCTCCGCCCCCGCCGCGGCCAACCGGCGCGCGATCGCGAGGCCGATCCCCGACGAGCCCCCGGTCACGAGCGCGACCTGCCCCTCGAGCGGCACCGTCATGCGGCCACCTGCAATTCGTCGCCTGACACCATCTGCCCATAGGTTGCGGCGAACTCGTCGGTGGCCTCGACCACCCGGTCGAAGTCCGCTTGCGTGTGGACCATCGAGACGTTGAGCATCCCGCGCGGGGCCGCATAGATGCCGTGCGACAGCAGATGGAAGTAGAACAGCCCCTTCTCCGTCGCGTGACCGCGGGTCTCGTCGCTCGGCCAGTCGATGCGCTCCCGCGTGAAGTGCGCATTCATCGAGGATCCGCGCCCGGTGAACTGCATCCGCATCTGCCGCCCTTCGACCACCTCGTTCAGCCGTTCGCGCAAGCGGTCGCCGCGCTCGCACAGCATCTCCGCCGCCTCGCCGGTGAACACCTCCTCCACCGCGGTGACGCCGACGCCCATCGTCAGCGTGTTGTTGTTGAAGGTCCCGGCATGGCTGATCGCCCCGGCTCGCGCGGGATCGAACATCGCCATAATCTCCGCCTTGCCCCCGAACGCGCCGCAGCCGAGCCCGCCGCCGATATATTTGCCCAGCGTCACGAGGTCGGGCGTGATCCCCAACGCGCCGTGGATACCGCGCGCGCCCAGGCGTGAGGTCACCACCTCGTCGAAGATCAGCACCACGCCCGCCGCCGTCGTCAGGTCGCGCAATTCGTACAGGAACGCGTCGCGACCAGGGATGCAGCCGCCGCTCGACAGCATCGGCTCGACCATCACCGCCGCAACCTCGCCCGCATGTTGTTCCAGCAGCGCGCGGACGCTGGCGGTATCGTTGTAGCGGGCGTTGAGGAAGCTGTAGGGCGCGTTGAGCTTGTGGCCGGGCAGCACGAAGGTGAGCGCCGCGCCGTGATAGCCGCCGTCGAACACGATCACCTTGTCGCGTCCGGTGAACGCGCGCGCCGCGCCGATCGCCATGATGTTGGCCTCGGTACCCGAATTGGTGAAGCGCACCCGCTCGAGTCCCGGGAAGCGCTCGACCAGCAGCTTGGCGAACCTGCCTTCCCACTCCGTCTGCCCGCCGATACTGAGCCCGGCGGCGCTGACCTCCCGGATCGCGCGCAGGATCGCCGGGTGGCTGTGGCCATAGACGCCCGCGGTATACTCGCCGAGGAAGTCGACATAGTCGTGCCCGTCCACATCGGTGAGCGTCGCGCCCTGGCCGCCCGTGAAGCAGAGCGGGAACGGCTGGTGATACAGGTTGCTGCGCGTGTTACCGCCGGGGAGCACCCGGCACGCCTCTGCATGGAGCCGCGCGCTCGCCGGATTGGCGCGGGCAAAGGCGCTTTTGAGCGCGTCCAATGCTGCCGTCGCATCCCCGCTCCGGTCCGTCATCGCCCCTGCTCCCCACCCAGCCCCAATATCCGCCGCGCGCTCGCCGGGGTCGCCACCGTGCCGCCGAGGTCGCGCAGGATGCGCACCGCCTTCTCGACGAGCTGCGCGTTGTCGCGGGCGAGCTCGCCCCGGGCGAGGTAGACATTGTCCTCCAGCCCCACCCGGACATGGCCGCCGAGCAGGAAGCTTTGCGCCAGCATCGGGAACGCCGATGCGCCGATGCCGAACGCCGACCACACCGAACCGGGCGGCAGCAGCGATGCCATGTGGGCGAGCGTCGCGGGCGTGGCGGTGGCGCTGTAGCGGACGCCGAGCACGATCTGGAAGAATGCGGCCCCGTCGAGCACACCCTGCTTGAGGAGGTCCTTGGCCAGCAGGATGTCGCCGCTGTCGAACACCTCCAGCTCCGGCTTGACGCCCGCGCCCCTGATCCGGCGCGCCATCTCGGCCACCGCGTCGGGCGCGTTGATGACGACCGAGCCGTTGGAGAACATCGTGTTGAGGTCGAGCGAGCAGATGTCCGGGCGTAAGGCGACGACATGCTCCACCCGGACCTCCGGCGTGGTGAGCGTCGTGCCCTCGCCCGCCACCTTCGGGTCGAACCGTCCGGGCACGAACCGCGCGCCCGGGCCGGTGGTGAGGTTGACCAGCACGTCGCGGTCGCGGTCCCTGATCAGCCGCACGACCTCGCGGTAGAGGTCGAGCGAGGTGCTCGGGCGGCCCGTTTCGGGGTCGCGGACGTGGATGTGGACAATGCTCGCGCCCGCATCGGCGGCATCCACACAGGCCGTGGCGATCTCCGCGGGCGTAACCGGCAGGCGCGGGTGATGCTCCCGCGTGGTGTGGTTGCCCGTGACGGCGCAGGAGATGATCGTGTCGGCCATGAAGTTCCTGTGGACGGCGCCTAGCGGTTGAGCGCGGGTTCCCGCGTCACGCCTCGGCGGTGCCCCGGACGAGGCGGTCGGCGAACCAGTCGGTCACGTAATCCGCGCCCAGATAGCGGTTATCGAGCTGGCAATGCTCCGCGCCGCCCTCTTCGAGCGTGAAGATCTTCAGCTCCTTGTCTGCCGATCCCGCCTCGTCGACGGTCCGGCTCGCATGGCTGAGCGGTATCTGGCGGTCGTTGCCGCCATGCGTGACCAGCAGCGGGCATTGCAGCCGCGCGAGAATGCCGCGCAGCGTCAGCCGCTCGGTCAGCGCCACCCACTCCTCCGGCGTCTTCACACCCCACGACCAGAGCCCGTGACCGACCGCGTCGGGGAGCGGGGAGTTCGCACTCGCGCCCACGCCCGCCAGCCTCGGCCTGACGATCTCGCCGAAGTCGTAGAGCCCACCCCAGGCGCACACCGCCTTGACCCGCGGTTCGAAGCAGGCGGCGCGCGGCGCGAAATAGCCGCCCATGCTGATCCCCGCCAACCCGATCCTGTCCGCGTCGACGTCGTCGCGGGTCTCGAGATAATCGATCAGCACCTCCACGTAATTCTCGGTCTCGACCTCGCCGGTCAGCCCTTCGAGGCGGATTGCTTCCCCCGCGCCCGGCTGATCGACGATCAGCGCAGACATGCCGCGCGGTCGATAACCCGACAGATAAGGGTATTGCGTTTCCTTGATCGAGTCGAAGCCCTGAAGGTGGATAACGGTCGGGCGCGGTCCCTCGCCTTCGCCCGAGAGGAACATCGCGGGGATAAACGCGCCCTTGTAAGGGATACGGACGAACTCGATCGGGTCCCCGCCCAGCCGTCGGGCAAGCTCGTAATTCTTCAACGCGCGTTTATAGGCATCCAGCCTGGCGGGATCGGTGTGGCTCGCCATCCGCTCGGCGCGCAGGAAGTACATGGCCGAGCGGTGGAACTTGCGCGCGGCGGAAAGGTCGTTGCCGCAGACTCTGTCACGCTCGGCGAAACCTTCCACTTGCGCGCCGAGCTCCACCATCGCCGCGAACCAGGCGGCGTTGGCGGCGACGCGGTCGGACGGGTCGAGATCGGCGACCTTGCGCAACGCGCGGTCCGGCTCCGAGATCGTGCCGATCTCGTCGACGAGCGTGGTGACGGCCATGTTCCAGGTGTAATTGCCGCTGAAATACTCGAACATGGCAAAAGCCCTTCGCGCCCCCGACCGTACATCAGCACGGCATCTGATGCGTGTTATATCAGATTGCGCGGGTTCACAACGGCTATTTGCGATCTGCTGCGATCAACCCGGTCATCGGGTAGCTCCTACACCGGCATTCGAGGCCCTGATCCCTCTCGCCAGCCACGGCGTCAGCAGCGCGACGCCGAGCATCGGCATCGCCGTGCACAGCATCGCACCCACCAGTCCCACCTTGCCGATCAGCAGCCCGGCCGCGATCAGCGGCGCGATCGAACTCGCCATGCGGCTCACCCCGCCCTTCCAGCCCGTGGCGGCCGCGCGCATCGAGGGTGGGTAGAGACCCGGGGTGATGATGTTGAACGCCTGCTGCACGCCGGTCGAGAACACCCCCGCGCAGATCAGCGCGGCAATGAACGCAGGCGTGCCGAAGGGCAGAAAGCCTAGCGCGGCGAGGGCGACTGCGGCGAAAGCGGCGTACCCGGCCAGGACCCTGTACGGCCCGACCCGGTCCATGACGACAGGCACCAGCAGCCCGGACACCAGCCCTCCGGCAAGCCCCAGCGCCAGTACTCCCGCCGTCTTCGCGATGGAGATACCGGCGAACTGGTTGAGGAAGGTAGACAGAAATCCGAACAGCGTCACCGCGATCAGGCTGAAACTGGTCGCCGCCCACAAGGTCGCGGTGAGGAGCGCCCGCCGGTCTTGAAACAGCTCGATAATCGGTAATCGGGACGCTGCGCCGACGGGCTTTCCGGCGAAAGCGGCGTGGGCGGGCGACTCGATCCCAAGCGTGCGCAGGACTCCGACGATCCGCGCGTCGCGCCCGCCGCGCAGCGCGAGGAAGCGCGGCGACTCAGGGACAAGCAGCATCACCAGGGGGATCAGCAGGAGCGGCGTCACACCGCCAAGCTGAAAGAACAAACGCCACCCGTGCCTGTCGAGCAGGATGCTGATCAGCGCCGACGCCACCAGCGGCCCGACGATGATCCCCGCAAGCCCAAGGCCGACCAATGTCGATCGCCAACGGATCGGCGCGATATCCGCAATGGTCGAGGCCGCGACCGGCAGCAACGCGCCGCCGAACACGCCGACCGCGAACCGGACAACCGCGAACTGGTGGACGCTGCCGACGGACGGCGTGATCAGCGTCCCCAGTCCGAACACGAGCAGGCAGGCGAGCATGACGGGTTTGCGCCCGATCCGGTCGGCGAACGGGCTGATAGCGAACGCGCCGATCGCCTGGCCCACCGTTTGCGCCGCGAACGCCGCCGCCAGCGTCGCCGCCGGTACCGTCAACGCGCCGGCGATGACGGGCAACAATTGACCCGCGACATGCAGGTCATAGGTGTCGAGGAGCAGGACGAAGAAGCAACCGACCGCCGCCAGCCAATGTCCCGTGCTCAAACGGGCGGTGTCGAGACAGGCACCGAGATCAACGGTCATGGCGCTCGCCGCGACAAACGGTTCGGGAGAACTCGCGGCATCGCCCCGCCGCTGCGCCGGATAGGTCTGGTCGACTTGATCCAACATAATCCGGTTTCTCCGAACGAGCAGCATTCAGTGTTGCATCATACAACGCATGATTGGGGAAGGTCGTCAAGCACCCGCTCGAGACAGGAAGTCCCCCGGCCACACTGGTCCGTCACCTGATATGTGATACACGCGCGACATGGTCGGCCGGCTCCGCCGCGCCCCGTAAGCAGACAGGAGGCGGCGCGTGGCTGCGGAGATGGAACCGATCGGACGGAACGACACCTTGGCGGACACCGCCTATGGGCGGCTGCGGTCCGCGCTGATGTCGGGAAGCTTCCGCCCGGGCGACACGTTGAGCATCCGACAACTGGCGGGCATGCTGGGTATCAGCGCCACGCCCGCCCGCGACGCGATCAGCCGGGTGTTGTGGGAACACGGGCTGGAGAACGGTCCCCACCGCACCATCGTCGTCCCCGTCCTGACCCGCGACGAGCTGCGCAAGATCTATGATCTGCGCGAGGCGTTGGAAGGGCTCGCCACCGCGCTCGCGGCGGCACGCTTCACCCCCGACGACCTCCAGCAGCTCGAAACGGCGCAGGCGACGCATCTGGCGTCGGTGGAGGAACACGACTACCGGGCCGCGCTGGCGGCGAACGAGGCGTTTCACTTCGCCATCTATTCGGCGTCGGACAACGCCATGCTGATCGAGATGATCCGCGGCCTGTGGCTCAAGCTCGGGCCGTCGCTCAACCTGCTCTACCCCACCTATGACCGGAGCCGTCTGGGGATAAGTCACCACGAAGAGATCGTGGACGCGATGCGCGGCGGCGACCCCGACGCCGCCAGGGCCGCGATCATCGCCGATCTGAACGACGGCTGGCGAGAGCTATCGCGGGCGCTCTAGGAGGTCGACCCGTTCCCCGATAGCGCCCGCCGCTGGGCGGCTGTCATAGGCAATGCCGTCAGCATCCGGAAGTTCGGCCACGACCCGCCGTCGATCAGGGGGCGAAAACCATGGACGTTCGTTCCGCGAGAACCCCGGTTCCGAAAGCCACCATGACCTACCATGACACCCAGCTCTTCATCAACGGCGAGT
>CALMGC010000025.1 GCA_937863505.1 uncultured Sphingomonadales bacterium | reverse complement strand
CCGCGTCGGCGGGGCGCAGCAGGTCGAGCCGTCGCGCCGCCTCGCGTAACGCTTCCAGCGCCGCCTCGTCATGGTGCAGGTCGCGCGGCCAGCCGAGCCGCAACGCCCCGCCGCCCGCGCCGTCGCGCACCACCCGGCCGATCGCGCGATACAGCGTCAGCCCGTTGGGGTGGCGGCGGTGGAGCGCGGCCACCAGCCGGTTGAGGCCGTCGCGACTGGTCTTGAGCTCCGCCGCGCGGCGTTCCCATTCCGCCTGCGGCGACGCCTCGCTGGTGGTCCAGGCCGCGTCGAGCTGGCGCAGCACGTCCTGCTTCGACGCCTTGTTGCTGTGCAGCTCGAGGCAGAACGGCCCCAGCCCATGCGCCACCAGCCGGCGGTGGACGACCTCCAGCGCGGCGCGTTTCTCCGCCACGAACAACACCTTGCGCCCGAGCGCCAGGTTGTGCGCGATCATGTTGGCGATCGTCTGGGACTTGCCGGTGCCGGGCGGCCCGTCGAGCACGAAGTCGCACCCGCGCGCGGAGCCGATCACCGCCGCGAGCTGCGACGAGTCGGCGGGCAACGGCGTGAACAGCTCGGCGGGCGTCACCTCCGCGTCCAGCGCCTCGGCACGCGGCGGCTGGGTGTCGCAGGGGTAAGGCTCGCGCGGCGAGTCGAGCAGGTGCCGCACGACCGGGTTCGCCTTCAGCGCATCCGTCCGGTCGACCAGGTCCTTCCACATCAGGTACTTGGCGAACGAGAACGCGCCGAGCACCACCTCCGGCACCACCTCGAATCCGGCCATGTCGCGCACCGCGCGCCGGACGATGTTCCACACGCGCGGCACGTCGATGCCCGACGCGTCGGTCGGCAACGCGCCCGCCAGTTCCGGCATCTCGAGCTCGAAATCCTGCCGCAGCATCTGGAGCAGGGTGAGGTTGAAGCGCGGCTCCTCCTCATGCGCGGCGAGCTTCACGCCCGAGCGGACGCTGTGCCGTTCCAGCTTCACCGGCAGCAGGATCAGCGGCGCGCGATAGGGGCCCGCGTCGCTGTCGCCCTTTTTCCAGACGAGAAAGCCGATCGCGAGAAACAGCGTGTTGGCACCGCCCTCCGCCAGGTCGAGCCGCGCCTTGCGGTAAAGCTCAACCAGTTGCGCATCGAGCTTGGCGGGGTCGCCGGGCGAGAGCAGCTCGCCGCGGTCGAGCGCCGCGCGCGCATATTCCTCGCCCAGCACCGCCCCGGTCCGCTCGGCATGGAGCGCGGCATCGCGCCCGGCGGCCCCCGCGAGGTTCGGCTCGCCGACGACCCGGAAGCTCTTGCCCGCCGCCAGCTCGTCTTCCAGCCGCGCGGGGTCTGGGCAGTGGAGCCGGATCGCGGTCGCGCCCGGCTTGACGTGGAGCAGGCGGTTGCGCGTGGAGAGGTCGAGCAGCTTGCGCTGCCAGCGCTCGAGCCGCCCCTCCGCGGTGGCGGGCGCGATCTCCGCCTCCATCAGGTCGAAGTCGGGCAGCGGCGGCGCGGCTTCCAGCGCCTCGCCCGCGGGGTCGACCACCGCCGCCGGGGTGGCGACCCCTGCGCCACCCGCGTCCGCCATCGCCAGCGGCCTGATCCGCTGCATCCGCGCGCGGCGGATGTCGATCGCGGTGACGAAGCACGCCTCATGCTCCTCGTCGATCTTGCGGGTGGCGGCCGCGATCGCGCGCGCGAAGCCCGCCGGGGCCGCGCCGGTCGCCAGCGTCGTCTCGAACACGACCAGCTCGTCGAGCGCGATCCGCTTGCGCAGCGCGGCCGCGTCGGGGACGAGCAAGGTCGCGAACTCCTGCGGCTGGAGCCACACGCCCGTGAACGCATGGCCCTCGGTGACGAGCAGCAGCGGGTACAGCCCCGCCTGTTCGAGCGCGGCGGCGAACAACAAGGCGGTGTCGAGGCAGGTGGCGAGCCCGCCCTCGACAATCTGCCCGGGGGTGCGGACCTTCTGCCCCGCCAGCTCAAAGCTCGCGGGCGGCTCGGCATAGGTGAGGCGCAGCGCCGACACCGCCGACCAGAGCGCGGAGGCGAGCTCATAGACGCGCTCGCGCGACTTGGACTGATAGCCGTCGATCGCGTCGTGCCGCCCCGCGCGGCGCAGCACCTCGCTCGCCGCCTTGAGCAGGCGACCGACCGCCGGGTCGTTGGGAAGCGCAAAGGCGGCGAGCAGTTCGGGCATCGCCCCCGCGCCGCCCCATTCGTTGCGGGCGAGCAGCTCGACCGGCACGCGCCGCTCGGCGACGGGTGTGTCCGCGCCCTCGCACCGCGCCGTCAGCGTCACCGTCGCACGCACCGCTTCGCTCAACCCGAGCAGCAGGGCGGCGTTGAGCGGCAGGTCGCGTTGCGCGACGTGCACCTCGCCCCCGCCCGCGATCCGGTCGAAGCGCCATTCGCGCGGCGCGAACACCGGCGGGTCGGCGGTCACGGTCAGCACGATGCACTCCAGCGCCGCCTCGCCCAGATTGACCAGCTTGAGCTCGCGCAGGGCGGGCACGTCGTTCTGATGCGTCGCGAAGCTGAGCTTGGGCGCGATCACCGCGTCGATCAGCAGCTCGCCCTCGCCCGTCGGCGACCTCGCCGCGTCCGCTGTCGTCATCACCGTCCCCCTCGATCGCCCGCCGTCACGCTGCCCCGAAACGGGAAGCGTTGAAAGGGGCGAGCGGCCATCGTTGCGTCCCCTTCGGCGATAATCACCGCGCGCCGATCAGCGCCACCCGAGCAGGGCGCGGACGTGCGCCTCGACCTTGCAACAACCGGCCCAAGTCGCCGGCTCGCCATGCGCGAGCGCGTTGCGCACCCGCCGCAAGGTGTCGGCGGAGGCGGCCAGCGAGTTCGCGACCGGGCGCAAGGCGCTGGCGATATGTCCCCATTCGTAATCGGCGGGCTGAAGCAACTCGCCCGTCGACCGGTCGCGCAGTGTCGCGGGCAGCCGCGGCGCGCTCCGCGCCAGAAAGGTCGCGCGCACCTCCTCCAGCCACGGCAGCAGAACGCCCAGATGCCCCGCCACACCCGGCGACGCAACCTTCCGGGGTCGCGGTGCGCGAGCCAGAGCGGACATTCCGCCTCCTCGCCCCGCCGTCGCAAGGCCACGGGGCCGTCCGGGGACGGGTGGCGCGTCGCCCAGACGTACGGGTCGAAACGCTCCGCCTCGCCCAGATCGAGCAAACGGTCGAGCAGGTCCGTGTCTCCCCGCGCGGTCTCGATCGCGGCGGCGTCGGCGGCTTGCGCGACCAGGCCGGCTTCCGGACGGCGCATCCGCGCGACCATCGCCGACTCCACCGGGCCGACCAGCCCGCCGTCGTCGAAATAGCCGCAACCGGTCGGCGCGTCCGTTCGCGACACGGTGACGAGCAGCGCGGGCCCGACCTCCCGCCGGGCGCGTAGCGAGGCGAACGCGCCCGCCAGCACCAGCCAGGCACCCGCGTCCGCCCCCGTCCCGTCCGCGACGAACAGCACGTAGCGGAGCGCAGGGTCGGCGATCAGCGCCCCCAGATCGTCGCCGTCCGCGCCCGCCGCGCGTGCCGCCGCCAGCAGCGCCGCGGCGGGGTCGCGCCCGTCCGCGACCGTTTCCACGGTGGAACCCTGCGGGCCGACCACGGCCCGATCCGCCACGCGGGCGAGCGTGTCGGGACGC
>CALMGC010000024.1 GCA_937863505.1 uncultured Sphingomonadales bacterium | reverse complement strand
ACGACGCCTGACCGTTCACCAGAGCTTGGCGGTCGCAAACAAGCGGTCCACCGAACCGCCGTCCGCGCGCAGCAGCGCTTCCACCCGCTTGCGACCGTGATAGTAGAGAAGCGCGGGGTGTGACGGGTCGCGCCGATCGAGCAGCGCGGCTTGTGCGTCCGACAGGCTGCCCCCGCCCGCAACCACGTCGCAATAGCCTTCGCGCAGCCACGCCGGGTAGCGCACATCCGCGAGCGACCCGTACCGTGCGCGGATCAGCCCGTGCGTCTGTTCATGCGCGATCACCCCGACAGGCTCCGCTCGCCGCCGATAGCCCGCCCGATGCTCACGCGGTCGCGCGCGACCTCGCTGCGGTTGACCATGATCGCGTCCGAGAAGGCACGCGACTGCGCGAACGGTTGCGCGCCGAGCGTCAGCAATCGCCAGCGCCAGCCGCCATCGGTCAGGAACAGGTGGCGGCCATAGTCCGCCCCGTCGATCGCGCTCGCCTGGCGCAGTCGGTCGGCGCGCGCGAGCACGGTGGTGATCTGCGGCACGATGGGCGCGTCGGAGTAGATGGCGGTGCCGCCGACCTCGGCCCGGTATGGAAAGGCGAGCACCTGCGGCGCGAACAACGGCGTGACGAACGCGGCGGCAAACAAGGTGAACGCGGTGGACATTCGACGCGAGCGAGCATCACGGGTCGGCATCGGCGTTCTCCTCCTGATCGCCAAAGGCTATGTCCGCCGCCCGCCTGGAGCAAGCCATCATGCGGACCCGTCAGCTGTCGACCGGCCAGCCCTCGATCACCTCGACGAAGCGCGACAGCCACGCATTGGTCTGGTGCCCGTCGACGACGCGGTGGTCGATCGTCAGCGAGACATAGCACATCGGGCGGATCTGGATCGTGTCGACCCCCTCCACCTCGCGCACAACCACGCGCTTCTCCCCTTTGCCGATGCCAAGGATGGCGGATTGCGGCTGGTTGATGATGATCGGCGTCGCGAGCAGCGATCCCGACACGCCGTGGTTGGAGATGGTGAAGGTGCCGCCGCGCATGTCCGCCGGGGTCAGCTTCTTCGCTCGCGCGCGCGCGGTGAGGTCGGTT
>CALMGC010000023.1 GCA_937863505.1 uncultured Sphingomonadales bacterium | reverse complement strand
GCCGAACGCGGCGAGACCGGCTATCGGGTGCTGCGCCTGTTCGCGACCGAACGGCGCGCCGCCGCGCAGGCGGTGCTCCATCGCATCAGCGAGGAGGGACCGCTCACCGCCGCCGACTTCGAGAATGGACGGAGCAGGAGCGGGTGGTGGGAATGGAGCGATACCAAACATGCGCTCGAATACCTGTTCTGGGCGGGGCTGATCACGACCGCCACCAGGCGCGCCAGCTTCGCGCGCGTCTATGACCTGACCGAGCGCGTCATCCCGCCGGCGGTCCGACACCTTCCGACGCCGGACGCGGCGACGGCGCAGCGCCATCTGGTCGAGCGCAGCGCGCGGGCGCTCGGCGTCGCCACGGCGGCGGAACTGCGCGACTATTTCCGCCTCAAGCCCTATGAGGCCGACCACGCGATCGCGGCCCTCGCCGAGGACGGCACGCTCGTACCGGTCGAACTCGAGGGATCGAGCCTCAAGGCCTGGCTGCACCTCGACGCGCGGGCGCCGCGCAGGATCGAGGGTGCCGCGCTGCTTGCGCCGTTCGACCCGCTGATCTGGGAGCGCGACCGCACCGAGCGGCTGTTCGGCTTCCGCTATCGGATCGAGATCTATGTGCCGCAGCATCTTCGCGTCCACGGCTATTATGTCCTGCCGTTCCTGCTCGACGACGCCCTGGTCGCGCGGGTCGACCTCAAGGCGGATCGCCAGACCGGCGTGCTCCGCGCGCAGCGGGTCACGCTGGAGCCCGCCGCGCCGACCGACACGCTTTCGCGGCTTGAGAGCGAGTTGCGCCGCATGGCCGCCTGGCTGGAACTGGACGACGTCCGTATCTTGGAGACCGTTCGAACCTGACGGAACAGGATCGCTTGATCGTCATAGCCGGGCAACCATGTCGGCGGGACACGCACAGGATAATGGCAACAGCGCCTGAGCCGTTGGCGCGCTGATGACGTCCGCATCGACAAGCCGCCGCTGTACCCCCTCGAAAATATGGCTACGATACCGCTCGGACCCGAAAGGGTTGTGGGGGGGAAGACTTGATGTTCGGCTTGGTTGATCGGGTGATCGCGTGTGCGCGACGGTTCGCGCTGCCTGTCTTAACAGCGTGGGCGTTGTCCGCGTGCGGCGGCGACGGCGGGTCCGCCACTGCGGCACCGGTCGCAAATCAGCCGCCCGCCTTTACTTCGGCAACCACCGCAACCGTCGTCGAGAATAGCACCGCTCCGGTCTACCAAGCGG
>CALMGC010000022.1 GCA_937863505.1 uncultured Sphingomonadales bacterium | reverse complement strand
ACCGCCTGCGCCGCGCCACGCCGACGACGGGCCATCTGCGGTGACCGCGAACGGATCGGAGCACGATGGCGACCGGCCCTTGGATCAGCCCCCGACCCGGATGCCCGGCGATAAATAGTAAATGGTGCCCAGAAGAGGACTCGAACCTCCACGCCCTTGCGAGCGCCAGCACCTGAAGCTGGTGCGTCTACCAATTCCGCCATCTGGGCACGGGGTAGGCGGCGGCCTCTAGGGGGCGCGCGGCGGCCTTGTCAACGGGGGGCGGGCGGGGCAAGGGCGCGGGCGGACCGGAGGACTTTGGCGCGTGAAGAACAAGCTGGTGACGCTGATCGGCGGCGGCGGGTTCGTCGGGCGCTACATGGCGCAGGGGCTGATGCGCTCGGGCGCGCGGGTGCGGCTGGCGCAGCGCGACCCGCGCCAGGCCTATTTCGTCCGCGCGCAGGCGGCGCTGGGGCAGATGCAGTTCGTCGCCGCGGACCTGACCCGCCCCGACACGATCGCGCGCGCGCTGGACGGCGCGGACATGGCGGTGAACCTTGTCGGCGCGTTCGCGGGCAACCTCGATGCGGTCCATGTGCGCGGGCCGGAGGCGCTCGCGCGTCAGGCGCAGCGCGCCGGGCTGGAGGCGCTGGTCCACCTGTCCGCGATCGGCGCGGACCCGCGCGCGCGGTCGGTGTACGCGCGCACCAAGGGCGAGGGCGAGGCGGCGGTGCTCGCGGCCTATCCCAACGCGACCGTGCTGCGCCCGTCGGTGATCTTCGGGCGCGAAGACCAGTTCCTCAACCGCTTCGCCAAGATGATCGAGACGCTTCCGGTCGTGCCCGTGCTGCGGAGCGGCGCGCGGTTCCAGCCGGTATATGTCGCCGACGTCGCCGACGCGGCGGTCGCGGCGCTCAAGGACGCGGGGTCGTTCGGCGGCAAGACCTACGAGCTGGGCGGGCCCGACGTGATGACGATGGGCCAGATCCAGCGCTTCCTCGCTGAGGTGACCGGGCGGACGCCGCGCTTTCTCGACCTGCCCGATGCCGCCGGCGCGCTGCTCGCGCGGCTACCGGGCTCGCCGATCAGCGTCGACCAGTGGCTGATGCTGGGGCAGGACAGCGTGGTGGCGGGGGAGAACGGCCTGCTGGCGCTGGGCGTGACGCCGACCGCGATGGCGTCGGTCGCGCCGGGCTATCTCGTCCGCTATCACAAGGCGGGCCGGTTCGGCGTCCGCGCGGCGGTCGAGGCGTAACATAAAGGCGACGGGCTGGGCCCGGTCGCGAAGGGGGCCTGCTTGCATCACTTGCTCACCGTCATCCTGCTCGGCATACTCGAGGGCGTGACCGAATTTCTGCCGGTGTCGTCCACCGGGCACCTGATCCTCGCGGGCGCGTTGCTCGGCTATGACGAGGCGCAGTGGAAGCTGTTCAACGTCGTGATCCAGCTGGGCGCGATCGCGGCGATCGTGGTCCTGTACTGGCGGACGTTCTGGACGGTGCTGCGCGGGCTGCTGGGTCGGGAGCCGGGCGCGATCCGGTTCGCGCGCAACCTGCTGGTCGCGTTCATCCCGGCGGTGGTGATCGGGCTGTTGTTCCACAAGCAGGTCGAGGCGCTGCTCGCGCAGCCCAAGGTGGTGTGCGTCGCCTTGATCGTCGGCGGGGTCGCGATCCTGGCTGTGGAGCGGTTCGCGCGGGCCGGAACGGTGCGCGGAGTGGCGGATGTGCCGCTCCCGACGGCGGGCGGCATCGGCGTGCTGCAATGCCTGGCGATGGTGCCGGGCGTCAGCCGGTCGGGCGCGACCATCCTCGGCGCGCTGTCGCTGGGCGTCGAGCGGCGGACGGCGGCGGAGTTTTCCTTCTTTCTCGCGGTGCCGACGATGCTGGGGGCGAGCGCGCTGGAGTTGTTCAGGAACCGGCATGAGCTGGCGAGCGGCGCGGGCGTCGGCATGGGCGCGATCGGGCTGGGGATGCTGGTGTCGTTCCTGGTGGCGCTGCTGGTGGTGCGCTGGTTCGTCAATCTCGTGGCGCGGCACGGCTTCGCGCCGTTCGCCTGGTACCGGATTGTGGCGGGAACGGCGGCGCTGATATGGCTGATGCAGCGATAAGGGCCGAAGCGGCCCTTATCGGGGCGGCGCTGGCGAGAGCGGCCTGGAAACACTGGTTAGATTGCGCTAGAGTAGGACAGCCTTACTGACTTGACCGTGTTTGCCGTTCCGATAGGAGCGATTCCTGCGCGCGAAGGAGGTGCTGGATGGCGACGGTCGAGCCGATGCTGAAGTTCGTGGGCCGCGATCAGGCCTACCCGGCAAAGCGCGCGCCCGGCGACCGCGCGGAGGACTTTCGCGAGATCGCCGACCGCTATGCCGTCCCCAATGCGGAGGATCAGGCCGGGCGTTGTTCGCAATGCGGGGTGCCGTATTGCACGGTGCATTGCCCCTTGCACAACCATATCCCCGACTGGCTCCGCCTCACCGCCGAGGGGCGGCTGCGCGAGGCGTATGAGCTGAGCAACGCGACCTCGACCATGCCCGAGATTTGCGGCCGCATCTGTCCGCAAGACCGATTGTGCGAGGGCAATTGCGTGATCGAGTTCACCGGCCACGGCGCGGTGACGATCGGCTCGGTGGAGCGGTTCATCACCGACAAGGCATGGGACGAGGGCTGGGTCGAGCCGCTCGTTCCCGGCCGCGCGCGCGGGCAGTCGGTGGGGGTGATCGGAGCCGGACCGGCCGGGCTCACCGCAGCGGAATATTTGCGCGGCAACGGTTATGACGTCCATGTCTATGACCGGCACGATCGCGCGGGCGGCTTGCTCACCTATGGCATCCCCGGCTTCAAGCTGGAGAAGCCGGTGGTGATGCGCCGCGTCGAGCGGCTGCGCGCGGGCGGGATCGTGTTTCACCACGGCTTCGACGTCGGGCGTGACGCGACGCTCGACGAATTGCGCCAGCGTCACGACGCGGTGCTGATCGCCACCGGCGTGTACCGCGCGCGTGCGATCGACGTGCCCGGCGTCGAGGCGGCGGGGGTGGTGGAGGCGCTCGACTTTCTCACCGCCTCCAACCGCAAGGGGTTCGGCGACGACGTGCCCGCGTTCGACGGCGGCGCGCTCGATGCGGCGGGCAAGCATGTGGTGGTGATCGGCGGCGGCGACACCGCGATGGACTGCGTCCGCACCGCCATCCGCCAGGGCGCGGCATCGGTGAAATGCCTTTACCGCCGTGACCGCGCGAACATGCCCGGCTCCCGCCGCGAAGTGGCGAACGCGGAGGAGGAGGGCGTCGAGTTCGTCTGGCTCGCCGCACCGGACGCCGTGGAGGGTGACGAGCAAGTGACAGGCGTGCGCGCCAACCGGATGCGGCTCGGACCCGCCGACGCCACTGGTCGCCGCGCGCCCGAGCGCGACCCCGGCGGCGAGGAGACGCACCGCGCGGACCTCGTCGTCAAGGCGCTCGGTTTCGACGCGGAGGAGCTGCCCCGGTTGTGGAACGCGCCCGACCTGCCCGTCACGCGCTGGGGCACGGTGCTGGTCGACGCGAAGACCCAGATGACCGCGCTCGACGGCGTGTTCGCGGCGGGCGACATCGTGCGGGGGGCGAGCCTGGTCGTATGGGCGATCCGCGACGGGCGCGACGTGGCGGCGGCGATGCACGCTTACCTGCGCGCGAAAGCGGCAAGCGAGCGGAGGGCGGCGTGAGGCGGATAATCGCGCTCGCGCTGATCGCCGTGACGTTGCCGACGCCCGCTGTGGCGCAGCCCGGCACCGGGACCTCATCAACTAGCAACGCCACCTTGGCGCGTTCCGTGCTGCGCAAGCTGCGCTCGATTGAAGAGGTGCGCTTTGTTGCGGGCAGGCTCGGTCCCGTTTTCGCCGAATCCGTCCTTGGCACGGCCGCGGATCAGCCGAGCAACCCGTTCGCGTCGGCGATGCACACGGCAGAAGGGAAAGCCCGGCTCAAAACGGTGCTGAGTGAGGAGTTCACTCGGGCGTACGCGTCCCATCTGCCCGAATTGACCGACGCGCTCGTCGCGCATTTTGCGACCGACCTGTCCGAAGCCGACCTGCGCGCGATCGACGCTTTTCTCGACACCCCCGCCGGGGCGCATTGGGCGGCCGAGATGGTTGTGCTGCAACAGCAGTCGAGTAGCATGGGCGCCTCGGTCGGCGCGCGCGCCGGGGCCGAAGCGGTGTCCGCGACGCTCAGGCGGCTGTCGGTTGCGCCGGGCGGGTCGAGATAGGCTGGCGCTAGTGAGGCTGACACCCGAAGAGATCGTCGCGATCAAGGCGGCGGTGGCGTTCGCTTTCGGGTCGGACGCGCTCGTTCGGCTGTTCGGCAGCAGAGCCGATGACGCTCGCAGAGGTGGTGACATCGATCTGCATGTCGAGGTCTCGCCTGATGTGGATGCATGGAAGGCGAAGGGTCATTTCGAGGACAACCTCTTCGCGCGTTTGGAACCGCAGCGCGTGGATGTAATCGTACACAAACGAGGGACGCCTGCGCGTGGAATAGATTTGATCGCCCGGCGCGATGGGATCGCCCTATGACGCGAGAAGGCGAGATCCAGATACTTAGCGAGTATTTGGCAGTGTGCCGGCAGCTTGAGGCCAGCCTCACCAGGGTGCGCGGTCGCCTCGGGCCGCTAATGCCAATCGAAGCCGATCGGCTCCGGACCTTATCGGATGACGAGCATGTCGACGTGCTCGCGTTCCTGAAAGTCTATGAGCAGCTGGAAGATACGCTCGGACGCACGCTCAAGACGATCGCCATGCTGATGCAGCTCGGCAAGGTGGAGCGGATGACGCCGCGCGACGTTGCCTATCGCGCCGTATCGCTCGGCATTTTTGCCGACGGTAAGAGCTGGGCGGATGCCGTGCGGGTTCGCAACGAGCTGGCGCACGAATATCCGCTCCGCCCCGACAAGCAGGCGAGTCAGATCGCCAATGCCTGGGCGAAAAGTGAAACCCTGTTCGAGACGGCCCAGGCGATCAGAGACTTCGTCGACCGTGAAAGGCTTTTCCATGGCGACCTTTAATCCCACCGACCAACGCCACCGCCTCGCCGAACACGGCATGTACCGCCCCGAGTTCGAGTCCGACGCGTGCGGCGTCGGCCTCGTCGCGGCGACCGACGGCAAGCCGTCGCGGCGGGTCGTGCAGTCGGCGATCGACGCGCTCAAAGCCGTTTGGCATCGCGGCGCGGTCGATGCGGACGGCAAGACCGGCGACGGCGCGGGGCTGCACCTCGACCTGCCGGTGCGCTTCTTCGACGACGCGATCGCCGCCTCCGGGCATAAGCCCCGGCGCGCGCGGCTCGCGGTCGGGATGGTGTTCCTGCCGCGCACCGACCTCGGCGCGCAGGAGTCCTGCCGCACGATCGTGGAAAGCGCGATCATCGACGCGGGCTACACCATCTACGGCTGGCGCCAAGTGCCGGTCGATGTGTCGGTGATCGGCCTGAAAGCGCAGGCGACGCGCCCCGAGATCGAGCAGATCATGATCGCGGGCCCCGCGCCCGAGGAGGCGGACGCGGCCGAGTTCGAGAAAACGCTCTACCTCGTCCGCCGCCGGATCGAGAAGCGCGTCATCGCCGCGCAGATCAGCGGCTTCTACCTCTGTTCGCTGTCGTGCCGGTCGATCGTCTACAAGGGGCTGTTCCTCGCCGA
>CALMGC010000021.1 GCA_937863505.1 uncultured Sphingomonadales bacterium | reverse complement strand
CCAGCGTGTCGCGCCACCCGTTCCAGTTGACGACCACCACCGCGATCCGCGGCTCCGCGGCCGTGCCGTCGCCGGGCGGCACGCGCCCGCGCTCAGCCGCGCGCGTTCGCGGCGCGCGCCTGGAGCGGGCGCCACCACGCCTCGTTGGCGAGGAACCAAGCGAGCGTCTCGGCGAAGCCGGTCGGGAAGTCACGTAGCGGTTCGTAGCCCAGCTCGGTGCGGATCTTGGTCTCGTCAATCGCGTAGCGCCGGTCATGGCCGGGCCGATCGGTGACATAGGTTTTGAGCTCAGCCGATGAGCCGCCCTTGGCGGCGGGCGCGTCCGGGAAGCGCCCGGGCAGCGAGGGGTCGCGCGCGAACGCGGCATCCACCCCGCGGCAGATCTCCTCGACGACCGTAAGGTTGGGCAGCTCCTGCCCGCCACCGACATTATACGTCTCGCCGACGCGGCCGCGCTCGATCACCAGCTCAATGCCGCGGCAATGATCCTCGACATGCAGCCAGTCGCGCACGTTCATCCCGTCGCCGTAGATCGGCAGGCTGCGCCCCGACAGCGCGTTCAAGGTGAATAGCGGGATCAGCTTCTCGGGAAACTGGAACGGCCCGTAATTGTTCGAGCAATTGCTGGTCGTCGTCTCCAGCCCATAGGTATGGTGATAGGCGCGGACGAGGTGGTCCGACCCCGCCTTGGACGCGGAATAGGGCGAGTTGGGCTGGTAGGGCGTGGTTTCGCTGAACGCGGGGTCCTCGGGGCCGAGCGAGCCGTACACTTCGTCGGTGGAGACGTGGTGGAAACGGTGCGGGCGACCCGATCCCTTGTCGAGCCACAGCTTCTTCGCCGCCTTGAGCAGGCTGTGCGTGCCGACGACGTTGGTGGTGACGAACGCATCGGGGCCGGTGATCGAGCGGTCGACATGGCTCTCGGCCGCGAAATGCGCGATCGTGGTGATGTCGTGCTCGGTCAGCAACCGCTCGACCAGCGCGGTATCGCAGATGTCGCCCTCGACCAGCTCCACCTGCTCCAGCCCGTCGAGATTGGCCGCATTGCCCGCATAGGTCAGCGCGTCGAGCACCACCAGCTCGTCGTCGGGGTGCGTCGCCCGCCAATGGTGGACGAAGTTCGCCCCGATGAACCCGGCCCCGCCGGTGACGAGCAGCTTAGCCATTGGTCTTGATCTCGCTGAGCATGAGGCGAAGGTTGCTCCGCCAGTGCGGGGCGGGCGCGCCGAGCGCCGCTACGGTCTTGGTCTTGTCGAGCACCGAGAAGTGCGGGCGCTTGGCGGGGGTCGGGAAGTCGGCGGTGGCGATGGGGATCACCGGCACCGCCCGGTCGAGCAGCCCGGCGGCGAGCGCCTCCTCTTGGATCGCGACCGCGAAGTCGTACCAGCTCGCCGCGCCCGAGTCGGTGTAATGATACAGGCCGCTCGCGCTCTGGTCGGCGAGCGTCCACAGCGCGCGCGCTAGGTCGGGCGCGTAGGTTGGTGTGCCGATCTGGTCGGCGACGACGCGCACCTCCGGCCGCTCGGCCATCAGCCGCAGCATCGTGCGGACGAAATTGCCCCCGGTCGGCGCGTACACCCAGGCGGTGCGGACGATCAGCGCCTCCGCGCCCGCCGCCACCTCGCCCAGCAGCTTGGTGCGGCCATAGGCCCCGAGTGGGGAGGGGGCCGCGTCGGGCGGGTAGGGGATGCCGCTCGTCCCGTCGAACACAAAGTCGGTCGACACATGCACCAGCCGCGCGCCCGCGTCCCGCGCCGCGCGCGCGAGGTGCGCGACCGCGTCCGCGTTGACCGCGCGCGCCGCATCCTCGTCGGCTTCCGCCTTGTCCACCGCGGTGTAGGCGGCAGCGTTGAGGATCAGCGCGGGGCGGTGCTCCCCGACGAACGCATCCACCGCGGCCGAGTCGGCGATATCGAGCACGTCCATGTCGACCGCGACGATCTCGGCATCGACGGGCGCGCAGCGCTGGAGTGCAGTGCCGAGTTGGCCCTTCGATCCGGTGATCAGCACCTTCACGCGAACAGCTCCGCCTGGGCGAGTGGCGCGGCTGCCGCATCCTTGCCCGACAGTTGCGGCTCGATGCCGTCCAGCGGCCATTCGATGCCGATCGCGGGGTCGTTCCACAGCAGCGAATGCTCGTTCGCGGGCTGGTAGAACGCCGTGCACTTATACAGGAACTCGGTCCCGTCCGCGAGGCTGAGGAAGCCGTGCGCGAAGCCGGGCGGCACCCACAGCATCCGCTTGTTCTCCGCCGACAGCTCGACGCCTACCCACTTGCCGAAGTGCGGCGAGGCGCGGCGGATGTCGACCGCGACGTCATACACCGCCCCCGCGACCACCCGCACCAGCTTCCCTTGCGGGTCGGGATTTTGATAGTGCAGCCCGCGCAGCACCCCGCGTGCCGACTTGCTGTGATTATCCTGCACAAAGGCGAGGTCGAGCCCCGCGTCCGCGAACGCGCGCGCGTTCCAGCTTTCGAGGAAAAAGCCGCGATCGTCGCCGAACACGCGCGGCTCGATCAATTTCACCTCGGGCAATCGAGTATCGGTGATCTTCATCGCGGGTTCGCCTCGCCGGACAACAGCTGCATCAGATATTTGCCATAGCCGCTTTTGCGAAGCGGGGCCGCGACCTTCTCGAGCTGCGCGTCGTCGATGAAGCCCTTGCGCCAGGCGATCTCCTCCGGGCAACAAATCTTGAGCCCCTGCCGGTCCTCCGTCACCCTCACATATAGTGCCGCGTCGATCAGCGAGGCGTGGGTGCCGGTGTCGAGCCACGCATAGCCGCGCCCCATGATCTCGACATTGAGCTTGCCCTCGTCGAGATAGCGGCGGTTGAGGTCGGTGATCTCCAGCTCGCCGCGCGGCGACGGTTTGATCGCGTGCGCATGCTCCACCGCGCGTCCGTCGTAGAAATAGAGGCCGGTGACGGCGTAGTTCGATTTCGGCTCCGCAGGTTTTTCCTCGATCGTCTCGGCGCGGCCGGCCGCGTCGAACGAGACCACGCCGTACGCCTTCGGGTCCTGGACGTAATAGCCGAACACGGTCGCGCCCTCCGCGCGCGCGTCCGCGTTGACCATCAGCTCGGTCAGGCCGTGGCCGTAGAAGATGTTATCGCCGAGCACGAGCGCGGACGGCTGCGTTCCCACGAAGTCCGCGCCGATGTGATAGGCCTGCGCCAGTCCGTTGGGCTCCGGCTGCACCGCATAGACGATCGTCATGCCCCAGGCGGAGCCGTCGCCGAGCAGCGCCTGGAACGACGCCTGGTCGTGCGGGGTGGTGATGATCAGCACCTCGCGGATGCCCGCCAGCATCAGCACCGACAGCGGGTAATAGATCATCGGCTTGTCGTACACGGGCATGAGCTGTTTCGAGACCGCGCGCGTCAGCGGATACAGCCGCGTGCCCGATCCGCCGGCGAGAATGATGCCCTTGCGCAACTGATGTCCCCTCGTCAGATCGCGACGTGCGACTAGCCCAGCTTGTGCGGTGCGGCAAGTTAATCGCGCCTCACCACTCGTCCCGCTTCGGCGCACGCGCGCACCGCTTTGCCGGAGGGCGGAGGACCGGTAAGGCGCGGGAATGGACGAGCAGGACGACACGATCAGGCGCGCGCGGCGGTTATGCTTCTTCGCCCACTATCACCCGCACGGCATCGCCGCCGAGCATGTGCTGATCTACCTGCGCGCGCTGGCGGCGGCGGGGTTCACCGTGGTGGTGCTGTCCACCGCGACGATGCCGGAGGAGGAGCGGGCGAAACTGCGCGCGGCCTGCGCGATGCTGATCATGCGCGACAATGTCGGGCTCGACTTCGGCGGCTGGATTGAGGCGTTCAGGCGCTTCTCGCCAATCACGTCCGAAATGCTGCTGTTCGCCAATGACAGCGTGTATGCGCCGGTCGGCGACCTCGCGGGCTTCATCGACCGGCTGACCGCGACCCCCGCCGACTTCTATGGCGTGGTCGAGTCGCTTGAGATCACGCCCCATCTGCAAAGCTGGTTTCTGCTGTTCCGCCCGTCGGCTTACACATCACCCGCGTTTCTCGACCTGCTCGGCACCCCGATCCCGCCGACGATGAGCAAGACCGAGATCATCGCGCGGTATGAGGTCGGCCTGACCGGCACGCTGGTCGCCGCTGGCCTCCGCTTCCACGCCGCCTACCGCCCGGAGCGCGACGGGGTGATTTCGGCGGAGCGGCATTTCAACGCGGGGCATCTGCTATGGCGGCGGCTGATCACCCGGGCGCGGGTGCCGTTCCTCAAGATCGAGCTGCTCCGCGACAATCCGATGCGTGTCACCGACTTGGCGGCCTGGCCGCAAGTCGTCGGCAGGCGTGCGCCCGCGCTGCGCGACGCGATCGCGGACGACCTCCGGCGGCGGCGTGCGTCATCCGGGGTGGGTACCAAGCACCCCTGGCGCACCACGCTCGACCAGCCGAACCCGGCCTTCTGGCCCGAGCTACAGGCCTTCCTGCGCCGCGACTATCATCAGGGGCGCAAGCGCCTTTGGCACCGCGTCAACAACGCTATTTACCGACGACTGCGGGACCGGGCCGACCGCGTGCGCGATGAAGCTCGTCGCCGGGGGTGGCAGCTGCCGCCGCTGATCGCCACTGCAGCGTCAGCCGCCGCCACACCTCCCGCCGCATCGCCCGGCTCAGCTTCGGCTGAGTGAGCAGCTCCGCCTGCCACGAGAAATACTCCCAATCCTTGTCCGACGCCGCGAACGGTCGAAGCGCCGTCAGGAGCAGGTCGCGCAAGCCCCCGTCGCTCCGCATGCTGCGCCAGTCGGACAACCACACCGTGAAGCACCGCGTCGCCAAGTCGCGGAACATCTTGCGCGTGGGCGAGTCGAGATTGACCGACCGGCTGAGAAAATCGAACACCAGCCACAGCGTCAACCGCCGCGGCTTGCGGAACAACAGCAGCCAGTGGAGGTAGGAGCGGGTGACGACCCCCTCCTCCTCGCGGATGTTGTTCACCTGATTGCCGCCGTGGATGCGGTGGAACACCACCGCGTCGTCGACATAGACCAGCCCGCGCGAGAACAGCGACTCGAGCGCCATCAACCAGTCGAACGGCAGCGGATTGGCGAGGCTCGCCTGCGTCAACATCGGCCGCTCCGCGATGGTCGCGTGCGCGGAGAACATCGGCTGCACCAGCGCGCGCAGCCGCGTGCCCGGGCCCGGCTTGAGCTTGAGCGCCTCCAGCAGCGAATGCCCCTTCGGCTTGCCCTTGCCGTCGATCAGCTCGGAGCGGCCGAACGCCATCGGTCGCCCGTCCATCGCCGCGAACAGCCGCGAATTGCGGTCGGGGGCCCAACGGTCGTCCTGGTCCGCGATCGCGACATAAGCCCCGCGCGCCTCGCCGAGCAGCTGCGCCAGCCGGTTGTTCTGGCCGAGATTGCCGGTCGACGGCACCACCCGAATGCGCTTGTCGCGCTCGGCATAGGCGTCGCTGAGTGCCCGCGTGCCGTCCGTCGAGCCGTCGTCGGTGATCAGCAGCTCGAAATCATGATCGTCCTGCGCCAGGATCGAGTCGATCTGTTCGGACAGGAACCGTTCGCCATTGTAGGTGGGCATGATGATGGACAGTTTCGGCGTCATGTCGTCCCCGTTTGTCGGTCGCTTGTTCGCGCGGTACCCGTCGGTTAGGCCCGAGCCGACGGCGCACGTCAACCGATCGGGCCGGGTTCGGTGGCCGACCGTCGTTTATGAGCATCCGCGATGAAGAACGTCGTCATTGTCACTCGCCAGCGGATCACCGGGCGGACCAGCGGCAGCTCCGCCTATCTGCTCGACATCGCGGGCGCGGTTCGTGCGGCTGGGTTCGCGGTTCACTTGCTCCATCCTTCTCCGACGATGATGGCGCGTACACCCTTGGTTCTCTTGTCGATCGACCTGTCGATCTTCGCGAGCCATCGCGCGCGCGGCGTGCTGAAGTTTGGGCGAGTGATGCTCTCGCTTTCTCCCAAGACCTACCTTGCAGCGGCGCGCGGGGCGGCGGCGGCGGCGGCGCGACGTCTCGGCCTCCGGGCCGCGTGGACCAAGGACCGGCGGTTGCCGTACAGCGTGTCGATCCCGTGGACCGAAGCCGACCACGCGTACATGCGTCGGCAACTCGCGGCGGCGGACGTCGTGATCGCCGACTACTTCTTCCAAGCGGAGGCATTCGATGACCTGCGCGTGCAGGGTTCGTCGACTGCGATCATCATGCACGATCTGTTTCACGCGCGTGACGCCGCGCGCGAGGCCGGATCGGGGCGCGACGCGGTGGCCGGCATCGACGCCGCGAGCGAGGCCGCGATGCTGGCGCGCGCGGATGTGGTGGTCGCGATCCAGCGCGCCGAAGCCGCATGGGTCGGGCTGCATGTGCCAAGCGTCCGGGCCATCCTCGCGCCGATGGCGGCCGACCCGGTCCCAGAGCCTCAGTCGGGCGAGGATGACCGGCTGCTCTTTGTCGGCAGCAACACCGTCCCCAACGTCATCGGGTTGCGCTGGTTTTTCGACGAAGTCTGGCCACTTGTCCTCGGTCAACGCCCGTGCGTGACGCTGGACGTTGCGGGCAGTGTGGATCGCGCCTTCAGCGGATCGCCGCCGGGGGTCCGCTTTTTGGGGCTGGTCGATGATTTGGCGGCGCAATACGCCCGCGCGGCGGTGGTCATCTCACCGCTGACATTCGGCTCGGGTCTGAAGATCAAGTTGGTTGAAGCAATGGCGGCCGGGAAAGCGATCGTCGCAACTAGAACGACGCTGCAAGGCGTCGAAGCGGAGGCAGCGGAATCAGTGCTCGTCGCCGACGAAGCGGGTGCATTCGCGACCTGTGTGATCTCTCTCCTTGAGGATGCCAAACGCCGTGAGTCGCTGGCTAAACTAGCTCTGAACTCGGCGCGGCGTCACTTCTCATCGGAAGTATGTTATGCCGACCTGATTGCGTGGCTGCGTCAAAGCGGCTCGCAAACCTACGAGATGGCAGAGGGATCATGATCGCGCGCCGACCTCGTTGGCCAGCGTCTCGCCCGCGATGTCACGGAGTTCGGCGGCGACCTTGCGCCAGTCGCCTCGCTCGATCAGCGCCGCGCCGCCGCGCACCTTGAGGTCGGCTATCCTGGCGAGCGCGTCGCCGCGGTGCCTGGCCAGCGCGCGCTGCGCGTCCAGTTCGCGGGCGAGGAGGTGCAACAGATTGGCGATGCCGAGAAACGAGCGGGCGTCGCTGTGCGTGGGCTGGTCGGCGGGCTTGCCGTCCGCGACCGCGCGCATTCCGCGCGAGGCTTCGTCGGCGGCGGCCAGCAACTGGTCCGCGGTCGCCCGGGTGGCGGTGATGGTCATGGGGCCTCCTTGACCAATTGCTTGCTCCCGTTCGGGTTGCGGAACCCCTAACCGCCCGTCACGGCAAGTGACGTTGCGCTGGGGCGTTGCCGTGGAGCCGACGGAACGGTAACGGGCAACCCGGGGCGGGCTGGAGAGCAGGGTGCAGACGATCTATGATTGGGCGAGCCTGGCGATCTTCGCGGGCCTCGCGGTGATCTTTCTTCAGCGGTCGGTGGAGCCCGAGCAGACCGATCGATTGATCGACTATCTGCCGCCCGCGATCGGCTGCGCGGTGGCGAACTGGTCGGGGAACCATGACCACCCGATCATCGCGGTGCTGATCCTGATCGCGGTGGTGGCGCACATCCTGCTGATCCTGAAGCCGTTCGGCAATCGCTAAGGCTTTGGATCGAGTCGCTTAGCTGCGTCTTAACCACGGCGTCGCGATACACCGCCCGAGGGTTCGGGCGGAGTTTCGATGGCTGGCTTCAAGGGCGCGGCGGGCGCGGCGCTGGTGGGATTGATCGCGTCGCACCCGGCGCGCGGCGAGACGCTGGAAGAGGCGATCGCGGCCGCGCGCGCTGGCCCGCGCATGATCGTCGCGCGCGCGACCTACCGGGCCAGCGTCGCGGGTGCCGCCGCCACGATCGCCGGGACCCGCCCGACGGTGGTCTTCAACGCGAGCGCCACGCGCAATTTCGACTCGGACGTGTACGGGCCGCGGCTGCGCGACGAGTCGACGCTGCAGATCGGGGTCCCGCTATACGCTGGCGGTCGCATCAGCGCGGGCCGGGCAGGGGCCCGGGCGGGACGGCGCGCCGGACGCGCCGCGTATGAAGCGGCGGAGGCGCGGCTCGCGGTCGATGTCGCGGAGGTCTATACCGCCGTGCAGGAAGCGCGCGAGCTCCGGCTCATCGCCGCGGAGGAGGTCGAACGACTCGACGGCTATCAGCGCCGGATCGAGGCGGAACGCGGGGCGGGCGCGGCGGACGGCACCGACGTGGCGGAAGGGACGACGCGACTCGCGGGCGCGCGGCGCGATCTGGTCGACGCCGAGCGCCGGCTCTCCCTCGCGGAGGAGCGGTACGCCGAACTTGTCGGACACGCTCCCGGCGAGCGGCTCGACACCCCGGCCGCATCGCTGCCGTTCGACGCCGCCGCGGCGGCCGAAGCGGTGCGGCGCGACAATGCCGAGCTCCAATCGTTGCGCTATTCGATCGAGCAGGCGACGCACGATGTCGAGGCGCAACGCGGCTACGGGCGGCCTTCGCTGACCTTTATCGGTACCGGCAGCTATGGCGACACCGGCACCGGGCTGGTGAACAACGATGCCTTCGCGCTGACGCCCGCCAGCGTGCTGGAGCAGGTCGGGTCGCCGCGCCGCTTCCCGCATCGCTTCACCGCGCGCGGGCTGCTGGTGTTGCACATACCCTTCTACTCGGGGGGTGAGACCTCGGCGCGGGTCGCGCGGGCCCAAGCGGGGCGGGTCGAGGCGGAGGCGCGCGCGACCGAGCGTGAGCGCGCGACCGTCGCCGA
>CALMGC010000020.1:220-1661 GCA_937863505.1 uncultured Sphingomonadales bacterium | reverse complement strand
GGTCGATCCCGCGCCCGTGCAGTGGCGGCGATAGATGTCGCCCTGCCGGCCCGTATCGTCGGCGAGGAAGCCGAGATAGCCCACCCGCTCCACCTTGGGCTGGTCGCGCAGCCAGCCGCACACCTTGGCGGCGTTCTCGCCCGCGCGGCTCATGCGCAGCTCCAGCGTTTCGAGGCTGCGCAGCAGCATCCAGGCGGTGTTGGGGTCGCAGATCGTGCCGATCGTGTTGCGCATCGAGCGGATCGTGTCGATCTGCGCCTTGCTGCCCAGCACGCCGCCCGCGACCAGATCGGAATGGCCGCCGGCGTACTTGGTCAGCGAATAGATCACAATATCCGCGCCGTGGCGCAGCGGCTGGTGCCACAACGGCCCCAGGAACGTGTTGTCGATCGCGATCGGCGGTTTCTCGGCGGCGCCCGCGAACACCTTGTCGCGCGCGGCGGCGACCGCCTCCACGTCGACCAGCGCGTTGGTGGGATTGGCTGGGCTTTCGAGATAGATCAGCGCGACGCGGCCCGAAGCGGCCTTGGCCATCACCGCCTCGATCTCCTCCGCGGTCGCGCCGGCGGGGAAGTCGAGCCAGTGGACGCCGAACCGGCCGAGCACGCGCGCGATCAGCGTCTCGGTCGCGGCGTAGAGCGGCCCGGAATGGACCACCGTGTCGCCCGGCCGGACCATGGACAGGAACAACGTCGCGATCGCCGACATGCCGCTCGAAAAGGCGAGCGCGTCCTCCGCCTCTTCCCAGATCGCGAGCCGGTCTTCCAATATCTCCTGATTGGGCCCGTTGAAGCGCGAATAGACGAGGCCTTCCGCCCCGCCCGGGCGCTTGCCCGTCACCCCCTCGAAATGCCGCTTGCCCGCTGCCGCGTTGGGGAAGACGAAAGTGGAGGTGAGGAAGATCGGCGGCTTGAGGCTGCCCTCCGACAGCGCGGGATCGAAGCCGTGGCCCATCATCAGCGTGGAAGCCTTGAGCTTGCGGCCGTTCAACTCGGTGACGCCCGCGCGCGGCTTGCCCCGGGGCGCGGGCGCGCCGCTCATGTCCGCCTCCGTCTCGTCGTCGCTCATGTCATAGGCCATGGTTGGGCTCCCGCGCCGCATCGTGTGGTGTCATCAACGCGGCAGGCGCGGGTGCGGTGCCCCTGACCGCGCCGGAGGATATGGCGATGCGGTGATGAAGGACTCCCGCTTAGGCTGAGCTTGTCGAAGCCCTGTCCTTCATCGGGCAAGAAAGGGTAGTGCTTCGACAAGCTCAGCATGGACGGGTGAGGCGTCAAGAGTCACTGACCGCGATCGCACTGGCCTGGCGGCCATAGCCGGGCTCGCCGCGGTGGGTCGCGCGGCGATAGCTGAAGAACCGGTCGGCGTCCGCGTAAGTGTCGAGCCCTAGCGCCTCCACCCGGCCGACGCCGGCGGCGGCGAGCCGGTGGGCGACATAGCC
>CALMGC010000020.1:0-210 GCA_937863505.1 uncultured Sphingomonadales bacterium | reverse complement strand
ACCTCGTAGCTCGGCTGGCCGATGCACGGCCCGATCGCGGCGATGATCCGCGCACGGTCGGCGCCCAGCGCCTCCATCGCCGCCAGCGTCGCGTCGGTGACGCCGGCCAGCGCGCCCTTCCAGCCGGCGTGCGCCGCGCCGACGACGCCCGCTGCTGCGTCCGCCAGCAGCACGGGCGCGCAATCGGCGGTGAGGACGCCGATCAGCAGC
>CALMGC010000019.1:19488-39561 GCA_937863505.1 uncultured Sphingomonadales bacterium | reverse complement strand
TCGACATCCACAACCATGTGCTGCCGTCCGGCTATCTCGATCTGGTGCGCGAGCGGTATCAGAATCCAGGCCTGGTCAAGCGGCTGACGAGCATCCGGCTGCTCTGGGATATCGAGGCACGGGTGGAGATGCTGGACCGCTACCCCGGCCTGCAGCAGGTGATCTCGCTCGCCGCGCCGCCGCCCGAAGCGCTCGGCGGGCCGGAAGACGCGGCGCATGCGGCGCGGGTCGGCAATGACGGGCTCGCCGAGATCTGCGCGCGCTGGCCCGACAAGTTCCCGACCTTTGTCGCCGGATTGGCGATGAACAACGTGCCCGCGGCGCTGGCCGAGATGAACCGCGCGATCGGCGAACTCGGCGCGCGCGGCGTGATGGTGATGACCAACGTCAACGGGCGTCCGCTCGATGACCCGGAGTTCCTGCCGGTGTTCGAGCACGCGACGCACCGCCACGGCGTGCCGATCTGGATGCACCCGATCCGCCCGGCGGGCTTCACCGATTACGCGGCCGAGCCGAAGTCGCGCTACGAGATCTGGCAGGTGATGGGCTGGCCGTACGAGACCACCGCGGCGATGGCGCGGATGGTGTTCTCCGGCATGTTCGACCGGGTGCCGGGATTGCGCATCCTGACGCACCATTGCGGCGGGATGTTACCTTACTTTAACGGGCGCGCCGAGACGCTGTGGGCGCAGCTCGGGTCGCGAACCGCGGATGAGGATTACACGCATATCCTGAGCGGGCTGGAGCGGCCGTTCATGGACTATTTCCGCGGCTTCTACGGCGACACGGTGCTGGGCGGCTCGGCGTCGGCGCTGCGCTGCGGGCTCGACTTCTTCGGGCCGGACCATGTGGCGTTCGCGAGCGATTGCCCGTTCGATCCCGAGGGCGGCGAGATGTACATCCGCGAAGGCATCCGCTCGATCGAGAGCCTCGGGCTTGATGACGAGACACGTGCGAAGCTGTATCTCGGCAATGCGGAGCGGCTGCTGACCCCGCGTCCGCAGCGGTGAACGGTTCGCCTGTAACGCGCTGTAACCCCTGTCATACCGTAGATAACCTTACGCGAGCGGGCGCGGGAAGTAGCAAGGTGACCCCGGCGGGTCGGCCGCGGAACAAGGACCGCCGTTGCGCCTGCCGTTTGCTTTGCTTTCGCTCTCGTTCGTAGCAGCTGCCCCGGCGCTGGCGCAGACGGCTGACGCGCCCCCATGGGACATCGTGGTCACCGCTTCCACGCTCGACCTGCTCGGCCGCGCGGACACGTCGAGCCAGGGGTCGGTCACCCGGCAGGAACTCCAGCAGCGCCCGGTCTACCGCGTCGGGCAGCTGCTGGAGGCGGTGCCGGGCCTCACCGTCACCGCGCATTCGGGAGAGGGCAAGGCGAACCAGTATCTGCTGCGCGGGTTCAATCTCGATCATGGCACCGACCTCGCCAGCTATGTCGACGAGATGCCGGTCAACATGCGCACCCACGCGCATGGGCAGGGCTATACCGACCTCAACTTCCTCATCCCCGAGCTCGGTGCGGGGGTCGACTTCAGCAAGGGGCCGTATCTCGCCGCGGAGGGCGACTTCGCGTCGGTCGGGGCGGATCACCTCCGGCTGGTCGACACGCTGCGCCCGACGGCGAGCCTGAGCGTGGGCACGCTGGGCGACCAGCGCGCGTTCGCGGGCGGCTCGATCACGTTCGCGAACGGCGGCCGCGTGCTGGCCGCGGGCGAACTCGCGCATCTGGACGGCCCGTGGGACCATCGCGACGATTTCCGCAAGGTCAGCGCCGCGTTGCGCTGGAGCCGGGGCGACCGCGAGGACGGCGTGTCTCTGACCGGGCTCGCCTACGGTGCCGGGTGGCACGCCACGACGGACCAACCCCTGCGGGCGATCGCGAGCGGGCTGATCGGTCGTTTCGGATCGCTCGACCCGTCGGACGGGGGCCGCGCCGCGCGGTTCAGCCTGTCCGCCAACCTCGCCCGGCCCGTGGGCGCGTGGCGGATACGCGCGAGCGCCTACCTCGTCCGCCAGCGGCTCACCTTGTGGAACGATTTCACCCATTATCTAGCCGACCCGGTGAACGGCGACCAGCACGCGCAGGACGATCGGCGCACCTTCGGCGGCGGGACAGTGTCCGCCGCGCGAGAGGTCGCTGTTGCAGGCATCTCGAACAGCGTGACGCTGGGCGCGCAGACACGCTATGACGATATTCGCCTCGACCTGATCCACACGCGCGGGCGCGCCGACCTCGCCACGATCCGCGACGACCGTGTCCGCGAGTTCAGCCTGGCGGGCTACCTCGCCGACTCGGTTCGCTGGACGCCCTGGCTGCGCACGGTGTTCGGCCTACGTGAGGATCATTTCCATGTCGCGGACCGCGCCCATGTCGGCGGGGTGACCGGCACCGAACAGGCGGCGCTGTTCCAGCCCAAGGGCAGCGTGATCCTGGGGCCATGGGCCAAGACCGAATTCTACCTGTCCGCCGGGCGCGGCTTTCACTCGAACGACGGTCGCGCGGGCCTGGTCGAGGGTGGGGCGGCTGATGCCCTCGCACGACCGCCGTTGCTGGTGCGCTCGTCGGGTTACGAGGCCGGCGTGCGGACGGGTGCCGTCCGCCGCCTCACCGCCGCGCTGAGCGTGTTCCGCATCGATTTCGCGTCCGAACTCACCTATGATGCCGACGCGGGCGCAACGGTGGCGGGGCGACCGAGCCGGCGCACCGGCATTGAGTTCACCGCGCAATTCCGTCCGGTCCGCTGGCTGGAGCTCAACACCAATCTCGCCGCCACTCGCGCCCGCTATCGGGACATTGATCCGGCGGGCCGCTTCATCCCCGACGCGCCCTCGTTCGTCGGTTCGGCGGGGCTGCTCGTCCACGATCTCGGCCGCTGGTTCGGCGCGGTCGCATACCGCGATCTGGGCGAGCACCCGCTGGTCGAGAGCGGTGCGATCCGTTCCGCTGGTTATCGCGAGGTGAACGCCAATATCGGCTACACACTGTCGCCGAGGCTGAACGTGAGGGTAGACATTTTCAACGTGACGAACAGCCGGGACGACGCGGCGGACTATTACTACACGACCCGCCTGCCCGGCGAGGCGGCGGAGGGGGTAGCGGGCCTGCAGATCCATCCGCTCGAGCCGCGCTCGGCCCGGCTCACGCTGACGGCGACGCTGTGATCGGCGGGCGTCGCCTGTTGTGGTTTGTCGCCCTGGCGTTGGCGGTGGCGATCGCCGCGACGCTGTTCGCGCACGCGCGATCGACCGAGCAAAGAGTTTTGCTGATGCGGACCGATCCCGACGCGATCTTGGACGAGGACCGCGCGCGCCCGGTCGCACTCGCTGAGGGCGCGCGCGTCTACGCGGCGCATTGCGCATCGTGCCACGGCGCGGATGCGAAGGGCAGTCGCGAGCGCGCCGTGCCCGACATGACCGATGACGACTTCCTTTACGGGTCGGGCCGGGCAAGCGAGATCGAGCAGATCGTGCTTCACGGCATCCACGCGGGCGACACGCGCGGGTGGGATCTCGCGTCCATGCCCGCCTATGCCCGCGCCGTCCCGTACACGCGCGAGGCGCTGCCGCCGCTCACCCCGGCGCAGCTGCGCGACGTGGTCGCGTTCCTGCGCGCCGCCAACGGGAGCGGCGATTACCCGCAGGCGGCGGTCGACCGCGGTCGCCAGCTCTTCACGCGCGATGCGGGCTGCTATGATTGTCACAGCCCCGACGCGCGCGGCGACTCGTCGATCGGCGCGCCCAACCTCGTCGACGGCAAGTGGCTGAGGGGCAACGGGAGCGAGGCGGACATCACCCGCACGCTGGAGCGCGGGCTGGCGGGGGTCAGCCCCGCCTTTGCGCGCGTGCTGACCCCGGAGGAGGTGCGCGCGGTGTCGGTCTACGTCGCCTCGTTACACCCGCCGGTGAAGGGGAGTGGAGAGTGACGCCGCTGGATCGCTCGTCCGAGGAACGCTCGCTGATCCTGTGCGCGGTCGGCGCGCTTGCCGGATTGGTGATCGCGGGCGCAGGGCTGTTCACCGCGCAGGGGACGCGGGTCGCGGGGGTGCCGCCGGAGGACGTGGCGATCGTCAATCAGGTCCCGATCCTGATGAGCGACTATACCGCGCAGCTGCGCGCGCTGTACGATGTCGGCCTAGCGCAGGCCACGCCCGCGCAGAAGCGCCGTACGCTCGACACGATGATCCGTGAGGAGCTGTACGTCCAGCGCGGGGTGGAGCTCGGCACGCAGAACGACGTGGTGGAGGTGCGCACCGCCTTGGTCGGCGCGGTCGAGGGGCAACAGTCGATCGACGCCGACGCGACGCAGCCGACGGAGGAGGCGTTGCGCGACTTCTTCCGCGCGCACCCGGGTAATTACGCCAATGAGGGGACGATCACGCTCACCGACTATCGCGCGCCCTCGCTCGACGGGGCGCGCGCGGCGGTGGCGGCGATGCGCGGGGGGCAGCCGGTCGCGGCTGCGGCGGCGGCCCACGGGCTCCGCGACACCGGCAGGACGAGCGACGGCGAGGAATTCTACTTCGCCGCGCGCATTCACCTAGGCGCGCGGCTGTTCGCGGCGGCGCAGGCGCTGCGCGATGGGCAGGTGTCCGACCCGCTGCCCGCGCCCGACGGCGTCCACGTCCTTGCGGTGGCGCACAACGCGCCGCCGACGCCGCAGCCGTTCGAGCGCGTCCGTCCGCAGGTGATCGAGGATTACCGCGCGGACAAGGTCGCGCGGATGCAGGCGGGCGCGGACGCGTTCCTGCGCAAGCGCGCCGACGTCCAGATCGCGCCGGGCTTCGAGTGAGCGCGCGGTCGTTCGCATGGCTGGCCTTCCTGTTCCTGCTCATCGGGAGCACGCCCGCCTACGCGCACACGCGCAGCGAGACGCATTCGACCTGGACCGTCGACGGTCGCATCGTCCGCGTCGGCGTGACGGTCCCGGATCTGGAAGCGGCGCGGATCGGTCCGCACGGAGGCAGGCCGAGCGACGCGGCGATCCTCGCCTATCTCGCCCCGCGCGTCGGCGCGAGCGCGGGGGACAAGGCGTGCCCCGCCGCCTTCCCCCCGCGCACCGTGCTCGCCGCCACCGGCTTTCGCCGCGCCGAACTGGCGTTCGATTGCCCCGGCACAGCCCCTATCAGCCTCAGGTTCGACGCGTTTTTCGATCTGGTGCCGACGCATGTGGACCTCGCGCAGATCCAGTTCGCGAACGGCGATTTCGTCGAACAGCTGTTCACCGCCGACGGTCGCACGCTCGACCTCAAGAAGAGCGAAGGCGGTGAGCTGGGCGACGCGGGACTGTTCCGCTTCGTGTCGATGGGCGTCATGCACATCTTCACCGGCGTCGACCATATGTCGTTCCTGCTCGGGCTGGTGCTGATCTCGCGGCGGCTCAAGGACCTGATCTTCGTCGTCACCGGGTTCACGATCGGGCACAGCCTGACGCTGGGTCTCGCGGTGACCGGCCTGATCCGGCCGCATGCCGAGTATATCGACGCGCTGGTCGCGCTGACGATCGCGCTGATCGGGGTGGAGAACATCGTCGTCTCGCTGCCCCGCCCGACCAAGCTGGCGTTGGCGACCGGCGCGGTGCTGCTGGCGATGGCCGCGTTGAGACTGCTCGGCTATGGGACGTTGCCGCCGTTGTTACTGATCGGCGCGGCGATCTTCACCACCTGCTACCTGTTCATTTCGGGCCATCTTCAGGATACCGGGCGGCTGCGGATGGTGGTGACGACGGTATTTGGTCTCATCCACGGTTTCGGTTTCGCCGCCGACCTGCTCGAAAGTCGCCTGCCGCCCGAAAAGCTCGCCGAGATTCTGGTCGGGTTCAATCTGGGCGTGGAGATGGGCCAGCTGACGGTGGTGCTGGCGGTGACCGCCGTGGTGGTCGCCGCGTGGCGGTTGCGCCTCGCCACGCCGCGTCCGATTACGGTCGACGTGCTGGCCTCCTCGCTGGTAGCGGTGGGGATGTTCTGGTTCATCGGACGGAGTTTCGCCTGACATGACTGACGCCGACCTCCACGACCGCGCGACCTTGCGGGACATGGTCGAAAGCTGGGCGGTGTGGCGCGACAGCGGCCAGTGGGACAGGTTGCTGACGCTGTGGCACGACGACTCGATCATGTCGGCGACGTGGCAGCAGTCGAGCGGGGCCGAGTTCGTCGCCGGCTCGCGCGCCGCCTGGGATCGGGGCGTCGATGTCCAGCACGCGCTTGGCGGCACCAGCATCGACCTTGTCGGCGACCGCGCGGTGGTGCAGACCAAGATGACCATCGGCCAGCGATCGGTGGTCCACGACCTGCTCGTGGACGTGTTCTGCGAAGGGCGTTTCTACGACTTCTTCGAGCGCCGCGCGGGACGGTGGGGGATCGTCTGGCGTCAGCCCACCTATGAGCGCGACCGCATGGACGCGGTCGACCCCGAGGCGACGCTCCACCTCGACCGCGCGCTGCTGGAGAGCTTTCCGGTCGGCTATCGCCACCTCGCCTACCTGCAGACGCAGGCGGGGATGGTCGTCAAGCGCGACATGCCCGGGCGGATGGGGCCGGAAGTCGAGAACCTGTACGCGCGCGGCGCGGCGTGGCTGGCGGGCAAGGCGGGGCATCCCGCCGCTCCCGATTACCTGACGAGCTGAGCGGTGGCGGACGCCTGGCGCAAGGGCGTGAGGACCGCGGAGCTGGCCGGTGCGGCGGGCGCGGTCGCGGCGGGATGGTGGGCGGTCGGTGACTACCGGCGCTGGCGCGCGCTCGGGCCGAGCGGACTGCCCGCGAACTGGCGGGGGTGGCTCGCCACCACGCGGCTGCGGTTGCGGATGCGCGATCCCTTGGCGGTGGAGCCGTTGCTCGCGCGCTTAGGGGAGGCGGGCGACCAGCTTCGACTCGACACGCTACCGCCGCGCGCGGGCAAGCGGCCGCGCATCGCACCGCATCCGGTGCCGCACCGCCAGCTCGACCAGCGCGCGGGCGACGCGGCGCTCGCGGCGTTGCAGGCGGTGTTCGAGCGTGCGGTCTCCGCCGACGCCGAGCGGCTCACCTTTGCGCCAAGCTGGTTCGAGAAGCGCAACCGCGCGGTCACCGCTCGCGCGTGCGGCTGCGCGGACGCCCACGCCTCACACGGGGAGATCGCGCACATCCACCCCGCCGACGGCTCGATGCACATGATCCTGGGACCGAGCGACTGCCGCGCCGCTATCGAGGCGGGGTAGGGCGAGCGACACGGACTGGCGGGCGTCGCGCTCGGCCTGCCGCTCACCTACACCCTGATCTACGCACCACGCGACGACCGGGACGTCGAGACGATCGCCCGCATCCTCGCGGCGGCGACCGCGCACATGACCCGCGTCACTGGTTGAGCCCCGACCGCCGGAACAGGTCCTGTAGATGCTGCGCGATCGGGGTCAGCGGCAGTCCCGCCCGGTTCACCACGCAGATGGCGGGGGCGGCCAGCGTCTCATCGAGGCGGATATGGGTCAGCAGCGCGGTGATCTGGCGGTGACCGAGCCATTGCCGGGGAAGGATGGTCAGCAGGTCGGTGGAGGCGGCGACCGTGATCATCGACAGCGCGCTCTGCGTCTGCACCGAGATGGCGGGCGAGGGCAGGCCGTGCCGCTCGAACAAGGGGTTGAGCTCGGCCGCGCTGTTCAACGTCACCGACGTCGCGACCCATTTGGCGTCGACCAGCTCCGATAGGGTGGTCGCCCCCGACAACGGGTGGTTACGGCGGCAAAGCACCACGCGGTGATTGTCGAACAGCTTCTCGACCAGGAACTCGCCGCCCAACCGTTCCTCGGCGAGCGGGCCGACATAGAAATCCAGCAAACCGTCGCGCAGCTCCGGCTCCAGCGTCGGGAACAGGCCTTCGGTGATCCGGAGGCGCGCGTCGGGATAGCGCCGCAGGAACGGCGGCAGCGCCCGCGGCAACAGCGCGACGTGCGCCGCCGTCGACAGCCCGATCGAGACTTGGCCGTCGCCGTCCCCGCGCAGCTGGCGCACCTCGTCGCGCGCGCGCGCGAGCTCCATCTGCACCGCGGCCCCGCGTCGCGCGAACGCCTGTCCGGCGACGGTCAGCGTCATGCCCGTGGGGCCACGCTCGAACAAGGTCACGCCCAGTTCCAGCTCGAGGTCGCGGATACTCCGGCTCAGCGCGGGCTGCGCGACGCCGAGTTGCCGGGCGGCGCGACGCAGGCCGCCGAACTCGGCCACCGCCACCAGATCGCGGATCTGCGAAAGCTTCATTGCGTTGCCGGTTTCGCATCGCTCGATCGAATTGGCTATCGTTTTCTTGACGGTGGACGCGCGCTAGGCTTGAGGGAAGACCTTGGTACGGCGCGGGCACATTCCGGTCGGACGAAAATGAGCGGAGCATGGGATGAGGCTGGTTCGGTTCGACGCGGACGGCGGCGTGAAGATCGGCGCCGTAAAGGCGGACGGCGTCGTCGATCTGGTCGCCGCGGGCAGCCGCTGGTCGACGATCCGCGAGATCGCGGGCGCGGGAACGGCGGCGCTGAAGGATTTGGCCGCGTTGGTCGAGCGCGCCGAACCGTCGTATCAGCTATCCGAGGTCAAGCTCCTCGCCCCCATTGAGCGTCCGGGCAAATATCTCGCGATCGGGATGAACTACGCCAAGCATCTGGAGGAAGCGGACCGGCTGGGCGTCGCGCGGGCCAAGTTTCAGACCTGGTTCAACAAGCAAACCACCTGCGTCTCGGGGCCGTATGACGAGATCGAGACCGGCGCGACGGAGAAGCTCGATTACGAGGTCGAGCTCGTGGCGGTGATCGGCGCGCCCGCCAAGGGGGTCACCGAGGCGGACGCGCCCGCTCATGTGTTCGGTTATTGCGTCGGCAACGACGTATCCGCGCGCGACTGGCAATTCCACACGCCGACCTTCACCATGGGCAAGTCGTTCGACACCCACGGGCCGATCGGGCCGTGGATCGTCACCGCGGACGAGCTGGGCGACCCGCATACCCTGGACCTGCGTTGCTTCGTCAATGGCGAGCTTCGCCAGAGCAGCAACACCGGTTCGATGGTCAACGACTTGTGGAAGCAGATCGCGTACCTGTCGACCGCGTTCACGCTGGAGACCGGCGACCTGATCGCGACGGGGACGCCCGAGGGCGTGGGCATCGGCATGGAGCCGCCGGTGTTCCTGCAACCGGGCGACGTGGTCCGCTGCGAGATCGACCGGATCGGCGCGATTGAGAACCGCGTCGCCGGCGCATAGAAAGGCAAGGCCATGGCCGTTCTGGGTGCATTGTCGTTCACGCTGGAGGTGCCCGACGTGGTGCCGGGCGTGCAATTCTATACCGATGCGGGGCTGATCGCCGACGTTCAGGGGGAGGTCGCCCAGCTGCGCTGCGAAGGCCAGGACCGCCCCTCGATCACCCTGATGGGCGGCTATCCCCGAAAGCGGCTGCACCATATCTCGCTGCGCGCGGACGATCTGGACGGGATGGCCGCGAGCGTCCCCGCGCATGGCGGCAAGATCGTCGATGCGCCGCAGGGGTTCGAGGACAACGGCCTCTGGATCGAGGACCCGCACGGTATGCTGATCCACTTGTCCGAGCAGCCCGCTGACCCCGAGCTGATCGCGGCGGAGCGCGCGTTCGAGGTCAACGCGCCCGGCCGGGTGGTGAGGAAGCGCCGCTCGGCGATGCTCCCGCAGAGCGCCTACCCCGCCGCCAAGCCGTTACGGTTGGGGCATATCCTGGTATTCAGCCCCGACATTCCCGAAAGCGTCGCGTTCATGACCGGCGCGCTCGGCATGGGCCTAGCCGACAGGGCGCAGGACATCATCGCCTTTACCTGCGCGCGAAAGGACTCCGACCACCATGTCGTCGCCTTCGCAAAATCGCCGGGCGTCGGCTTTCACCATGTGAGCTTTCAGGTCCACGACCCCGACGAGGTCGGTCGCGGGGGTCGAGCCCTGCTGGCGAAGTCGCGGCGCGGCGATTGGGGGTTCGGGCGACACACGATCGGGTCGAACTTCTTTCACTACATTCAGGACCCGTGGGGTTCGTGGTTCGAATATTTTTCCGACATGGACCATATCGACGATTACGCGCTGTGGACGCCGACCAACTACGGCATGGAGGACAGCCTCGCCAGCTGGGGTCCGGATGTGCCCCACGACTTCGTCCATAACTACGAGCTGGACGATGCCGGTTTTCCTGCACCGGCCGCGGCGGAACCGGTCGCGGCCTGAGCAGCGCCCGACCGTGATGCCGGGGCATTAACGGGGCCGCGCTTTTGCTATCGTTCCAAGCCTGACCTCTTGGGTTATCCCGGGACAAGGGTTGGAAAAATCCCCGCGACCTGGCGGTCGACTGATCTGCGGTAGAGGAGCGAGTCGGTCCAATGGACATGGGGGGAGAGGTTGGGGTGGTCATCATCGGCGCGGGCCCGAGCGGGCTGGCGCTGGCGATCGAACTCGGCTCCCGCGGGGTCAGCTGCCTCCTGGTCGAGCGCAACGAGCGGGTCGGCTATGCGCCGCGCGCCAAGACCACGAACGTGCGCACGCGCACGCATCTGCGCCGGTGGGGTATCGCCGGCAAGCTCGCGGCGGCGGCACCGTTCGGGATCGACTATCCCGCGACGGTGAGCTTCGTCACCCGGCTGGGCGGCTACGGCCTCACCCGGATCGAGAACCATTCGAACATCAACTCCACCCGGAACGAGCTCTACCCCGAGCACGGCCAGTGGATCGCGCAATACACGCTCGAGCAGGTGATGCGCGAGCACGTCGACACGCTGCCCTCCGTCAGCATCCGCTTCAACGCCGAGTTCGTTTCCGCGACGCAGGATGCGGAGGGGGTCGCGGTGACCTTGCGCGACGCGCGGGACGGGACCGAGCAGGTGGTGCGCTGCGGCTACCTGGTCGGCGCGGACGGGGCGCGCAGCGCGGTGCGCGACCTGATCGGGGCCGTCCTGAAGGGGGAATATGGCCTGTCGCGGAACTACAACATCGTGTTCCGCGCGCCCGGCCTAGCGCAGGCGCACCCGCACGATCCATCGGTGATGTACTGGCAGGTCAACCCCGTGTCCCCCAGCCTGATCGGGCCGATGGACAAGGACGACGTCTGGTTCTTCATGCCGACGCGGTTGCCCGACGGTTTCAAGATCACGCCCGAAAGCGCGTCGGACCTGATCCGCGAGGCGACCGGGATCGACCTCCCATATGAGATCATGAGCAGCGACGAGTGGGTTGCGAGCAGCTTTATCGCGGACAGCTATCGCGACCGACGCGTGTTCCTGATCGGCGACGCGTGCCATCTCCACCCGCCCTTCGGGGGCTTCGGCATGAACATGGGAGTGGCGGACGGTGCCGACCTCGGCTGGAAGCTCGCCGCGACCTTGCAGGGTTGGGGCGGGCCGAAGCTGCTCGACAGTTACGAGGTGGAGCGGCGCGCGATCCATGAAGAGGTGATCGCCGAGGCGGCGGCCAACCATTCGGTGCTGTCCAACGATTTCTGGACGGAGGCGCTGGAGGAGCCAGGCGAGGAAGGCGACCGCTTGCGCCGCGAGGTGGGCGAGCGGATCTATGCCGCCAAGCAGCGCGAGTTCCACACGCTCGGGACGGTGCTGGGGGGGTGCTACGCGGCCTCGCCGGTGATCGCGGGCGAGGGGCCGCCGCCGGCCAAGGGCGACACGCGGGTCTATACGCCCTCCAGTCGCCCCGGGTGCCTCGCGCCGCATCTCTGGCGAACCGACGGCGGCTCGCTGTACGACGCGTTCGGGCCGGGCTTCGCGCTGGTCACCACGCCCGACGCCGATGCCCGCGACATTCGCCGCGCGGTGGAGAATGCTGCCGAGCGGGGCGAACCACTCGCGGTCGTCGCGCTTGCCGCGGCGGAGGCGACCGATCGTTACCCGCTGCCGCTGACGCTGGTGCGGCCCGACCAATATGTCGCCTGGCGCGGGCGGCGTTGGAGCGGCGACGCGCTCGCGCTCGCCTCCGGCTGGTCGGAACCGGCTTTACCGGGCGTTCCGCAACGGGCAGAGCAGTTGGCCTGATCGAGATTGAGGTTGGGTCGCCGCCTCTCGCGGACGAACCCGAAGGCGCGGAGGCGTCGGGGGAGGAACGGATGGCGAGTGCAGGTTCGCAATCGGCGGTGTTGCCGCTGGATCAGCTCGTCGACGGGCAGCGGCTCCGCGGCACGTCGATCCTGTTCATCGTGCTGGCGGCGCTGGCGATGGCCAGCGACGGCTATGACCTCGCGACCACCGGCTATCTCCAGCCGGAGGTGCTGAAGCAAAGCCATCTCGCGCGCACCGCGCTCGTTCCCGCCTTTTCGGCGGGGATCATCGGCATGGCGGTGGGTGGCCCGCTGCTCGGCCTGCTGGGCGACCGGTACGGGCGCAAACCGATGGTGATCGCCGGGCTGTGCGCCATCGCGCTGCTCGACCTGATCGGCATCCGGGTATTCGGCGGGGTAATGGCGACCGGGACCGGGCTTGCCGGGCTTGCGCTGCTCCGCTTCTGCACCGGGGTGGCGGTCGGCGGCGTGTTCCCCAACGTGATGGCGCTGATCGCGGAGCTGACGCCCCGCACGGCGCGGGCGCGGGTGCTGGTGATCGTGGCGCTGGGGGTGCCGCTCGGCATCGCGATTCCCGGGCTGGTCGCGAACCGGCTGGTGCCCACATATGGGTGGCAGGCCATCCTGGTGGTCGGCAGCTTGATGCCGCTCGTCATCGCCGTCGCCGTCGCGGCGCTGCTTCCCGAAAGCATCAAGTTCCTGGTCGAGCGCGGCGGGCGCGAGGCGCAGGCGTTGCGGCTCGCGCGCCGGCTCCGGCCCGACCTGCCGATGGAGGAGGGGAGCCGCCTGTCGCTCCCCACCGCCGGAAAGGTCACGCGAGGCTCGATGCGGCCGTTGTTCGCGGGCGCGCTGGGGCTGGTGACGCCGATGCTGTGGGTCAGCCAGGCCGCGAACCAGATGGCGAACTTCTTCTCGCTGACGTGGTTGCCGACGCTGCTGCAGGCGGGCGGGGCCAGCACGTCGACGGCGGGCGGCACGGCGGCGCTGTTCTCGCTCGGCGGGTTGGGCGCGGGCGTGCTGCTGCTGCTGGTGATCGACCGGCTAGGCGTCGTGCCGCTGGTGGCGATGTTCCTGGTCGGCGCGCCGCTGGTCGCCGGGATGACGAGCACAGGCCTGCCCCCGGGGCTTCACGCGCTGGTGATCGCGGGCGCGGGGTTCTGCGTGACGGGCATCCAGATCGGGCTGACCGCGCTGCTCGGCCTGCTGTATCCGACCGCGATCCGCTCGGTCGGGACGGGGTGGACGCAGGCGGCGGGGCGGGTAGGCGGCCTCGCGGCACCGCTGGTGGGCGGGCTGCTGCTCGGCCTGCACGTGCGGCCGGAGCGGCTGACCTTGGCCCCCGCGGCGCTGCTGGTTATCGGCGGGGTCGCCTGCATCGTGCTGATGGCGGCTTGCCGTCGACAGTTCGGCAGCTTTCGCGTGAGTGAGTTCCCCTTGGTCGAGAACGCCGCCCGGGTTCCAGTCGACCCGCTCGCGGGTACGATCTGACACAGCCGGGGTGCATCGGTCGAGCGGACCGACCACCTGCTTCGCCGCGTTTTGGCCGTTCAAGCAGGATAACACCATGGCGGCGCGTACGACTGCGTTTCGGGAAGCGCTCCCAAGCGCGTGTTGAGGGGCGGTATCGTGCCGCGCGGCCACGGACAGGCGATCAGACGGTCTTGAGCGGTTTCGAGCGCGAAGCAACAGGATGGACCGAGCGCCGATCGCTCGGGTGAAGCAGGCCGGGTCTTCATGGTGCTCGGGGAAAACGATCCGGGCGCACGAGCAGTTCGTCCGCGACCCGGCCGCGGCGCACAAGGGCTTCCGCTCCTGGGACGATTTCCACACCCGCCGATGCTGGCCCGGCGTTCGCCCGATCGCCTCGCCGGGGGACGACGCCGTGGTCGCGAACCCGTGCGGGCCCATGCCGTACCGGATCGCGCGCGAGGTCTCGACCTGCGACATCCAGGTCGCCGAGGGCCAGCACGTCAGCAAGGGTGACGAGATCGGCATGTTCACCTCGGCGGCTCGACCGCGTGCCTGCTATTCCGTCCCGCGTCGCGCTTGAGTTCGACACCGATGGTCAGGAACCGGACCCGAAGGCGTCCAGCATCCACGTCGGCGCGAAGCTTGCAACGGTAGGCTGACCGGCGGATCGGCTGTGCCTCGGACGTGGTCACGGTGTTTGGCGGTCGCACTCTGCGGCCCCACGCTCTACCACGCCGCCCATGCCCGCTCTGGATCGACATCGCGCCCAACTGACCGGGCTGGCGACGGCTCACCGCCTGCGCAGGCTTTCCCCGCTCGGCGGGACGGATTTCGCGTCCAACGATTACCTCGCCCTCGCTTCCTCGTCGCGCCTTCGCCAAGCGTTGGCGGACGCGGTCGACGAGGGCGTGGCGATCGGCTCGGGCGGGTCGCGGTTGTTGCGCGGCAATCATCCCGAGCATGACGCGCTGGAGGCGGAGGCGGCGGCGTTCTTCGGCGCGGAGAGCGCGTTGTTCCTTGGAAGCGGCTATGCCGCGAACGCCGCCCTGCTCGCCACCTTGCCGCAGGCGGGCGACCTGGTGGTGCACGACGCGCTGGTCCACGCGAGCGCGCACGAGGGGATGCGGCTTGGACGCGCCGAAGCGCGCGCGGTCCCCCACAACGACGCGGACGCCGTCGAAGACACGGTCGCGGCCTGGCGCGCGGCGGGCGGCACGGGTTGCCCGTGGATCGCGGTCGAGAGCCTCTACAGCATGGACGGCGACCGCGCCCCGCTCGACGACCTGCTCGCGATCGCCGATCGCCATGACGGCGTGCTGCTGATCGACGAAGCGCACGCGACCGGCGTGTTCGGCGTGGACGGGCGCGGGCTCGCTGCGCATCTGGAGGGGAGGCCGAACTTGGTCACGCTGCGGACGTGCGGCAAGGCGCTGGGGTGCGAGGGCGCGCTGGTCTGCGGACCCCGGATCGTCCGCGACATCCTCATCAACCGGGCCCGCGCGTTCATCTTCTCGACCGCGCCTTCGCCGTTGATGGCGAGGGCGGTGCGCGAGGCGCTGCGCATCGTCGCCGACGAGCCGGAGCGCCGCGCGCGGCTATGGGCGCTGGTGGCCGCCGCCGAACGGTTGCTGGGCCCGCTCGGGGTCGCGGCGACCGGCTCGCAGATCCTGCCGCTAGTGCTGGGCGACGACGCCACGACGATGCGCGTCGCCGCGGCGGTGCAGGCGGCCGGCTACGACGTGCGCGGCATCCGCCCGCCGACGGTGCCGGCGGGCGCAGCACGGTTGCGAATCTCGCTGACGCTCAACGCGACCGAGGACGACGTCGCGGGGTTGGCGACCGCATTGGCGGAGGCTTTGCGATGAGGGGGACCATTGTCGTCACCGGCACGGACACGGATGTGGGCAAGACGGTGTTCGCCGCCGCGCTGACCGCGGCGCTCGACGCCAGCTATTGGAAGCCGGTGCAGGCGGGGTTGGAGGACGGGACCGACCGCGACCGCGTGGCGGCGCTGGCCGGCCTGCCGCCCGGGCGGGTGCTGCCCGAAGCTTATCGGCTGAACACCCCCTGCTCGCCACACCATGCCGCGCGCCTCGATGGCGTCGCGATCGACGTCGCCGCGCTGGAGCCGCCGGCTTGCACGGGGCCGCTGGTGATCGAGGGTGCGGGCGGGGTGATGGTGCCGGTGACCGATACGGTCGTCTTCGCCGACCTGTTCGCGCGGTGGCGGCTGCCGGTCGTGCTGGTCGCGCGCACCGCGCTGGGGACGATCAACCACAGCCTCCTGTCGATCGAGGCGCTGCGGCGGCGCGAGGTGCCGATCCTGGGGGTCGCGTTCATCGGCGATCCGGTCGAGGACAGCGAGGCGACGATCGCACGGCTGGGCGCGGTCAAGCGGCTCGGTCGCCTGCCGCTGCTGCCACGGCTCGGTCCCGGCGAGCTTCGGGCCGCGTTCGCCGCCGGGTTCGATGTCGAGGATTTCCGATGAACTCGCCCGTCTGGCACCCGTTCACCCAGCATGGCCTGGGCGAGCCGATCCCGCTCGTCACCCGCACCGAGGGCGCGGCGCTCCACACCCGCGACGGTCGCCGCGTGATCGACGCGATCTCGTCATGGTGGGTGACGACGCACGGGCACAGCCATCCGCGGATCATGGCCGCCATCGCCGACGAGGCGGGGCGGATGGACCAGATCATCTTCGCCGGCTGGACGCACGAGCCCGCCGAGACGTTGGCGCGCGGGCTGGTGGCGATGGTGCCGTCCACGCTGGCGCACGTCTTCTTCTCCGATTCAGGGTCCACCAGCGTCGAGGTCGCGCTCAAGATGGCGCTGGGCTTCTGGCTCAACCGCGGCGAGCCGCGCGGGCGCATCCTGGTGCTGGAGCACAGCTATCATGGCGACACGATCGGCGCGATGTCGGTCGGCGCGCGCGGCGTGTTCAACCGGGCCTATGCGCCGCTGTTGTTCGACGTCGGCACGGTCCCGTTCCCTGCGGCGGGGGGCGAGCAGGCCACGCTCGACGCGCTGGAGGCGGCGTGCCGGGAAGCGCCCGCGGCGTTCATCGTCGAGCCGCTGGTGCTCGGCGCGGGCGGGATGCTGATCTACCCGGCCTGGGTGCTGGCCGAGATGCGCGCGATCTGCGCGCGGCACGGGGTGCTGTTCATCGCCGACGAGGTGATGACGGCGTGGGGCCGCACCGGCACCCTGCTCGCCTGCGAACAGGCCGGGGTCGTTCCCGATATCCTGTGCCTGTCTAAGGGATTGACCGGCGGCGCGATCCCGCTTGCGGTGACGATGGCCACTTCGGAGATCTTCGACGCGCATTTGTCACCCGACCGCGCGCGGATGTTCTTTCACTCGTCGAGCTATACCGCGAACCCGATCGCCTGCGCGGCGGCGAACGCCAACCTCGCGATCTGGCGCGACGAGCCGGTGCTGGAGCGGGTCGCCGACCTCGCCCGTCGCCAGGCCGAGCGGCTGGACCGGCTCGCCCGCCAGCCCAATATTCACCATCCGCGCGCGATCGGCACGATCATCGCGGTCGAGGTCGGCGGGGGAGGCGGGAGCTATCTGTCGGACATGGGCCCGCGCCTGCTCGCGAGCTTTCGCCGGCGGGACGTCCTGCTGCGACCGCTCGGCAACACCGTCTACGTCATGCCGCCCTATTGCATCGACGACAGCGACCTAGACCAGGTCTACGCGGCGATCGCCGAAGCGGATTAGACGGTTATCCCTTCACCGGCAGCTGTAGGTATGACGCGTGGTCCCCGCCGGTGTGGATGATGTGGCGACCGTGATTGTTCGCGGGGACGTTCTCGGTGCCGGGCATCGCGCTGCCGATGATGTTGAAGCCGCTGATCACCAGCCGCAGCTGCTCGCCCGCATGGAGCGCCAGCCCGACCGGGAACAGGTCGATGTCGACGCAGGCGACCTCGCCGGGCGCGAGCTTCTCGACCCGGTCGAAGCTGTGCGCCGGGACGGCGTCGGTTGACGCCGTCTCGTCGAGGTGCCGCATCGACACGCGCAGCCGACCGTTGGAGCCCTTATATTTCAGGATCGCCGCGCCGTTGCGCGTCACCGCCTGCACGGGCGGGCTGTGGTTGGGAATGGTGAACTGTTCGAACTGCTCGCCCGCCGCGTCGAGCTTCTGGAGGGACACGAACAGGTCCATGTCGTCCGCGCCGTCCGCTTCGACCCACAGCCGCGCCTTGGGATAGCCGACGAACTGCGTCGGCGCGTCGACCCTGACGACGAAGGTGACGCGACCTTCCTGCGACTCCGCGTCATAGCTTGCGGTGCCCCCGGCGGCGGGCACATTGGTGCTCAGCGCGCCGGCGGCGGTATCGAGATAATATTTCGTCGTGGTGAAGTCTTCCGGCGGGAACGCGTCCGCCGGCACGTTGACGCGGTCACCACCCTCCAGATCGAGCACCGAATAGCGAACGCGCGGCGTCTCCCGCCAGCCATTGTCGACGCCCTTGAGGTAGCAGTCGAAGAACCGCCGCTGGTCCTCGGTATTGGCCTCCTCATAATAGTCCGGCCATTCCATCGTGGCGTGGACACGCAGCCACTTCTCCGCCGAGCCGATGCTGCGCCAGCCGCGGAAGGTGCCGGGCGCATGGATCGAGTTGGAATAGCTGGCGACCACATAAGCGGGCGCGGTCACCTTCTCGAACGCCGGGATCTTCGATCGCCACAGGTCGTCGACCAGCGGATGCGCCTCCGCCTCGGCGACGAGGTCCTCGGCCATGTTGTTGCCGACGAACGAGGTCGCGAGCCGCCGCGGGAAAGGGTAATCGGGGATGCCGCCGCGGACCACGAGGTCGCGGTAGATGTCGCTCATTCCCTCCCACGGCGCGATGGCGGCGAGATGCGGCGGCTGCTCGGCGGCGGCGAACCATTGCGAGATGGCGAGATAGGAATTGCCGGTCAGCCCGACCTTGCCGTTGCACCAGTCCTGAACGCCGAGCCATTCGATCAGGTCGTGATAGTCCCCGCCCTCCTTCCGGCTCCAGACGCGGATGTCGCCTTCGCTATCGTAGGAGCCGCGCGGGTCGGGGTGGCAGACGGCATAGCCCTGCGCGCACCAATAAGCGGGGTCGGGCCCTTCGAACTTCATCAGCCCGAACAGGCTATGGGTGTCCATGCCGAGCAGCCCAAACAGCTCGACATATTGCGGGGCGTTGCCCCGGCTCTTGCCATATGGGCTCCACGCGACGATCACCGGCAATTTCTCGGTTCCTGCCGGGCGCAGCACGTCGACATAGATGGTGACGCCATCGCGCAAGGTGACGGCGACGTCCTTTTCGAACACGATGTCGACGGGAACCGGCTTCCAGATCGGCGCGACCTGAAACCCCGCCGGGAGCGTGCGCGTGCCCGGCTCAAACGCGCTGAACAGCCCCCGTCGCCCTTCCTCGTCGCGGCAGGCGGGGACGAAGATGGCGAGGTCGTCACTCATGCGGCTTCCTTCGGGGGTCGTGAGCCTCGCCGCGCGCGGACCGCAGGCGGCTCTCCCGGAGACTTGGTTACCAACGCGGTGATGGCGGAGCAAGGCGGCGCGCCCGCCGGTCGCGTCCGTGCCGCCCGGTTTGACAGGCCGGTGCCTCCATCCTAGTCCGGGTGACCTTGTGAGTTGAACGCGGCCTTCTCGGGTCGCCCGGTCCGAGAGCGTCCACCATGATCCTCGTCACCTCCGCCAACGGCAATCAGGGCCGACGGCTCATCCCTAGGCTGCTCACGGCGGGGCAGGAGGTGCGCGGCTGCGTGCGGACGGAGGCTTCGGCGGAGCGGCTGCGCGCGCTGGGGGCGCAAGAGGTGCTGGTGGGCGACATGGCCGACCCGCGCTTCATCGCCGAAGCCGTGCGCGGGGTCGACAGCGTGTACCATATCGGCCCGACGCTGCATCCGGCGGAGCGGGCAATGGGCTTCGCCATGATCGACGCGGCGCGGGCGTCGGGCGTCAAACATTTCGTGTTCAGTTCGGTGCTCCACGCGATCACCACCGACCTGATCCAGCACGAGATCAAGCGCGATCTGGAGGAGCATCTGCTGTCCTCGGGGCTCGAGTTCACGATCCTTCAGCCCGCCAACTACATGCTCACCCACCGTATGACGACCGTGTTCGAGGAAGGGGTGTTCCGCCTCCCATGGTCGCTCGATCGCCGTCAGTCGATGGTCGACCTTGACGACGTTACCGACGTGGCCGCGCTGGTGCTCGGCAACCCGGAGCGGCATGGCGCGGCGACCTATGAGCTGGTCGGGGCCGGTCGCTACACCGCGCACGACATCGGGCGCGTGCTGTCGGATGTGCTGGGGCGCGAGATCCGGGTCGAGCGGCTCGACCTCGAAGCGTTCGTCCGCGCGCGGTTCGGGGCTGCGGACCCGGACACGCTGGCGCATCAGCTGCGCATGACCGGCGCGATCGAGGCGCGCTACAGCAGCCACGATTTCCTCGGCAATCCCAACGTGCTCGGCTGGCTGCTCGGTCGCCCGCCGACCAGCTTTGAAGGGTTCGTGCGCAAGGAATGGGCGGCGTTCAAGGCGGCGCAAGGGCGCGCTTGAACCGTTAAGCG
>CALMGC010000019.1:0-19478 GCA_937863505.1 uncultured Sphingomonadales bacterium | reverse complement strand
TCCGCGTCGCCGCCCGCCAGCCGCGCGCTGACGCCCGCGCGCAGGATGGCGAGATGCGCGTCGATCACGAACTCGTCGAGCGGTTCGCTGAACCGGCCCTGCTCGATGCCGAGCGCCACGTCGAGCCGCATGTAATGCGCGACGTCCTCCTTGAACGCGTCGAATTCGGTGAACGCGGACACGAGCAGGCGCCCCCAGACCGGCTCCGCCGCGGCAATCTCGATGAATTGTTGGGTGCCGAACGCGACCCGCGCCGCCCCGTCCTCCAACGACAGCCGGGTGCTGTCCATGTCGTCGTGCATGGCACGGGTGACCGCCTGGCACACGGCGGCGACGATCTCCGCCTTGTCGCGGAAGTAGAGGTAGAAGGTGCCGTTGGCGAGTTCCGCTTCGGCCGCGATCTCGCTGACGGAGGTGGCGCTGATCCCGCGTTCGGACATCAGCCGCAGCGCCGCCTCGGTCAGCCGCGCGCGGGTGCGCGCCCGCTTGGCGTTATTGGAGGACAGCCTGGGCGATCGTGCTTCCATCGTCGCGGCCCTAGGCGGAAACGGGGTGGTCTGACAAATCATTGACGGCCTTCTCAAACTGAGGTAGTTCTCACTTTTGAGGCCAGATGGTCCGCGGCGGTGATCGGCGGCATGGTCGGGGAGGGGCTTCGATGGTCACGCACGTCGTGATCTTCACTTGGGTTGCGGGCACGGCCGCCGAGCAGGTGGAGAGACTGCGCGAGGCGCTCGACGCGCTGGCCGCCGCGTTCGCGGATGTGGCGACGATCCGTCACGGAGCCGACCTCGCGTTTCGCGACGGCAATGGCGATTATGCGCTGGTGGCGACCTTTCTCGACCGCGCGGGCTGGGACGCGTATCAGGCTGACCCGCGACATAAGGCGTTCGTGCGCGACTTCGTCATCCCCATCCAGTCCAGCCGCGTCGCGATCCAGTTCTAGCGGAGCCGGACACGCTCACCTTGTACACCCGCCCGCTGGCCGAGGAGACTCCATGACCAACCGCTTGCCCCTATCTGGAATGCGCGTGCTCGATCTGAGCCGCGCGCTCTCGGGTCCGTTCTGCTCAATGATCCTCGGCGACCTGGGCGCGGACGTGGTCAAGGTGGAGGCGCTTCCCGGGGGCGACATGGCCCGGACCTGGGGGCCGTTCCAGGAAGACGAAAGCGCCTACTACCTGTCCGCCAACCGCAACAAGCGCGGCATCGCGCTCGATTTCAGATCGCCCGAGGGGCGCGATCTGCTCTGGAAGATGGCCTTGCAAGCGGACGTGGTGATCGAGAATTTTAAGCCCGGCACCATGGCCGCGATGGGGTTGGACCCCGATGCCCTGCGCGCCGCCAACCCCGCGCTCATCATCGCCAGCATCAGCGGCTTCGGGAGCGGCGGCCCCTTGGGCGATCAGCCGGGCTTCGACCAGATCGCGCAAGGGTTTTCGGGGTTCATGAGCTTTACCGGCACGCCGGAGACGGGGCCGACCCGTGTCGGCGTCGCCATCGGCGACCAGACATCGGGCATGTGGCTGGTGATCGGCATCCTGGCGGCCTGGATCAAGCGGCAGGAAACCGGTCAGGGCCAGGTGGTCGAGACATCGCTGCTGTCCAGCTTGCTTGGCCTGCTCAGCGTTCAGGGACAGCGCTACCTCAGCCTGGGCCAGGTCGCCGAGCCCACCGGCAACGTGCATCCGGTGATCGCGCCTTATGGCGTTTTTCGGGCGGGGGACGGCGACCTCAATATCGGCGCCGCGACGCAGGATATGTGGCTTCGGCTGTGCGACGTGATCGGACTGCCTGAGCTGCGTACCGATAACCGTTTTCTGAACAACGCGCTGCGCATGGAAAATCGCGACAGCCTACGCGATATCATCAACGGCGCGCTGGCGAGCAACACGAAGGCGTTCTGGTCCGAGCAGCTGGTCGCCGTCGGCATACCGGCAGGCCCGATCAACACGGTTGCGGAAGCGCTGGACAATGATCAGGTGCGGCATCTCGGCCTGGTCGAGACCGTCGATCATCCGACCCTGGGGAAAGTCCGCCAGGTCGGCAATCCGCTGGCAAAGCCGCAATCCACTAATTGGGTCCGGCGCGCGCCGCCGGTGCTCGGCCAGCATAGCGGTGAGATCCTGCGCGAGTTGGGCATCGCACAAGCCGGTATCGACCAGCTGATGGCGGCCAAGGTCACCTTTCAGGCCCCCGATCCTGCAGGGTAAGAACAGTTACGTCGCCTCCCAGTGATGGCTGCGACCAACGGAGATCAGGAATGCAACTGCCGACCCCCGTCTACAAGCCGCCCTTCAACGTCACGCGCGCCAGCCACGTCGTGTCGCGCGTCAGCGACCTGGAGGCGAGCCGCGCCTTTTACTGCGACACGCTGGGCATGGTCGTCAGCGACGAGGACGCGAACACGCTATGGCTGCGCGGACTGGAGGAGGCGTGCCACCACAGCCTGGTGCTCAAACGCGGCAAGCCTGCGGCCGAGCGGGTCGGAATGCGCGTGCTGACCGAGGAGGACCTCGACCTGCTCCAGGCGCATTTCGCCGCTTCGGGCTTCCCGACGCAGTGGGTCGAGGTCGCGCATCAGGGGCGCACGCTCCACACCACCGACCCCGCCGGGACCCCGCTTGAGTTCTGCGCCACCATGGACACGCGCCCGCGGCTGTTCGCGGACGTCAGCAAATACCACGGCGCCTGCGCGTTGAGGCTCGACCATTTCCAGATCGTCACCACCAAAGTGCGCGAGTGCCTCGACTTCTACAACGGCATGGGCTTTCGCCTGTCCGAATACGTCGTTGCGGACGGCAATCTCGAGATGATCTTCCTGCAGCGGAAGGGCAACCCGCACGACATCGTCTTCGCCAATCGCGAAGGGCCACGGCTCCACCACCTCGCCTTGCAGGTGCCCGAGACCAATTACCTGATGCACGTTTGCGACCTGCTCGTTGGGCAAGACAAGGAGGACCAGATCGAGTTCGGCCCCGCGCGGCATTTCAGCCCCGGGCTGGCGCGCTTCCTTTATCTACGCGACCCCGACGGGCATCGCGTCGAGCTGTTCCCCAGCCATTACCACACGATCGACATTGAGGACGAGCCGCTCCGCTGGGAAGTGCCGCAGTTCAAGATCGGCGGCTGGGTCGCGCCCCCCGACCGCTGGTGGAACGACCATACCGACTTCGCCGAGTTCGCCGAGGGCGCGACCGCCTTCGCCGCCGACGCCCGCTAGGAGCTACGACATGCGTATCGTTACCTTTTCCCGCAATGGTGCGGTCGGCGTCGGCGAGCTTGTCGGCGACCGCGTCCGTGTCCACCCCCGCGCGACCTCTGCGGTCGAGCTCGCGGTCGATCCCGCCGCCTATCCGGCGGGCGAGGGGGTCGCGGTGTCCGACGTCCACCTGCTCGCGCCCGTCGCGCGGCCGGGCAAGGTGATCTGCATCGGCCTAAACTACCGCGCGCACGCGGCGGAGGGCGGCAACACGATCCCCGACTATCCGACGGTGTTCTTTCGCGGGCCGACCTCGCTGGTGGGCCCGGCGGACCCGATCATCCTGCCCGAATGCTCGGACAAGCTCGATTGGGAAGCCGAACTGGCGGTGGTGATCGGCAAGACCGCCACCAACGTGCGCGACAATCCGCTCGATTACGTCGCGGGCTATTGCTGCTTCAACGACGGCACAATCCGCGATTACCAGCGCAAGACGAGCCAATGGACCGTGGGCAAGAACTTCGACCGGACGGGCGCGTTCAGCGCGGAGTTGGTCACTCCCGACGAGCTTCCCGCTGGGGCAGCGGGGCTGCGGATCACCGCGCGCCACAATGGCGAGATCATGCAGGACAGCGACACCGGCGACATGGTGTTCGACGTTGCCACGCTGATCACCACCTTATCCGAAGCGATGACGCTGGAGCCTGGCGACGTGATCGCGACCGGCACGCCCTCGGGCGTCGGCTATGCCAGAAAGCCCCCGGTGTTCCTGCGCGAGGGCGACACGATCGAGATCGAGATCGCGCAGATCGGCAAGGTGACGAGCACGATCGCGCGGCGGGAGGCGAGCGCGTCGTGACCGCCGCGCGAACCGGCGCGCGCCTGCGCCTGCTCGGCATATCGGGCAGCCTGCGGGCGCAGGCCTATTCCACCGCGGTGCTCCGCGCCTTGACCGAAGCGATGCAGGCGGAGGCGGCGTTCGATTCTGCCGACATCGGCGCGCTCCCGCATTTCAACCAGGACCTGTATGTCGAGCCGCTGCCCGACGCGGTGGCACGGTTGCGCGAGCAGATCGCCGCGGCGGACGGCCTCGTTATCGTCTCGCCCGAGTATAACCACGGCATCCCGGGCACGCTGAAGAACGCGATCGACTGGGTGTCGCGGCCGCACAACGGCTCGCCGTTGAAGGGCAAGCCGGTGCTGATCGTCACTGCGTCGCACGCCTTTACCGGGGGCGTGCGCGCGCAGTATCAGATCCGCGAGGCGGTGGTTTCGGCGCTGGCCCGCCCGGTCGCCACGCCCGAGATCTTGGTGGGGCAGGTCGGCGCGAAGATCGTCGACGGTCGTTTCGAGGACGCCGCCACGATCGCGTTCGCGCGCATCGGGTTTGCCGCGATGTTCGACGAGATCGTGCGGTCGGCGCCAACCGACACCGGCGAGCGCCCGCACTAGCTCGTGCCTCTGCGTGTTGCAGGTCGGACGGAGCCCAGGTCTTGCGCGCCTTCGATCGGGGCTCCATGACGGCGGTCGATCCCGTGACATGAGGACCCAAGGTCTTGCCCACCGCGCCCGTGAGGCCTGAACCCGACAGGCCGCGCAAGCGACGGGTCAAGCTGGTCGACGACATCATTGAAACGCTGCGGCAGGATATCGTCACCCGCCGGTTGCCGCATGGCGAGCGGCTGCCCAGCGAAAAGGACCTGTCCGACCGATTCGGCGTCAGCCAGGCGACCATCCGCGAGGCGATCCGCGCACTAGAGACGCTCGGACTGATCGAGGTGTTCCACGGCAACGGCTCGTTCGTCCGGGGCCAGGGCGATTACGCGCTCGCCTCCGCGCTCCAGACGCTGTTGCAGCTTGAGAGCGTCGGCATCATGGAGGTGCTCGACGTCCGGCAATTGCTCGGCCGCCACTCGGTCGAGGCCGCCGCGACGCGGGCGACCGCGGCGGACCTTGACGCGGTCGCGGTCGCGGCGGCGCGGTTCGAGCGCCCCAACGACCTCAAGGACGTAGACCAGGTGGTCGCGGGCATCCTCGACTTTCAACGCGCGGTGTCCTCCGCGTCGCACAACCCGATCCTGTTGTCGCTGGAGACGTTCCTGCTGGCGCTGCTCAACGAGGTGCAGCTGAACGCGTTGAGCAGCCGGGGCATCCGGTTCTGGCGCGCGCGTGCGGTCGAGTTTCAGCCACACCGGGTCGCGATCCTCGCCGGCCTGCGGTCCGGAGAGCCGGCCCAGGCACGCGCGGCGATGGACCGCTATTTCGAGGCGCAGCAGGCGCGGTTCGAACAGGACGCATCGCTGCGCGGGCTCAACCTTTCCAGCCCGAAACTGGTCACCATCGTGTCGGAGATGGTGCGCCAGTCGAAGGAATGAGCGGCAGAGCGTCCGCCACCCCGGCGGACGCTCATACGCCCCACGTTGCCGGCTCGCTCAGGCCGGCTCGAGCATCCCGAGTCGTTCCTCCAGCCCGCTCTGCTCGCGCCACAAGGCCGGGGGCACACGGTCGCCGAGCATGTGGAGGTCCTGCGCGTTGAGCGTGGCCTCGCGCCGCCAGGTGTCGGTGTCGACCGTGAGCAGCAGGTCGAGCCTGTCCTCACCGAGCGAGAGCCCGTCGAGGTCGAGGTCCTCGCGCCGGGGCAGCCGACCGACGGGCGTGTCCTCGGCCCCGACCTTGCCCTCGACCCGGTCGACGATCCACTTCAGCACGCGCGCGTTGTCGCCGAAACCCGGCCACACGAATTTGCCGTTCGCATCCTTGCGGAACCAGTTGACCATGTAGATGCGCGGGAGCTGGCCCGGGTCGGACGACGCCGCCGCGCCGATCCGCAGCCAGTGCGCGAGATAGTCGGCCATGTCATAGCCGCAGAACGGCAGCATCGCGAACGGATCGCGTCGCAGCGCGCCGACCGTGCCCTCCGCCGCGGCAGTGCCTTCAGAGGCCATGTTGGCGGCGAGGTAGACGCCGTGGCTCCAGTCATAGGCCTCCGTCACCAGCGGCACCGCGCTCGCGCGACGACCCCCGAACAGGATGGCGGAGATCGGCACGCCCGCGGGGCTGTCCCACTCGTCCGCGATCACAGGGCATTGCGCGGCGGGCACGGTGAAGCGCGCATTGGGGTGCGCGGCGGGCTTGCCCGAGCCTGGGCTCCACGGCTCGCCCTGCCAGTCGATGAGGTTCGCGGGCGGCGTGTCGGTCAGGCCTTCCCACCACACGTCGCCGTCGGTGGTGAGCGCGGTGTTGGTGTAGATCGCGTTGGCGTGGAGCATCTCCACCGCGTTGCGGTTGGTCGACACGCCCGTGCCCGGCGCGACGCCGAAGAACCCGGCCTCCGGGTTGATCGCGTAGAGCCGCCCGTCCTTGCCGAACCGCATCCAGGCGATGTCGTCGCCGATCGTCTCCGCCGTCCAGCCGGGGATGGTGGGCTCCAGCATCGCCATGTTGGTCTTGCCGCACGCGCTGGGAAAAGCGGCGGCGACGTAATGCGCCCGGCCCTCGGGCGAGGTGAGCTTGAGGATCAGCATGTGCTCGGCGAGCCAGCCCTCGTCGCGCGCCATCACGCTGGCGATGCGCAGCGCGAAGCATTTCTTGCCGAGCAGCGCATTGCCGCCATAGCCCGAGCCATAGGACCAGATCTCGCGGGTTTCGGGGAAGTGGACGATCCACTTCTCCTCGTTGCACGGCCACGGCACATCCGCCTGCCCGGGGGCGAGCGGCGCGCCGACCGAGTGGACGCACCGGACGAAGAAGCCGTCATCGCCCAGCATCTCCAGCGCGGGCGCGCCCATCCGGGTCATGATCCGCATCGACAGGACGACATAGGCGCTGTCGGTCAGCTCGACGCCGATCGCCGATTGCGGGGAGCCGATCGGCCCCATGCAATAAGGGACGACATACATGGTGCGCCCGCGCATCGCGCCGTCGAACAACCGGTCGAGGGTGCCGCGCATCTCGCCCGGCTCCTTCCAGTTGTTGGTCGGGCCCGCATCGGCCTCGGCCTCGGAACAGATGAACGTGCGGCTCTCGACGCGCGCGACATCGCGCGGGTCGGAGCGGGCGTAGAAGCTGTTGGGCCGCTTGGCCGGGTCGAGCGCGGTCAGCGTCCCCGCCTTCACCAGCTCGCGGGTGAGCGCGTCCCATTCCGCCCCGCTGCCGTCACACCATCGGATCGCGTCGGGTTGGGCCCGCGCGGCGATCTCGCGCACCCACTCGACCAGCGCGGTGTGCGCGGGAACGTCGCCCTTTTCGCGGATCAGCCCGACCGGGTCGGCCAGTGTCGCCATCATCCTGCTCCTTTAAAGTCCTATCGGCGGTCGTGGACCGGCCATCCCATACCAACGTGCCTGTCCCTTACCGACCGGCAACGGATATTGCTTATGCTTTCTCCACGCCCGTGTCGCTTTCGTGGACGGTGATCCTCACCCCGCCGGGGTCAACGCACGCGTCACCTCGTTCGGCACTCGAACATCATCTGGCCCGGCACGGAGCATCCGCGCGGCGGAGTCGAGCAAGGCACCGACATTCGCCAGCGACGACGTGCCAAACACGTAAAGGTCAGGCCGGACCAGCACGGCGTCCGTGCCCAGCCGGTCGAACCAGCGCGCATATACGCCGTCAAGATCGACCGTGTCGCCGCTCGGACCGAAATCGGCGACCATCGGCTTCAGCGACGTACCCTCCGAAACCACGGCGCCTTCGCCGCCGCGCAGCAGCAGCTGCCAGCCCTTGCCGACGACATCGTCGAACAGCCCTTCGCGTCCGCCGCGGCGTACGCGGCCCTGGACGGAGAGATAGCCCGCATTCGGATCGTCCGTCAGATACGCGCCACCGTCGCCCAGCCTCGGCTCGGGCGGCGGCTTGAGCGCCAGCGCCGGGTTGCTGATCGCCGCCTTCATCCGCTCGTCGCGCAGCGCGACCTCCTCGGGATCGAGCATACAGATGATCCGCCCCATCTCGACCGCCTGCCGGATGATCTCCTGCACATGCGCGCTGCGCTCGGGCCCGTACGATCCAAGCAGCGCGTCCGACGCCCGCCCGCGCAGCACGCTGCCCATCCGCCAGGCGAGCGCGACCGCATCGCGCATTCCCGAGCACAGTCCTTGCCCGAGGAAGGGCGGCATCAGATGCGCGGCGTCGCCCGCGAGGAACACGCGTCCCACGCTCCACCGGTTCGCCCACGAGCCGCGGAAAGTGTAAACCGCCTGACGTTCCAGCGTTGCGTTTTCCGGGGTGATGCCCGACGCCGCCAACAGCTTCCACGTCGCCTCGAGCGTGCCGAGCTCCTCGATCGTCTCGCCCGGGAGCAGCATGAACTCCCAACGGCGGCGGCCCGGCCCGCTGTTCACCAGCGTGGTCGGCCGCGCCGGGTCGCAATGCTGGACCACATAGGGCTGCCAGACCCGCTCCTCGCGCGGGACCACGTCGACGACCAGCCAGTCATAGGAAAAGCCGAGATCGGTCTGGTCGACGCCGAGCAGCTCGCGCGTGGTGCTGCGCGCGCCGTCCGCCCCGATCATGTAGCGCGCCTGGACCGACTCGGATTGCTCCCGATCGTCCGTGTTCGTGAACCGCAGCGCGACCTCGTCGGGCGTCTGTTCCAGCGCGACCAGTTCCCACCCGCGACGGATGGCGACGTGCGGCAACAGGTCAAGTTGGCGCACCAGCATCCGTTCCAAGTCGGGCTGGAAGAAGCCGTTGGCCTGCGCCCAGCCGGACGCGCCCGGCCGGTTCCAGTCGATCTGGAGCAGCGTCTCACCATGCTGGTTGAGGAACTTGTACGGGCGCTCGGGCCCGATCACCGGGTCGAGCAGCGGCTTGAACTCGTCGGCGAGCCCGGCATCCTGCAACAGCCGGATGATCTCATGGTCGATGGTGCAGGCGCGGGGCAGGGGATAAAAGGTGGGCCACCGCTCGTACACCGCGACGGACCGACCCTGCTGGCCGAGGAGCAGCGCCGCGAACAGCCCGACCGGACCGGCCCCGATGATCACCACGTCGAACATGAACGCTTCCGCTCCTGACTGTTTTCATGGCCGCCGCGCCGGGTGGGGCCGACCGACATCGTGCAACCGCCATACGACCTGAAGCGAGGTTTGCCGACCCCCGACGATAGCCCCGCAACACGACGGGTGGAGGCCGACGCGGCGTCCGCATCGCGGCGGTCGGGCTTGACCTCCGCCGAAGCAGCATACTAGGTGACTATAAGACCTTGTCAACGGTTGTGCCTTTTCCGCCGGAGTCGGCTGGGGGGCGTGGGAGTGGGTTCATGGAAGTGGTCAGGTTCGCGAACGCCCCGGTCTATACCGCGCCGGGCCACGAGGACGTCGTGGCGCGGCGGCTTCAGGGCGGCGAGGCGAGCGGCGCCGACTTCGCGCTGGTCGGTCATTCGACCCTGTCGGGAGACGCCGTCATCCCGATGGACGTGGGGGCGATCGGCAAGGTCTATGTGGTGACACAAGGGGCGATCATCATCGAAGAGGCGGAGGGCGCGCGCCATGTCCTTCACGCGGGCGACAGCATCTTCATCCCCGCCAATGAGGCGCGCGCGGTCCGTAACGAGAGCGGCGCACCCGCGGCGATGATCGTGATCACGCCGCCGGCCACGTAACAGCGGCCTCGCCTTACGCAGGCCGGCTTGGACCCGGGGGCGCGAGGAGATGCGATTGACGGTTATCTCACAATGAGGTAGCTCTCAGTGCAGGCGGGTACCGCGATGCGAGAATGGTCCGGATCAGGGCCACGAACCCGGTGTAAGAATCAACCCAGGAGGGGATGAATGATGACGGTCCGTACGAAGCTCGTGTCACAGTCGCGCCGTGGCGGATTGGTCCGCTGGATCGCGCAATCGTCGTCGCTGGCGCTGGCGGTCGGCTTTGCCACACCCGTGGTGGCGCAACAGTCGGAAGGACCCGCCGCGAACGCCCCGGTCGCGCCGTCGCAAGGCTCCACCGCGCCGAACGCGTCCGTTCCCGCCACGCAGGCGGGCACTCCGCCCGAAACCACCGCGCCCGCCGCGACCGTGGCCGACAACGGCGCCCAGATCGGTGACGTCATCGTCACCGCGCGCCGTGTCCAGGAGCGGCTCCAGGACATTCCCGCCAGCGTTTCCGCGATTACCGGCGACCAGGTGACGCGGATGTCCTCGCTGTCCGACATCCAGTCGATGGTGTCGGGCGTGACCTTCAAGGCGTACGGCCCGATCCCGACCGTGGGCATCCGCGGCTTCGGTAATCGGACAATGGCGGGTGTCGGGACCAACTCGACCGTCGGCATCTTCGAGGACGGTGTGTTCGTCGCGCCGCCGCTCGTGGTCGACATCAACCGCATCGACACGCAGCGGGTCGAGGTCGCCAAGGGCCCTCAGAGCACGCTCTACGGTCGTTCCTCGTTCACCGGCGCGATCAACATCGTCTCCAACGACCCGACCAAGCAGTTCTCCGGTTATGTTGACGGGGGCTATGGCGGCAGCTCGGTTCATGGCGAGAATTTGTGGCATGTCCGCGGCGCGGTCTCGATCCCGCTGACCGATACGCTCTCGGTCCGTTTCTTCGGGCTGCGCGAGAAGCGCGACGGGTTCACCTATGACTCGGTGACGGGCAATCGCGGCGGCGGCTATGACCGCACGGCGGGCCGTTTCAGGATTCTGTGGCAGCCGAGCAGCGCGCTCACCGCCCGGCTGACCGGCACGATCCTGCGCGACAACCTCACGCTCGACCTTACGCATACCGGGCGCAACCCGGCGCCGCTGGGCAATCTCAACTTGTTCCAGACCACGGCGATCCCGCCTATCGCGGCGGCGGTGGCCAACGCGCTGACGTTCGGGCCGACCGTCTGGGACGCGATCTACCCGCAGCCGCAGTCGACCAAGACACGGGGCGAGCAGCTGACGCTCGATGTGCGCCTGCAGACGCCGATCGGCGAGTTCGCGTCCTTGACCGATTTCCAACATAGCAATCAGGACATCAGGACCTCGCTCGACCTCACGCGGTTGAACTACGCGCGCGGCGACACCTTGTTCGACGAGCGGCGCGGGTCGCAGGAGCTGCGCCTGTCCAACAAGACCGGCGGGTTCACTTATCTCCTCGGCCTTTACTACCTCCACAGCGAGGCCAGGACGGGCGGCGGCGAGACATATGACGTCAACCACCCTTTCGCGAGCTTCAGCACCGGCGCGCAATTATATGATCTTGCCAAGTACAACGCCATCTTCCAGCCGAGCTATGTCAAGACGGACGCGCTCGCGGCATTCGGGCAGGTCGGCTACGACTTCACCAATCGCCTGAACTTGACGCTCGGCATCCGTCAGAGTCGCGACGAGCTGTCGGGCCCGACGGGCACGTTGTTTCGGAACTACATCACCGGTGCCATCGCGCCGGCGAGCCCGTTTGCCCCGGCCTACATCAACCGCCGCGGCGTGTTCGACGCGACGACCGGCAGCGCCAACCTGAGCTACAAGATACAGCCCGATGTGATCGTCTACGGCAGCTATTCGCGCGGCAACTCGCCGGGTGGGCTCAACGTCGGTGCGTTGGCGGCGAACAACTATGCGCCGCAGAATGTCGACGCGTTCGAGGCCGGACTCAAGTCCCAGCTGCTCAATCGCAAATTGCAATTGAACGTCGCGCTGTTCGACAACCAGTACAAGAACCTGCAGATCACGCAGAATGTATTCGTCAATGGCGCACTCAATGCATATGTGACCAATGCGGGTAACGGCCGCGGGCGCGGTGTCGACTTGGACGCGACCGCGATCGTGTCGCGGAGCATCCGGCTGGGTGTCCAGTACACCTATGCGGAGTCCAAGATCACGCGTTACATCCTGCCGCTGCCGCCCTCGCCGCAGGTCGACTTCACCGGCGTTCCGCTGGTCCGCTCGCCCAAGCACACCGCGAACGGCTCCGCGACCTTCACCCACGACATCGGGCCCGGCAAGTTCGCCTTCACCGCCGAGGAGAGCTACACCTCCAGCTACACGAACGACTATCAGGGCGTACCGGCGGGGACCAGATACCCCGCTCCTCCGTTCATCGTGAACGGCACGACCACCTCGCAGGTTCTGGCGCTGTTCCGTACGCCGGGCTATGCACTCACCAATCTGAACGCCAGCTACACGATCAAGAACATCGAGCTGAGCGGCTATGTCCGCAACCTGTTCAACCACCAATATGTCGCGGCCGTGCTGGGCTTCGACACGGTCACCTACCCGCAGGAACTCCCGGGCGAGCCCCGGACATTCGAAGTGTCGGTGAAATACAGCTTCTGACGCCCGAGCTGTAACCGTCATGGCCGGCACGGCATCGGCGACGCATCGCCGGTGTCGTGTGGCCTGAAGCTCGAAGGAGGTGACCATGACCCGCCCCGTCTATTTCGTCGGGACGATCGGCCTCGACACCGCGCAGGACGTATTCGGCGAGGTCGGTCGAGCCTTGGGTGAGCATGTCCGTCAGGTTCCCGACGGGGAGGTCGCCGGGCGGCGACAATGGGTCACCTATCAGTTGCCGGTGCTGCGCTCCTACGGCTTCCTGCGGCCGCAACCGCCGAACCGCTTCGCCCCGCTCGAGCTCAACGGCGATGTCGACCCCGCCGACATCCGCTTCGCCGAGCTCGGCTATGCCCGCGAGGCGCGCACCAGCTATCGCGACTTCCTCGACGCGCGCAAGGCCGGGCTGATCGCGGCGGGCGTCCGGTTCCAGGTCGGGATGCCGACGCCGTTCGGGGTGTTACGCGCATTCTTAACGACCCCCGCGGTCGCGGCGGTCGAGGAAGCCTACACGCAGGCGATGATCCGCGAGCTCCACGAGATTGCGCGCCAGATCCCGCACGAGGATCTGGCGTTCCAATGGGACGTCGCGCCTGAGATGATGGCGTGGGACGCGCGAAGCAACGCCGACGGCCTGCTCGGCGCGGACGGGCGCGAGGGCATTCTCGCGCGCCTGACCCGGCTGTCCGACGCGGTTCCGGCGGATGTCAGTCACGGCTATCACTTCTGCTATGGTGATTTCGACGCCAGCCAGGTCGAAAAGCCGCTGACTCCTGAGGCGATGATCGACTTGTATCATGGGCTGGCGGAGCGGGTCGCGCGTCCGATCAATTGGGTGCACATGCCGGTGCCCGCCCATGCCGGCCCTGCCTTCTTCGAGGCGTTCGGCGGGCTGCGGCTGCGCCCCGAAACGCAGCTCTACCTCGGCTTGGTCTATGGCCCGGAGGACCGTGACGGCGCGCGACGTCGCATCGACATGGCCGCGGCGAGCGTGCCCACGTTCGGCATCGCGACGCGATGCGGCATCGCGCGCGGGCGCTCGACAGCGTTGGTGAAGGAGTTGCTGGAGCTGCACGCCGCGCTGGCGTGACGTTCAGACGCTCAGCCCGAGCAGCGCATCCGCGTTGGCGTGCGCGATCTTGCGCCTGTCGTCGGGCGAGACGGGCAGGGAAGCGAGGAACTCGGCGGCGGTCCGGTTAGAGCTGAACGGATAATCGACCGAGAACAGCAGCCGGTCCGCGCCGAACGCGAGCAGCGCGGCGAGGAACGGCGGCAACGTGAAGAAGCCGCTGGTCGTGATCCACAGTTGATCGAGCAGCGTCTGCGTAACCGACCGCCCGAGGTGGCGTGTGCCGAACTCGGCGAACGTCTCTTCGATGCGCCCCATCATCGCGGGCAGGCCCTCGCCCATATGGCCGACGATCAGCTTCAGCCCCGGATGCCGGTCGAGTGCGCCCGCCAGCACCAGCCGCAGGACATGGATCGCCGTCTCGGCATGCCAGCCGAACCCCGGCCCCGATAGCAGCAGCCCCGCCTCATCCGGCAAGCCGCTATAGTAAGCGCGCCGAACCGGCTCGGGCGGGAGGCCGGGATGGAGGTAGAGCGGTATGCCCAGCCGCTCCGCGCGCGCCAGGATCGGCTCGAACCGCGCGTCGTCGAGGAACAGCCCGTTGATCGTCCCGTTGATCATGGCACCCTTGAAGCCGAGATCGGCGACCGCCCGCTCCAGCTCGTCCGCCGCCGCTTCGGGGGCGGTCATCGGCAGGTGCGCGAAAGCCGAGAAGCGGGTCGGATGACGATCGGCGATCCGCCACAGCCCGTTATTATGGTCGCGCGCGAAGCGGAGCCCCTCGGCAGGGTCGAGCAAGTCGGCCCCGGGGCCGCCCGCCGACAACACCTGCATGTTGATGCCGGCCCGGTCCATGTCGGCCAGGCGCTGCGGCCCGGCTTCGGCGAGTTCGGCGGCCGCCATCCGCGCCGGCAGCCTGTCCGGGCGGGGCCAGCCGCGCGCCGCCAACGCCGCGGGCGCGAGCCGAGCCATCAGCTCCGGAATGCTGACATGTTCCTCCAAGGCAACGACACGCACCTGATGCAACTCCTGCGACGTGCCCGGCCCGTACGAGGGGGCTAGTTGGTGGCGAGCGTTCCTGACGACCGGGGCGTGACCCTCGCCAGCCACAGCAGCCCGAGCGCGAGCAGCGGCGACAGCGAGAAAAGCAGCAGTCCCGCGTGATACGAGCCCGTCCGGTCGAAGATCGTGGCCATCGCGACCGGCCCGATGATCGCGCCGATCAGCGTTACTGCAAAGCAGGTCCCGTAGATGCGCGCATAAGCGACACGGCCGAACCGGCGCGCGACCACATAGCCCAGCAAGTCGATCTCCGCCCCCTGCACCGCGCCGAGCAGCAAGCCCGCCAGCGCGGCCCAGCGCAGACCGTCCAGCAACAGCCAGAACCCGACCGCCTGCCCCAGGAAGAACAACGCCGCGACGCCCCGCACCGGGAAGCGGTCCAGCAGCGCGCCGGTGAACAGCCGCCCGAGCAACGATCCGACCGCGCCGATCGCCACGATCGAGGCGAGCTGGCCCGGGGACGCGCCCCTGTCGGAGAGCAGCGCGGGCAGATGGACGTTGCAACCCACCACCGCGAGGATGACGAGCGAGAAGGAAGCGGCGTAGAGCCAGAAGTCGCCGGTCTCGAGCGCTTGCCCGAGCGAACTGCCTTCACGGTCGACCGACCCGGTCGTCTCGCGGCGCTCCGCCTCGGGAACCGGCCCGGCATTGTCGCGAACCAACGCGACGACGTTGCCCAAACCGATCACGAGCGCGGACAGGCCGACCGCGAGAAAGGCGTCGCGCCAGCCGTGCCGCTCGATCATCCGGGTGATCAGGAACGACGCCGCGCCGATGCCCACCGCAAGCCCGGTCGATGCGATCGCCAGCGCCAGCCCCAGCCGCTTGTCGAACCAGCGTTGCGCGAGGCTCATGAAAGCGGGGTAGCTCGCCAGATTGCCCGTCATCACCGCCAGCCCGGTGATGGCGACGAAGGCGGCATAGCCGTGGACGGACGCCAGCGCGGCGTAGCTGCCGCACCCCAGCACCGTCCCGACCGCGATCAACCGACGCGCGCCGTAGCGGTCGACCAGATACCCCGCGATCGGCAGCGAGATCGCGCCGAACAGCGACATGGTCGACGTCACGGACGAGAACACGGTTCGCGACCAGCCAAACTCGGCCGTCATCGACTTCAGGAACAGGCCCATCGGCACGAGCAGGATGGCGGGCATCGCCACGCCCATGCCGATGAAGCACCCCAGCAGCACGGACCAGCGCCGCGCCCCGGCGTCCCCCGCCTGCGCGCCGCCCGCCGCCATCAGCCCGGGATCACCGGCACGAGGATGTGGCTGTCATATTGCCCGCCGGTGTGGATGATATGCTTGCCCGCGTTGCGCGTGACCGGGTGAAGCGCGATGCCGACGCCAGGCGCGTCGGTGGGCGGGAAGGGGTCCTTGCCCATCACCACGACGCGCATCTGCTCGCCCGCGTGGAACAGTGTGGACGAGGGCCAGATCTCGATCTCGACCGGCACGATCTCGCCCGGCTTGAGCAGCTCCTCGCGCTGGTGCGGGTGGACCGGCTGGTACGGCGTGCTCCGCGCCTCATCGAGCTCGCGGTGCGACACGCGCAGCCAGCCATGCGCGGCATGCCCGAAACGGAAGCGGGTGATGTAGTAAAAGTTCACCAGCTCGCCCGCCGCATCGAGCTTCTGCACCGCAGCGAACAGGTCCATGTCGTCCGCGCCCTCCGCCTCGACCCATAGCTTGAGCTTGAAATAGCCCGTCAGCTCGGTGTCCTGCGTGAAGGTGTACGAGAACACCGCCTTCGGCTCGCCCGCGGTCGCGTCATAGGCGATGCTTGACTCGCTCTCGACCGGCGCGGGGCTGAGCGACGCGGTGCCTGCATCGAGGTAGAAGGGCGTGTATTGCGTCCGGGCGAGCGGCCATTCCGCCTCGACCCGCTCGGTGCCGACGTCGATCGCCTCGCGCACCTCCAGCCGCACCTTGGGCCAGGAGTCGACCTCGTTCGGGATGCCTTTCAGGAACCGGTCGAAGAACGCGAGCTGCCGTCTCGTGCTCTCCTGCGTGTACATGTGCGCCCATTTGTTGCGGCCGTGCACCTCCAGCCACTTCTGGTCGGTCCCCAGCCGGTTGAACGCGGACAGCGAGCCGCGCGTGTGCACCGCATGGTCGCTCCAGCACGAGACGACATAGGTCGGGACGTCGATCTTCTCGACCTCGGGGACCTTGGTTTGCCAGTACTCATCGAAGAACGGGTGGAGCCGCATCGCGGTGGTCCAGTTCTCCGCCCGGTTGTGCGTGGCGCGCACCTGCATGTTCCAGAAATCGACGAACCCCGGATTGGGGATGCCGCCGTGAAAGCCGATTTCACGGTACAGGTCGCTCATCCCGTCATAGGGGAGCAGCGCGGCGAGGTGCGGCGGGCGGGTCGCGCCCGCGAACCATTGCACGATGCCGAAATAGGATGCGCCGCCCATCCCGACCTTGCCGTTCGACCAGGGCTGCTCGGCGATCCACTCGATCGTGTCGTGGATGTCCAAACCCTCTTGCGGCGTCCAAGCGCTGGCGTCGCCTTCGGACGAATTGATCCCGCGCGGGTCGGGGACGACGAGCGCATAGCCCGCCGGGCACCAGGTGAGCGGATCGGGCGCCTCGATCGGCGCATAATCGGACACGTTCGCGCCGTGCGTGAAAGCGTTCAGGACGGGCCGGGGCCAGCGGTAATGCTTGCCGTACGCGCTCCACAGGATGATCGCGGGGAGCGGCCCCTCGACGCCTGCGGGGCGATAGGTGTCGACGTAGATCTTGACACCGTCGCGCAGCGGCACCGCCACGTCATAGTCGATGGTGAGGCCATCGACCGTGACCTGACGCGGGTTGAACCCCGGATAGCCGCGCTCCTCAAGCGGACGCCCGGGCTCCATCACCGCTTCGTCGATGCCGTTCACGAACGTCTTCAACACCTTGACTCTCCTAACGCCGACACCGGACGCGCCTCAATGGACGTGGTTGTCGCTCAACGCCGCCTGTTTAGCGACTGGCGAGAAACGGTCCAAGGTGGTGATGCCGGCAAAATTGTGCGGCTGCATCCCCGCCATCAGCCGCCCGTAATTCTCCGCCAACGCTTCGAGATTGAGCGCGCCGTGGAGCGTGATGACGCGCGCGTCGCGCCACGCCCGCTGGATCGGCTCGCTTTCCATAATCGCGGTCGAGCCCGAGTTGCGCTGGAGAAGTTCGATCGCCTCCGCGCACCATTTGGCGGCATAGGCGGTTTCGATCAGCACGCGTGCGCTGAACTTCTGCATATAGTCCGGGTTGGCGGGGGTGCCCGCGGCGGCGAGCGCGCCGAGCCGGTCGGTCTCCTCCGCGTTGGCGCGCGCGATCAGCTTCGCCGCCTGGATCTTGGAATGGACCTCGGCGAGCATGAGGTGGGTGAGCGGCGCTTCCAGCTGGTTCTTGTAGGTGGTGCCGCGGATCGGACGCCCCTCCGAGCGATCAAGGAAGCGCTCCAGCGCGCCTTCCGCGATGCCGACCGCCATGCCGCTCATCAGGCTGAACGCCCAGCCGAGCGTCGGCACTTTCCACAACGGGCCGGCGAGCCCGCTGTCGAGCTTGCGCCCGGTGACGTCGCGGAAGTCGATGCCGCGATGCTCGGGCACGAACAGCTCGTCCTCCGTCAGCATCAGCGAGACGCTGCCCGTCGCCTTCATTCCGGCGACCTTCCAGTCGTCGAGAAAGCGCAGCTGGTCGCGCGGCACCTGGACGCCGATCAGATATTTCTGGCCGTCCTCCTCGAGGATGCAGCCGAGATTGGTGTAGGGTGCCCAGAGCGCGTCGCTGCCGAACGTCCACGGCCCGCCCGAGATGATCCAGCCGCCATCGACCCGCTTCGCGCGGCCCTTGGAGGCGGGAAAGTGGCTGGAGCCCGCGACCCGCGGCCCGACCCACTTGTCCGCATAGACTTCCTTCACCACGACCGGACCCATGCCGGCGGGGATCCAGTTGGTCGAGGCCGCGACCCAGGTGGTCCAGCCGCACGAGCCGTCCCATTTCGCGACCTCGGTGATGACCTCGAGCTGCTGACGCACGGACAGCTCGTCGCCGCCATATTCGGCGGGGCTGGCGATGTTGAAGGCACCCGCCGCGTCGAGGTCGGCGATCGTCTCGTCCGAATGACGGCCCGCGCGTTCGTTCGCCAGCGCGCGCTCGCGCAAGGTGGGGCCGATCGCGCGGACGTTTTCGACCACCGTGGTCAACCGGTCGGCCTTGTCCTGAACGGTAATCATGGTCGTCATCTCCTGATGCTCCTTTGATCGTTGTGTCGGTTCAGCGCGCCGGAACGATCGGCAGCTGGATGTAGCTGGGGTGATCGGGGCCGGTATGGACGGTGTTGGTCGCGCCCTCGTGATAGCTGGCGTCGTACGCGCGCACGGGCAGCCCGGCGGGCGTATAGGGCTGGAGATCGACGCGGAGCCGATGCCCGCGGCGGATCAGCGCGCTGCTCGGGTTGAGCCCGAGCTCGACCGCGACCACCTCGCCGTCCTTCAACGGCGCGCTGTCCGCCTCGAGATGCGTGTGGACCGGCCAATATTCCGTTGACCGCGCCTCATCGAGCTTGCGGCGCGACACCTTGAGCAGGCCATGCCCGACCGGATGCGGGTGGACGGGGTCGATCGGGTGAACCATCGTCTCATAGCGGATCTCGCGGTCCTGCTCGTCGATGACGCGCAGGGAGACGAACACGTCCATGTCGGCGCTCGTCGACGAGACCCACAGCCCCGCCTTCATGTAACCGGCGAGGATCATGTCCTCGGGCATCGGATCGCTGACGAACGAAACGCCGGTCGACCAGCGCGGGGTGCCGCCGGTGGGACCCGTGGGCGCGGTCGACGGCTGCCCGAGGTCGAGATGCGCGTCGTAGCTGGCGCTCGCCTCGGCAGC
>CALMGC010000018.1 GCA_937863505.1 uncultured Sphingomonadales bacterium | reverse complement strand
AGCAGGTGCTCGACAACATGGACATCGAGCGCGAGCGCGGCATCACCATCAAGGCACAGACGGTGCGGCTCGCCTATCTAGCGAAGGACGGCAAGGATTACGTCCTCAACCTGATGGACACGCCCGGCCATGTCGACTTCGCCTATGAGGTCAGCCGCGCGCTGGCGGCGTGCGAGGGCGCGCTGCTGGTGGTGGATGCGGCGCAGGGTGTAGAGGCGCAGACGCTCGCCAATGTCTATCAGTCGATCGAGCACGACCATGAGATCGTGCCCGTCATCAACAAGATCGACCTGCCCGCCGCCGAGCCCGAAAAGGTGCGGAAAGAGATCGAGGACGTGATCGGCCTCGACGCCTCGGGCGCGGTGCTCGCCTCGGCCAAGTCGGGGATCGGCATCGGTGACATCCTCGAAGCTATCGTCACCCGGATGCCCGCGCCCAAGGGTGACGCGGACGCGCCGCTGAAGGCGATGCTGGTCGACAGCTGGTACGATCCGTATCTCGGCGTCGTGATCCTGGTGCGCGTGATCGACGGCGTTCTGCGCAAGGGCCAGCAGATCAAGTTCATGCAGACCGGGACCACGCACCTCGTCGACCGCGTCGGCTGTTTCCGCCCCAAGATCGAGCAGCTGAGCGAGCTGGCGACGGGCGAGGTCGGCTTCATCACCGCGCAGATCAAGGAGGTGGCGCAGACCCGCGTCGGCGACACCATCACCGACGCCAAGCGCCCCGCCGAGACCGCGCTGGAAGGGTTCAAGGAAGTGCAGCCGGTGGTGTTCTGCGGGCTGTTCCCCGTCGACGCCGCCGAGTTCGAGAAACTGCGTGAAAGCATCAGCAAGCTGCGGCTCAACGATGCCTCCTTCTCGTTCGAGATGGAGACCAGCGCGGCATTGGGCTTCGGCTTTCGCTGCGGGTTCCTCGGGCTGCTCCATCTGGAGATCATCCAGGAGCGGCTGACGCGCGAGTATGACCTCGACCTCATCACCACCGCGCCGAGCGTGGTGTACGAGATCGAGCTGACGCATGGTGCCGGCCATGTCGAGCTCCACAACCCCGCCGACATGCCTGACCCCAGCCGGATCGAGAGCATCGCCGAGCCGTGGATCGAGGCGACGATCTATGTGCCCGACGAGTATTTCGGCTCGATCCTGAAACTGTGCCAGGACCGGCGCGGTATCCAGAAGAACCTGACCTATGTCGGCGGGCGCGCGCAGGCGACGTACGAGCTGCCGCTCAACGAAGTGGTGTTCGACTTCTACGATCGGCTCAAAAGCCTGTCCAAGGGTTATGCCAGTTTCGACTATCACCAGATCGGCTATCGCGAGGGCGACCTCGTCAAGATGGGCATCCTCGTCAACGAGGAGCCGGTCGATGCGCTCTCCATGATCGTCCACCGCTCCACCGCCGAGGTGCGCGGGCGCGGCATGGTCGAGCGATTGAAGGAGCTGATCCCCCGCCACCTGTTCAAGATCCCGATCCAGGCCGCGATCGGCGGCAAGGTGATCGCGCGCGAGACGATCAGCGCGATGAGAAAGGACGTCACCGCCAAATGCTATGGCGGCGACGCCACCCGCAAGCGCAAGCTGCTGGAAAAGCAGAAAAAGGGCAAGCTGAAGATGCGCGAATACGGGTCGGTGAGCATCCCGCAGGAGGCGTTCATCGCCGCGCTGAGGATGGGGGAAGAGTAGCGCAGCGAGGCCAAGCGCAGCTTGGGCGCGCGGCTCGGCGCTACTCCGGGCGGCGGGCGGTCGAGCGGCGCAAGCCGCGCGCCCGACCCGTTCGACGTCACGACGCGGCTTTGCCGCGGCGCTCTCCCTTGACGCGGAACGGTCACGAAAGGCGGTTAACGCCGCTTCACCATTCCACAGGGGGAAGTCGCACCGCCATGATCCGCACCAGTCTGCTCGCCGCCGCCGCCGCGTGCCTCGCCGCTCCGGCCGCCGCCACGCCGATCTACCTCGCCAACGGTCAGCTGACCGGCAGCGCGGCGGGATCGAACGTCGACCTGTCGGGATTGACGGGTACGCTGGAGAACGGATTGCCGGGCAATGTGCTGGGCGGGCTCGGCTCGGGGCTTGCCTATGCGGGCGGCAACACCTTCTACGGCCTGCCCGACCGTGGACCCAACGCGACGTCATATAACTCGGCGGTCGACGATACTTCGTCCTACATCGCGCGGATGCAGACGCTGACGCTCGCGCTCGCCCCCAGCGCGACCGGCTCGAGACTGCCCTTCACGCTCGCCCCGACGCTGACCGCGACGACCCTGTTCTACAGCCCGACGCCGCTGATCTACGGCACCGGCGCGGGGCTGGGAAATCGCGCGGACGGCACGCCGATCGGCTCGGGCGCGCCCGCGATCGACACGGCCAGCGCCTATTACTTCACCGGTCGCTCCGACAATTTCGCGCCCGGATCGTCGGGCAATCCGCTCAACGCGCGGCTCGACCCCGAGTCGATCCGCACGTCGAACGACGGCAAGAGCGTGTTCGTCTCGGACGAATACGGCCCCTATGTGCGCCAGTTCGACAGCACCACCGGCGCGCTGATCAAGACGTTCACCCTTCCCGCCAATCTCGACGTCACCAACCAATCGCCGCAGGGCGCGGTGGAGATCAGCGGCAACACCGTCGGGCGCGTCGCCAACAAGGGCATGGAAGGCTTGGCGATCACCCCCGATGGCAAGACGCTGGTCGGCATCATTCAGGCTCCGCTCGAGCAGGACATGGCCAAGCAGTTGCGCATCGTGACGATCGACATCGCCAGCGGCGCGACGCACGAATATGGCTACAAGCTCACCACCGGCACCGGCGTGAGCGAGATCATCGCGATCAACGACCATCAGTTCCTGGTCGACGAGCGCGACGGCAAGGGGCTGGGCGACGGCAGCAACGCGGCGGTGAAGCAGCTGTTCGTCGCCGACCTGACCGGCGCGACCGACATCACCGCGCTGTCCGGCTCGGCCGCGGCCGCCGCGACGGGGGTGACGAAGTCAGCCTCGCCGTTCCTCGACCTGGTAAGCGCGCTCACCGCCGCCGGGCTTACCCCCGCGCAGATCCCGTCCAAGATCGAGGGGCTCGCCTTCGGCAAGGATGTGACGTTGAACGGGCAGACGCTGCACACCCTGTACGTCGCCAACGACAACGACTTCGTTCCCGCGACCTCCGGGCCGAACCAGTTCTTCGTGTTCGGCTTCACCGACAGCGACCTGCCGGGCTACCTCGCGCAGCAACTCGCGTCGGCAGTGCCGGAGCCGGGGACCTGGGCGACGATGATGCTGGGGCTGGGTGCGATCGGGGCGCTGCTCCGCCGCCGCTCACGCCAGCCGCGGCTGGCCTGAAGAGGCGCCCCAGCCTCTGACGCATTTGTCACGCACCCCCGCATTGCTCGTCCCCGCCGCGCATGGCAGAGGCGAGGTGGTATGGCCGACCAAGCGGTTTTCTTTGATCCGTCCGGGCGTCGGCGACGGCGGTTCCGGCTGGCGCTGGCGGCGTTCATCGCGTTGTTGCTGTTGTCGACGGCGCTGTTCGTGGTGTCGATCGGCGCGGTGCCGCGCGCGCCCTTGCTTCCCGTGGTCACCGAGCACGCGGCGATGAAGGGCTTGCCCGCCCCGCACGAAGGACTGCTCCGCCGCACCAGGCGGGGGCTCGATTACTATACGCGGATGTTGTTCGGCGGCAGCGCCAAGGCGACCGCGACCAACAACGACGCGCTCGCCATCGCCTTTCACGCGCCGTGGGACCCGAACAGCGCGGGCTCGCTCAAGCGGCATATCGACCAGCTTGATTGGGTGATCCCGGGCTGGGTATCCGTGACCGGCCCCGACCACCGCATCACCGTGTACCGCGACATCGAGGGTCGCGCGGTGATCAACAACGCCGCGCGGCGGCCGCTGGTGATGCCGATGATCCAGAACGCGATCGGCGGGCAATGGGACGGGCGTGGCATCGCGGCGCTACTCGCGAACGCGCGCGCGCGCGGAGCGTTTCTGGACAGGCTGGTCCCGTGGCTGCAGGCGAACGGGGCGGCGGGCGCGTTCTTCGACTTCGAGGAGCTGCCGTCGGGCGCGCAGGCGGACTATCGCCAGTTCCTGCGCGAGGCCCACGCCCGCTTCGCCCCCCACAATTGGGCGCTGTCGATCGCGGTGCCGGTCGCGGACGAGGCGTGGAACCTCCCTGCCTATGCCCAGGTAGTCGACCGCCTGTTCCTGATGAGCTATGACGAGCATGAGCCGTCGGGCGAGGCGGGGCCGATCGCCAGCCAGGCATGGTTCGCGCGCTCGGTGGCGATGGCGGCGCGCGGCATCCCACGGAGCAAGCTGGTCGTTGCGATCGGCGGCTACGGCTATGACTGGCACGACGGGGTCGGCGACCCGATCACCGTCGAGGAAGCGTGGCAGGCGGCGAGCGATTCGGAGGCGATGCCCAGCTTCGACCGGGCGAGCGGCAACAGCGGCTTCGCCTATCAGGAGGGCGACAGCCGCCACACCATCTGGCTGCTCGACGCGGCGTCGGCGTATAACGAGCTGCACCTGCTCCAGCGGGCGGGGATCAAGGCGGTGGCGCTGTGGCGGCTGGGGTCGGAGGACCCGAGCCTGTGGTCGGTGTTCGGGCGCAACCACCGCCCGCTCCCCGCGCCGGGCGTGATCGGCGACATCCCCGCCGGCCTCAACGTCGATATCGAGGGCGCGGGCGAGATCCTCAAGATCGCCAGCATCCCCGTGACGGGCAGTCGCCGAATCGCGGCGGCCCCCGACGGGACGATCACCGGCGTCCGCTTCGACCGGCTGCCCGCGCCGTATGAGGTGGACCGCACCGGCTATCGTCCGAAACAGGTCGCGCTCACCTTCGACGACGGGCCCGATCCGAACTGGACGCCGCAGGTGCTCGATGTGCTCAAGCGCGAGCACGTTCCGGGCACTTTCTTCGTCATCGGCGAGAACGCGCTGACCAACCGCGCGCTGCTTCAACGCGAGGTGGCGGAGGGACATGAGGTGGGCAGCCACACCTACACCCACCCCAACCTCGCCAGTGCGAGCGAGAACGAGGTGCGGTTCGAGCTCAACACCAACCAGCGGCTGTTTCAGGCGTTCGCGGGGCGCTCGTTCCGCCTGTTCCGCGCGCCCTATTTCGGTGACGCGGAGCCCAGCACCGCAGACGAGATCGGCCCGGCGATGATGGCGCAGGAACGCGGCTATGTCTCCGTCGGCCTGCATGTCGACCCGGGCGACTGGAAGCGGCCGGGAGTCGAGACGATCATCAACGAGACGATCGCGGGCGTGACCGGCAGCCCCGGCAATTGCAACCAGCCCAACCCTCCGACCGATTGCAGCCGCAACATCGTCCTGCTCCACGACGCGGGCGGCGACCGGTCGCAGACGGTGGCGGCGCTGCCCGTCATCATCGAGCGGCTGCGCGCGCTCGGTTATCAGTTCGTGCCGGTGTCGAGCCTCGCGGGCTATTCCCGCGCGCAGGCGATGCCGGTGCTGAGCCCGAGCGACCAGGCGGCGGCGCAATGGAACCTGTTCCTGTTCAGCGCGCTGGGCGGCATCGTCATCTTCCTGCGCTGGCTGTTTCTGTTCGCGATCAGCGTCGGCATCCTGCGCGCGCTGATCCTGTCGCTGCTGGCGCTGATCCAGGCGCGGCGCGAGGCGGCGGAGGTGTTCCCGCCGATCGACCCCGACCGGTTCGTGACGGTGATGATCCCCGCCTTCAACGAGGAGCGGGTGATCGAACGCGCGGTGCGCGGTGTGCTTGCGAGCCGCGACGTGCGGCTGGAGGTGATCGTGGTCGACGACGGCTCCGCCGACCGGACCAGCGAGATCGTCCGCGCCGCCTTTGCCGACGAGCCGCGCGTGAAACTGCTGACGCTGGAGAATGGCGGCAAGGCGCGCGCGCTCAACCGCGGGCTGGAGCTGGTGACGAGCCCGGTGGTGATCGCGCTCGACGCCGACACGCAGTTCACGCCCAACACCATCGCGCGGCTGGTGCGCTGGTTCGATGACCCTGCGCTGGGCGCGGTCGCGGGCAACGCCAAGGTCGGCAACCGCGTCAACCTCGTCACCCGCTGGCAGGCGCTGGAATACATCACCGCGCAGAACCTCGAGCGGCGCGCGCTTGCCCGGCTCCACGCGATGACGGTGGTGCCCGGCGCGGTGGGCGCGTGGCGGCTGGAGGCGATCCGCTCGGTCGGCGGCTATCCCGACGACACGCTGGCGGAGGACCAGGACCTCACCATCTCGATCCAGCGCGCGGGCTGGGGCGTCCGCTACGACCAGTACGCGGTCGCGTGGACGGAAGCGCCCGAGACGTTGCGAGGGCTCGCCAAGCAACGCTTCCGGTGGGCGTTCGGGACGCTGCAATGCCTGTGGAAACATGGTCGCATCATGACGACCGGCCGCCCGAAGGGCCTCGCGTTCATCGGCCTGCCGCAGGCGATCCTGTTCCAGATCGTGCTCGCCGCCATCTCGCCGATCATCGACCTCGCGCTGCTGGTCAGCTTCGTCGCGACCTATCTGGCCGTCGAGGCGCATGGCTGGGCGCAGACGTCGCACGATGTCGAGAAGATGCTGGCCTATTGGCTGATCTTCACCGCGATCGACCTGCTGGCGGCGTTCATCGCCTTTGCGCTGGAGCGGCGCGAGCGGTGGCGGCTGCTGTGGCTGCTGATTCCGCAGCGGGTCGGCTACCGGCAGGTAATGTATTATGTGGTGCTCAAGGCACTGACCCAGGCGGTGCGCGGGCGGCAGGTCGGCTGGGGCAAGCTCCAGCGCAGCGGGCGCGTGGCGGAGGTGGGGGCCTGACCCGGCAAGTGCTGCTGGCGCTGCTGGCGGCGGTCGCCACCCCCGCCGCGGCGCAGACCCGCCCGCCTGTCGTGCTCGCCGCCGCGAGCCTGCGCGAGGCGCTGACCGCCGCCGCCGATGCCTGG
>CALMGC010000017.1 GCA_937863505.1 uncultured Sphingomonadales bacterium | reverse complement strand
GCGCTGCTCGCCGCGATCGGCGGGCGGCCGGTGCGCGCGATCGTCGTCACGCATCACCATCGCGACCATAGCCCGCTCTCGCTCGCGCTCCAGCGGGCGACAGGCGCGCTGATCGTCGGGGCCGCCGCGCACGCGCGCACCGACGGGAGCGCGGGCGACGCGGCGTTCGACGCGGATTACGCGCCCGACCGCATCATGGCGGAGGGCGACGAGGTGGGAGGGGAGGGGTGGACCCTCCGCGCGCTCGCCACGCCGGGGCACACGGGCAACCACCTTGCCTTTGCCTTGCCCGAGACGGGGGCGCTGTTCTCGGGCGATCATGTGATGGGCTGGTCGACGAGCATCGTCTCGCCGCCCGATGGCGACATGGGTGACTACATCGCCAGCCTCGAGAAGCTGCTCGCGCGCGACGACCGGGTCTATTATCCCGGCCATGGCGAGGCGGTGGAGACGCCGCAGCGGCTCGTCCGCGGCATGGTCACGCACCGCCGTCAGCGCGAGGCGCAGCTCCTCCGCCTGCTCCGCAAGGGCGCGGCGACGCTGCCGGCGCTGACCGCGCGCGCCTATGTCGGGCTCGATCCGCGGCTGCTCCCGGCGGCAGAGCGCTCGGTGTTGGCGCATTTGATGGACCTGGAGCGGCGGGGTGCCGTGATTGCGGAAGGGGAGCGCTGGTGCGTCGCGGGCTGACCGCCTTCTTACTGGCGGCGGTTACGCTCGCGGCGCTGTTCGGGTGGCAGCAGCACAAGCTCACCACCGCGCGCGCCGACAGGGACCGCGCGGAGATGCAGGCCGGGATCGCCGCCTCGCGCACGCTCAGCGCCTTGTTCGAGCGTACCGGCGACCTGCGCGTAGGCACCCTGCGCGGGACCGTCGTCACCGAAACGCGCGCGAGCAGCGGGCCGTTCGCCGACACCCAGCGCACGCGCGCGCCGTATTCGGTGAGCTATTTTGTCGACCTGCGCCGCATCGGCCCGCGGCAATATCGCTGGGACGCCCGCCACCGCGTGTTGTTCGTCGAAGTGCCCGACGTGCAGGTCGCGCCGCCCGCGATCGACATCGCCCGCGCCCGGGTCGAGCAGGACGGGTTGTGGATCTCGCGAAGCGCCGGGCAGGCGATGCAGCAACAGGCGGCGGCGAACCTGTCCGCCACCGCGCGCGCGGTGGCGGGCGACGCGGAGCATCTGCGCCGCGCGCAATACGCCGCCCGTGTCGGGATCGCCGCGCTGTTCGCCGCGCCGCTGCGCGCGGCCGGCGTCGCCGGGGTGGACGTGCAGGTTCGGCTGGCCTCCGATCCCCGACCGGGCGGCTATCGGCCTTGGGATATATCGCGCTCGATTGAAGAGGTGCTCGCCGATCCTAGATTGAAGCCATGACCGCGATGCCCCTCAACCTCACCGGCGTGGACATCCGCGCCGAGATCAACCGCCTTCGCCGCGAGCGCAATGCGGTGATCCTCGCGCACTACTATCAAAAGCCCGAGTTGCAGGACTTGGCGGACTTTGTAGGCGACAGCCTCGACCTTTCCCGCAAGGCACAGGCGACCGACGCGGACGTGATCGCGTTCTGCGGTGTCCGCTTCATGGCCGAGACCGCCAAGATCCTGTCCCCGGACAAGACGGTGGTGCTCCCCGACATGGACGCAGGCTGTTCGCTGGAGGACAGCTGCCCGCCCGAACAGTTTGCCGCCTTCCGCGCCGCGCACCCGGACCATATCGCGCTGACCTACATCAACTGCTCGGCCGAGGTGAAGGGACTGAGCGACATCATCGTCACGTCGTCTTCCGCCGAGACGATCCTCGCCAAATTGCCCGCCGACCAGAAGATCATCTTCGGCCCCGACCGCAACCTTGGCGGCTATCTCGCGCGCAAGACCGGGCGCGACATGCTGCTCTGGCCGGGCGTGTGCATCGTCCATGAGGCGTTCAGCGAGACCGAGCTCCTGAAGCTCCAGGCGCGGCATCCCGGCGCGCCGATCGCCGCGCATCCGGAATGCCCGGCAGTGATCCTCGACCATGCGGACTATGTCGGCTCGACGCGCGGCATCCTGGAATTCGCGAACGCGATGCCCGGCGAAACGCTGATCGTCGCGACCGAGCCGCACATCATCCACCAGATGGAGCGCGCGATGCCGGGCAAGCGCTTCATCGGCGCGCCGGGCGCGGACGGGAACTGCAACTGCAACATCTGCCCGTACATGGCGCTCAACACGATGGAAAAGCTTTACGTCGCGCTGCGCGACCTTGAGCCGCGGATCGAGATCGAGGAAGGCCTGCGGCTGCGCGCCAAAAAGAGCCTCGACGCGATGCTCAGCATGGCGAGCGGCACGGTGGGGCAGGGGGATTTGGGCCCGACCCGGGTTACGGGAGACTAAGCAGGGCGGGGCGGTCCAAGATACGCCCGCAGCCGTTCGGCCAGTGCGTCGCGGTCGCCCAGTCCGCATTCCCATAGCACGATCGACCGCCACCCGAGACCGTCGAGTCTTTCGAGGACGTCCGCGTCGCGCATCCGGTTGCGGGCGATCTTGTCGCGCCAGAACGCCGCGTTCGTCTTGGGCGCGCGGCGTCCCCGCGGGCAGTCGTGCCCGTGCCAAAAGCAGCCGTGCACGAATACCGCCGCGCGCCGGCGGGTGAAGGCGAGGTCCGGTCGCCCGGGCATCGAGCGGAGATGGGTACGGTAGCGGTACCCCATAGCGTGCAGCAGCCGGCGCACGAGCAGCTCGGGCCGTGTGTCGCGGCCACGGATGCGAGCCATGATCTGCGACCGATTGAGGGTCAGCTTCCACGAACTCCGAGTGTCTCACATTTCGACCGTCGGACAATGTGGTCGAACCACGCCCATGACAACCACCATGCTGCGGGTTCTAATCCCGACAAACCAACCCCGGGCCATCCAGCGCGGGGTTGTCCGCTCCGCCCAGCCAAGCTGGCAAGAGCAGCAAAACCATTGCGTCCCTTGCGTCATCGCGAACCGGTAATCCCACGGCTCGCATAGAAACAGGCGAGACGTTTCGCCAAGAGACTCGTCCCAGTCACCGTTCTCCGCGCCGCAAGCCCAACAGGCAATATCCAGAGTGTCTAAGCGCCAATCGGACGGGGTCACTTCACCGCCTGATAGTAGATGCGACTGCCCCTCTTCTCCGTGGTGACGAGCCCCTTGCTAATCAGGCCACCAAGCACAGAGTAGGTAAGATATTTATCATGTCGTCCCCCATGTGACGACTCTATATCCAGCGCTCTCGCAAGCTCACTATTATAATAGCCGTCCTCACGTCCAGCGAGGGCTTCGAGAACGGCTTGCTCCAACAAGCGAAGCCCTTCCCTGGCCTTCTCCGTTGCCACCATCGTCCACCTCATCACAATAGCAAATCAAACGCAAGAAGTATGACGTGCGTCGATCAACACTGTTCCGATGAAGCGGCCCTTACAACGCGACCTGGCGCCGTCTGGCAACCGACCCGGACAGCTGACGGCGACTCGGGGGACAGATGATGATCAAGCGGCCACTCATCCGCGTTACCGTTGCGCTTCGCCAGATCAGAATATGATTGGCAGGGAGGGGAAGCGTGGATCGCATCGAACATCGCGATGAACTTGGGGTCGAGATCCATCGCATCAGCTTCGATGAAGGGCAGCGGGTTGTTCGGACGCGCGACGATATCGACTCCGATCACATCGAAGCCCGCACGCTGATAGCCGACGCCCGCGCCGCCGGCGCAGCAGAAGAGGTCCAGCAACAGCGGCTTTCTGCGGCGCAGCTCTCCGCTGGTCGTCTTGCCGAACGAACTCCACCGCCGCTCAAACGAGTGCTGCGGAGCCGGGTCGAAGCGGTCCAGAATGTCGGCTATGCGAGCATGGACGGCTTCGTTCAACATATCACTTCCTCGGCGCGATCAGAACAGCAGGCGAACGGTTCAGTCAACCGCTGGCGTGAGCGGCGGGCAGGGTTTTGGACCTTTCCCGCCTCCGCCACCAAGCCGGAGACGAGCTGGACCTATGAAGGCGGTGTCCGCTTCCACCGCGAGCTCGCCTTCGGGCCGCTGACCGGGTTCGACGGGCAGGCGAGCTATCACCATGTCGATTACAGCAACCGGCTGCTCGGGATCAGCCCCACCGCCGCCATCTCGGGCGTCGCCGGGATCGTAAGCGGCGCGGCGATCGTCCAGAATGTGGGCAGCGTCACCACCGACGGCGCGGACGTGGCGGGCACCTTCCGCTTCGGGCGTTGCTTCTCGCTGTACGACGCGGTCTCGTACAACAACTCGCGGTACAACGGTAACTACCAGAGCGGTACGGCCACCGTTCTGACCGCGGGCAGGAAGGTGCCGGGCTCGCCCGACTGGCTCAACAAGACGGTCGCGACCGTGGACGTCAACCCGTTCGAGGTGCAGCTGGTCGGCGACTATATCGGCCGCCGCTACGCGACCTACACCAACGACCTGTTCGCGGTCGGTGACGGGCTGGCCAAGGTGCCGGGCTACTCCACCCTGTCCGGGCGAGTAGCGGTCGACCTCAAGGTTCCGGGTGTCAGCTTCGTGCGGACCGCGACGCTGAGCCTCAACGTGACCAACATCACCGGCAGGCAGGCGGCGTCGACGCTCAGCATCGGCGCGGCGAGCGGGACGTACAGCTTCTTCCCCGTCCGCCGCGGCAGTATTTCGGGACGCTGCGGCTGGGGTTATGAGGGGCCCCACACCCTACCAATGTTGGATCATCTGTGGTCCAAGCTGTTCCATGCGCGCCGCTTCCCTCGCCAGCCCCCGTCTGTCGGCCTCCGCGCGCCTGCCGACCCCCGCGGTACGAATGCTACGTAGAGCGAACTTAGCGAACTTCCGGCGCGCGACTCGGGCCCGTCGAAGCCTAGCCACGGTCGAAGTAGAATTCCCGTTCGAGCCTCAATTTCCTCAACTTCGGGCCACCACCATGTTCACGATCCCCCGTTTCGACCTCGCCGCATTCGTCGCGTCCACGCTGGCAGAGGACCTCGGCGAGGCGGGGGACATCACCTCCGCCGCCGTGATCCCGGCGGACGCGCGGTTCGCGGGGACGATGGCGACGCGCGATTCGATCACGGTCGCGGGGCTGGAACTCGCCGAGGCGTTCTTCCGCGCGCTCGACGCCGAGGCGCAGGTCGAGCAGCTGGTCGCCGACGGCGCGCGCGTCCCCGCAGGGACCGCGCTGATGCGCGTCACCGGCAACGCGCGTGCGCTGCTCACCGCCGAACGCTCGGCGCTCAACACGGTGCAGCACCTGTCGGGCGTCGCGACGCTCGCGCGCGCCTATGCCGACCGGCTTGAGGGAACGGGCGCGACGCTGCTCGACACGAGGAAGACGCTGCCGGGCCTGCGCGCGCTGGAAAAATACGCGACGCGGATGGGCGGCGCGACCAATCACCGCATGGGGCTGTGGGACGCGGCGATGATCAAGGACAACCATGTCGCGGTCGCGGGCGACGTGGCGGAGGCGGCGCGGCGCGCCCGCGCGGCGGGCATCAGCCACGTGATCGTCGAGGTTGACCGTCTCGACCAGATCGAGCCCGCGATCGCGGCGGGCGCGACCTGGCTGCTGCTCGACAATATGGGGCCGCCGACGCTGCGCGAGGCGGTGGCGATCGTCGCGGGCCGGGTGCCCACCGAGGCGTCGGGCGGGGTGCGGCTGGAAACGGTCTGCGCGCTCGGCGAGACGGGCGTCACCTATGTCAGCGCGGGGCGGATCACCCAATCCGCCCCGGCGGTGGACATCGGCCTCGATTTCATCGCCGCATGAGCGCTTGCCAGCGGCGCGGAGTGGCGTAGGCTGGCGTGGCAGGCATCAACAGGGGAAGTTATATGCTTAGACCGGCGTCGATCATCAATTTCGAGCGACTGTATCTCGGCTCGTTCGTGTTATGGGCGATCAACACCTTCGCTTCGTGGTCGACGATGCGGGCGATGATCGCCAATAATCCCCAGGTCGCGGCCAACCCGATGGCAGGGTCGGTGATGGGCAGCATGTTGGGGACCAGCGCGATCATCACCGCCGCGGTGTCGTTGCTCCTCTGGTGGCTGGTGGCGCGCAAGGCGAGCGTCGTCGGCAAGTGGATGGTCGTGGTCACTGAGGGCATCGGCGCGCTGCTTGCGCTGTTCAGCCTCGTCGCGCTCGCCACGGGCAAGGCACCCTCAATGCTGCTCGGGCTCAGCTCGCTGGTGGCGACCGGGCTCGCGATCGCGGCGGCGGTCATGCTGTTCCGCCCGGACGCGCGCGCGTTCCTCGGCGAGGGTGGCCCCAACGTCGGCGACACCTTCCGGTGACACGCCTTATGCTTGCCGCCGTCGCGCTTCTGGGCGCGCCGGCGGCGGCGGGGGCGCAGGCCTATAGCTGCGCCGTCCCCGCAATACTCCCGCCCGTCCACCCGGAGGTCGCGGACGAGCGCAACCCGCAGCGGCTGTTGCCGATCGGCGGCTACACGCTCGCGGTCACCTGGACCCCCGAGTACTGCCACGGCCATGCGACCGACCCGTCGGCGCGCATCGAGTGCGGCGGCGGCAACAGCTTCGGTTGGACGCTCCACGGGCTATGGCCCGACGGCGTCGGCCCGGAATGGCCGCAATATTGCAAGGCGGCGACGTTGCTCCCGCCCGCGACGCTCCGCCGCAACCTGTGCGCGACGCCGTCGGCGCAGCTGCTCCAGCATGAATGGAGCAAGCACGGCACCTGCACCGGGCTGACCCCCGACGCCTATTTCGCCAGGTCCACCGGGATGTACGCGCGGCTGCGCTGGCCCGACATGGCGCGGCTGTCGCACGAGCGGCAGAGCAGTGCGGGCAGCTTGGCGCAGGCGGTCGCGGCGGCCAATCCGGGCGTCCGGCCCGAGTCGATCCGCGTCACCGCCGACCGGCAGGGCTGGCTCGACGAGATCTGGTTCTGCCTCGACCGGCAGATGGCCTATACCCGCTGCCGCGCTGGCAGCGGCGGGGTCGACCCCGCCACCCCGATCAAGATCGCGACGCCGCGACCGTCACCGGCGCGGGGCGGGGCCTATCGGGGTGAGGGCGGGTAAGCTGTCGAAGGGGCCTGCGCGGCCCGTCACGTGGTCCCGCCGCGCAGGCGGTTCAGCGGGTGCCAGGCGCGCGCGTTGGGTTGCCACCCGGTCAGCGCGGGCGAGACCAGCGACCAGCGCAGCGGACGGGTGAGCGGGATGAACGGTGCGTCCGCGGCCACCGCGCGGTCCGCCGTCGCCAGCGCATCGGAGCGCGATGCGGGCGTGGGTGCCTCGCGCGCCGCCTCCAGCGCCGCCTGCGCCTCGGGCGAGCAGACGCGGCACGCGGTCGCGAGATACCAGCGCGCGCTGTCATAAGGCGCGACCTCGTCGACCAGCCTCAGCTCGGCGGGCGCGTCGGGCGCGACCCGCTCGGGAGTGATGCCGACTTCGATCAGATCGGCCGCGACCAGGCCCCATAGCTGCGTCGCGCCGGGCCCGGCGGTGAGCGCGACCCGCAGCGTGAGCGGTCCGGGGGACGTCGCCTGCCAAGCCGCGACCAGCCGCCGCATCGCCGCCCGGCGCTGGTCGAGCGGCATAGCGGTCCAGCCGGGCACCGTCGGCGGCGCGGCCGAGTCGAGCTGGTCTGGCGCGAGCGTCTCCGCTTCCGCCACCCCGCCCAGCATCCGCGCGATCGCCGCCCGGTCGAATATCGACGCCAGCGCATCGCGGTTGCCGGCATCGGCGAGGAACCCCGCCCGGCTGACGATCGCGAGCCCCATCAGCCCCGCCGCCGGGTCCACCCGCACAGCGCCCGGGGCCGCGCCCGACATGGCGACGAGCGGCCAGTGGGACAGGTTGCCGCCCAGCACCAGATCCGAGCGATGCGCGACGAACCGCGCCACCGCCCGCGCGGCCGGCTCACCCGACAGCCGCACCTCATCCCCCGGCGCGGGCCGGGCCGCGTCGTCCCCCTGGCTCGCGGGGTCGACCGCCGGGCGGAGCAGCAGCGCGCCACCGCCGGTCGACACGACGCGGAACGGGCCGGTGCCGCCCGCGCGGCGCGGGCCGACCACCGCCAGCTCGGGCGCGGCGAACAGCTTGAGCAGATCGGGCCGGGGGCGCGATAGCCGCACCTCGAGCACCTCCGGCGTCATCTCGATCACCTCCGCGACCGCGCTCAGGAACGGCGCGAGCGGATTGCGGGTGCCGCGCGCCAGCTGGTGCCGCAGCGCGGCGGCAACCTCCGCCGAGCTGACCGCGCGCCCGTCGCCCCAGCGCGCCTCGCGCAGCCGGAAGATATAGCCGGTGCCGTTGTTGATCACCGTCCAGCGCTCGGCGACGCCCGGCTCGACCTGACCGCTCGCGTCGAAACGGACCAGACCCTGCGCGACCGAATCGGCCAGCACCCGCTCGCCAGCGTCGAGCGGGCGGCGGGCGGCGTCGGCGAGCACCGGCTTGGCCCCGATCACGTCCACGACGACCGGCCCGGTATCGGCATGTCGCGGGTCGCAGCCGAGCAGGATCAGCGCGGCCAGCGCTGGTGCGGACGGCGGGACTCGAACCCGCACTGCACGAGGCAAGAAGATTTTAAGTCTCCAGCGTCTACCGTTCCGCCACGTCCGCGTGGGCGTGATCCGAAGCGCAGGAGCGCCGGTCCGTCAAGCCGTGCGCCGGTGTCTATTCGACGTTGAGCTTGGCACGCATTTCCTTGCCCGGCTTGAAATAAGGCACCCGCTTGGCGTCCACGGCGACCGTGTCGCCGGTGCGCGGGTTGCGCCCGGTGCGGGCGTCGCGCTCGCGGGTGGAGAAGGCGCCGAAGCCGCGCAACTCGACCCGGCCCCCGGTGGCCAGGCGACTGCTGATCTCGTCGAAGAAGACCGTGACCAGCCGTTCGATGTCGCGCTCCGCCAACGTCGGGTTATCGTCGCACAGTTTTTTAATCAGTTCGGACCGAATCATTCCCGCGCTCCGCGCCATGGCACGAGCGACTCCCCCGGCGTGCCGATCGGGCCCCTTAACAGATGTCAAGCGCGTAGCATAGGACCGATGCGACACGGCGAACCGGCCGGGACGCGGCGAAGCGTCCCGGCCGGGTACAGCTTACTGACCGCCGCGCTGCTTGAGCGCCTCGCCGAGAATGTCGCCGAGCGACGCGCCCGAGTCGGATGAGCCGTACTGCGCGACCGCCTGCTTCTCTTCGGAAATCTGCATCGCCTTGACCGAGAAGGTCGGCTTCTTGGAACGGTCGAAGCCGGTGACCATCGCATCGAGCTTCTGCCCGACCTGGAAACGATCGGGGCGCTGCTCGTCGCGGTCGCGCCCTAGGTCGGAGCGCTTGATGAAGCCGGTCGGGCCGTCATCGCCCACCTGCACCTCGAGCCCGTCATTCGAGCGTACCTCGAGCACGGTGACGGTGACCACCGCGTTCTTGCGCAGGTCGCCCGACGCCGCCGCGCCCGCAACCGACGGGCCGCCACGCTCCAGCTGCTTCATGCCGAGGCTGATGCGCTCCTTCTCGGCGTCGATGTCGAGCACCACCGCCTGCACGGTCTCGCCCTTGCGGTGGAGCGCCAGCGCGTCCTCGCCCGACACGCCCCAGGCGATATCGCTCATATGCACCATGCCGTCGACATCGTTGTCGAGGCCGATGAACAGCCCGAACTCGGTCGCGTTCTTGACCTCGCCGTCGACGGTCGAGCCGACCGGGTGCGCGGCGGCGAACGCTTCCCACGGGTTGTTCTGCGCCTGCTTGAGGCCGAGGCTGATGCGGCGCTTGTCGCTGTCGACCTCCAGCACGATCACGTCGACCTCCTGCGAGGTGGAGACGATCTTGCCCGGATGGACGTTCTTCTTGGTCCAGCTCATCTCGCTGACATGGACGAGGCCCTCGATGCCCGCCTCCAGCTCGACGAACGCGCCATATTCGGTGATGTTGGTGACGCGGCCCGACAGCTTCGCGCCGATCGGATACTTCGCCTGCGCGCCGTCCCACGGATCGCTCTCGAGCTGCTTCATGCCGAGGCTGATCCGCTGCGTGTCCTTGTTGATGCGGATGATCTGGACCTTCACGGTGTCGCCGATGTTGAGCACTTCGCTCGGATGCTGGATCCGCTTGTAGCTCAGGTCGGTAACGTGGAGCAGGCCGTCGATCCCGCCCAGGTCGACGAACGCGCCGTAATCGGTGATGTTCTTGACGACGCCGTCGATGATCTGGCCTTCGGCGAGCGACTGGATCAGGCCCGAACGCTGTTCGGCGCGGGTTTCCTCAAGAATCGCGCGGCGCGACACGACGATGTTGCCGCGCTTCCTGTCCATCTTGAGAATCTGGAACGGCTGCGGGATGTCCATCAGCGGCTGGACGTCGCGCACCGGGCGCACGTCGACCTGGCTCCCCGGGAGGAACGCCACCGCGCCGTTAAGGTCGACGGTGAAGCCGCCCTTGACACGACCGAAGATGACGCCCTCGACGCGCGTCTGCTTGGCGAAGTCGCCCTCCAGCTTGTCCCACGCGGCCTCGCGGCGCGCGCGGTCGCGGCTCAGCATCGCCTCGCCGTGCATGTTCTCGACGCGGTCGACATAGACCTCGACCTCGTCGCCGACCTTGAGCTCCGCCTTCTGGCCCGGCGCGGCGAACTCGCGCAGCGGCACCCGGCCCTCGCTCTTCAACCCGACGTCGATCACCGCGAGATCGTTCTCGATCGCGGTCACCGTGCCGTGGACGACACGGCCTTCGAAACTGTCCGCGCCGCCGAACATCTCGTCGAGCATCGCGGCGAAGTCGTCACGGGTGGGGAGCGCCTGGGTGGCCATAAGCAGTCGTATTCCTCTTATCGTTTCCGGCCAGCCGGTTGTGTCCGGCGGTCTTGGCACGGGGTCCGCCGCGACGACCGGGTGTCGGCGCGGCATCCGGGGAGGGCGGAACGGCGGAGGGCAAGACGCGTATGCGAAAAGGGCGCGTGGAGACGTGCTCCCGCGCCGACCTCCGCGAGCGCCTGCCCGCCGGATGGATCACACGTAGCCCAAACCGCCCACCGGAGCAAGGCGTGACGGACCGCGCCGTCGGCGACGACCCTGGTGATCGCTCGCCGATGCCGCCTCAGGTCAGCCCGCTCGTGCGCCGCCAATGCCAGCCGGCGAGACCGCACACCAGCGACAGCGCCGCGACGATCCACAGCGTGACCACATCGGCGCTCGAAAGCCCCGGAGTCACGAGCACCAGCGCGACCGCTACGATCGGCGCGCCCGCCAGCACGATCGGCAGCACGACCAATGCCCAAGCGGCGAAATCAACCGCCGCCCATGCTCACCAGGCGACCGGGACCATCAACAACCAGTAGCGCGGGTCGCCCCGCGACTGAACATAGCCCTGCGGCACCACCAGCGAGATCAGGGCGACGGTGAGCGCGACGGCCGATACGATCCCCGCCAGCATCGCAAGGCTGGCGCGCCGGTCGGCGCGCAACGCCTTGTAGTCCGGGCTCACTTCCCGTCGCCTTTGGGATTGACGATGAACACGACCAGATCGTGCACCACGCGGTTATAGGCGCTGGTGCCGGTCCCGTAGGCCGCGCCGAACGCGTCGAGCAGCTTGAGGCGCAGCACCAGATTGATCCGCGTCGCGGCGACCCGGCGCGCGCCTTGCAACTCCAACGCGGTCGTCAGGCGCCGCCGCTGCTGGCGATTGAGCGCGCCCAGTCCCTCGCGAAACGACGAGCCGGCATGGCCAAGCGCGCGCGTGGTCGCCACCGTCTCCTTCGCCGCGCCGCCCGCGCCGATCAGGCTGACGACGTCCAGCGCGGTGCTGGTGCGGGTATCGACGGCATTATGATCGAGATTGGTCACCCAGCGCGAATGCCCGGAATAGATCGCGTACAGTCGTCCGACCGAGTTGACCACCTGCAACGACGACGCCGTCGCGCCGCCGTACAGCAACACCGTCCCTGCGAGCGTCACGCCGCCGGTCTCCGGCGCGGCCGCGACGCTGCCGGCGACTCCGATCCAGGGCAACGTGGCTCCACCCAGGTTCAACCATTCCTTTCCGACTGAAATCTTCTCGGGGGCCGGCGCTCCCGCCGGCGATGGCGGGCGAAGCTGCACCAAGACGAACGCCGCGTCGGGCGCGCACGCGCGCAGCGTGATGGGTCGACCGTGGTCGATCAGCACCACGCCCATGCCGCGGGTCGCGGGCACGCTGTCCACCGCCGCCGCCAGCCGCCGCGCATAGACACCGGACGCGACCGGTCGCGCGGGCGGTCTGAGGGCGGGTCCGGGCGTTGATCAAAGGGCGGCGGGTTGCGGCATGGGATGGTCCTGGGTGTTGCGGTTCGCGCGCCTGTGCCACGCCCGCGCGGCGGCGCAAGCGGAGACGTCGATCGCGTGGCTTATCGCCCGCGCGCCTGCCCCTCGACCAGCGCCACCGCGCGCGCGACCGCCGCCTCGATCGTCAACATGGTGGTGTCGAGCACCGCCGCGTCGGCGGGGATCGCCAGCGGGGCGGTCGCGCGGGTCGCGTCGCGGGTGTCGCGGGCGCGGATGTCGGCCAGCACCCGGTCATAGCTCACCACCTCACCCCGCGCCGCGAGCTCGACATGGCGGCGTTGCGCGCGGACCGGCGCGGTGGCCTTGACGAACAGCTTGGCGTCCGCGTCGGGCGCGATCACCGTGCCGATGTCGCGACCGTCGAGCACAGCGCCGCCGGGTTGCTGGGCGAACCGCCGCTGACGCTGGAGCAGCGCGGAGCGGACCAGCGGGTGCGCGGAGACGATCGAGGCGGTCTGGCCGACCTTGTCCTCGCGCAACGCCGGGTCGGTGAGCAGGTGCTCGTCGAACCCCGAAGCCGCGACCGCATCGGCTTCTTTCGCGGGGTCGAGCTCCAGCCGCAGGACGTTGAGCGCCACCGCCCGATACAGCAGCCCCGTGTCGAGATGCGGCAAGCCGAAATGCCGCGCCAGCGACCGCGCAATCGTGCCCTTGCCGCTCGCCGCGGGCCCGTCCACCGCGACGATCACGCGCGCCCCCGCGCGAGCCACGCCTTGCCGAGGCCGAACAGCGCGATGCCGCCCCACACGATTTCGAGCAGGAACGAGGCAAGGTTGAAATGCACGGTCAGCGACGCGCCCAGCAGCACCGCGCCGACCAAGTTCGCGGTATTGAACAGCACGAAGTTCACCGGCTTGGCGAGATTGCTATAGGCATAGCCGAACACCAGCACCGCGCTCCCCATCAGCCCGACGATGTCCGCAAGCGTCCCGTTCACGCCCACGCGCCCAGCGAGCGCATCAGCGCGACGAAAGTGGGAAAGCTGGTGCGCACGGGAGCCATGTCGTCGATCGTGACCGGCGCTTGGGCAACCAGCCCCGCGACCGAGAAGCTCATCGCGATGCGGTGATCCAGCTCCGCCGCGATCGTCGTCCCGCCACCCGTCGCGAACGGCGCGCCATCGCGCCCCTCGATGGCGAGCCCGTCCTCCATCTCCTCGACGGTGACGCCCAGCCGGGACAGCCCCCGCGCCATCAGCGCCAACCGGTCGCTTTCCTTGACGCGCAGCTCACCGATACCGCTCGCGCGCGTCCGACCCCGCGCCAGCGCGGCGGCGACGAACAGGATGGGGAACTCGTCGATCATGCTCGGCGCGACGTCGGGCGGCACCTCGACCCCGGTCAGCGCCGAATGGCGCGCGCGAATGTCGGCGACGGGCTCCCCGCCCACCTCGCGCTCATTCTCATGGACGAGGTCCGCCCCCATCGCGCGCAGCACCGCGAACAGCCCGGCGCGCGTCGGGTTGATGCCGACATTCCGCACCAAGACGTCCGATCCCGGCACCAGCAGCGCCGCGATGATCGGGAACGCGGCGGAGGAGGGGTCGCCGGGCACGGTGATGGTCTGCGGCCGGAGCTCCGCCTCGCCAGTCAGCGAGATGACCCGCCCCGCCGCGCTCTCCTCGACCGTGATCGCCGCGCCGAACCCGGCCAGCATCCGTTCCGAATGGTCGCGCGTCGCCACCGGCTCGATCACGCGCGTGGTTCCCGGCGTATTGAGCGCGGCGAGCAGCACCGCCGACTTCACCTGCGCCGACGCCACCGGGAGCGTGTATGCAATCGGCACCGCCGGGCACATCCCGCGCACCATCAGCGGCAGCCGCGCGCCGGGGCTGGCGGTCACCTCCGCACCCATCCGCGCCAGCGGCTCGATCACCCGCGCCATCGGTCGCCGCGACAGCGAGGCATCGCCGGTGAACGTCGCGGTGACCGGGTGCGAGGCGACCAGCCCCATCAACAGCCGCGTCGAGGTGCCCGAATTGCCCATGTCGAGCGCCCCTTCGGGCTGGAGCAGCCCGCCGACCCCGACGCCGTCCACCGTCCACACCTCGCCCTCGCGCTCGACGCCCGCGCCCATCGCGCGCAGCGCGGCGGCGGTGGCGAGCACGTCCTCGCCCTCGAGCAGGCCGGTGATCCGGCTCCTCCCTACCGCCAGCGCGGAGAACATCAGCGCGCGGTGGCTGATCGACTTGTCCCCCGGCACGTCGACGGTGCCCCGAAGCGGTGGACACGCGCTCACGCTCATCGGTTGGGGCGGGGAGGGGGCGTGCATGGGCGGCGCGCTTTGACAGGGGGCCTGCGTCATGGCAAGGCGCGCCCCCATTCGGGCCTCGCCCGGTTTCAGCGACCCAGTCGGGCCTTCAGCCCGATCCTAATGACATCGTCGAGAAGGTTTGGACACGGCATGATCAAGGCCGAATGGGGCACCAAGCGTAGCTGCCCGAAATGCGCGACGCGGTTCTACGACTTGCAGCAGGACGACCCCGTCACCTGCATCAACTGCGGTAATACGTGGGAGCCCGAGCCGATCCTGAAGTCCAAGCAGCCGCTGCCGTTCGAGGTCGCCAAGACCGCCAAGGCGGAGACCAGCGACGACCTGGCGGGTCCGGACGAGGATCTGGCGACCGCGGTCGAGGACGAGGAGCCGAGCGCGGACGACGAGGTCGATCTGGGCGGCGACGACGATCTGGGCGTCGAGACGGGCGCGGCGGAAGACGAGCAATAGCCGCGGGCGGCGCGTCCCTCGCGCCGCTTGCCAAGCCGGGGCGCGCCCGCTAAGCGCGCCTTTCCGAATGCGATGGGGCCGTAGCTCAGCTGGGAGAGCGTCGCAATGGCATTGCGAAGGTCAGGGGTTCGATCCCCCTCGGCTCCACCATCCGCAGGGCATGGCGCCCGCCCGGTTCCGGCTGCGGCGGCAGTTTCGCTCTCGCGCTATCTTGTGACAGGCTGAAGCCGGCTTGACGGCTCGTAACGCTGGCGATCGCCAGTGCGCGAGCGGCGAGCAACAACGGTCGAAATCACCGGGGCGTTGACCCGACCGAAGCGTATTACGACCGCGACCGCGTTAACTCGACCAAGGCTATTACGAGCCGCGCATCTGCTTGGCTCGCCTCCGCAGTTTGCTAAAGCGCGTCACGACTGCGCGCCGTCGCTGGCGGCCAACCGGAGAACCTGCCCATGAAGACCCGTGCCGCCGTCGCGTTCGAGGCGAAGCGTCCGTTGGAGGTGGTG
>CALMGC010000016.1 GCA_937863505.1 uncultured Sphingomonadales bacterium | reverse complement strand
AGCCGGGTCAGCCCCGCCGCGCGGTCATAACGCGGGCGGCGCGCAAGGCCGGAGTCGACCACGACGCGCACACCGTCGAGCGTCAGGCTGGTCTCGGCGATGCTGGTCGCGAGCACGACTTTACGCTGCCCGGCCGCGTCGCGTGCGATCGCGGCACGCTGCGCGGCAGGGTCGAGCGAGCCGTGCAGGCGGTGGAGGACCGCGTCGACGCCGTGCAGTCGCTCGGCGGTGCGCTCGATCTCGGCGACGCCGGGCAGGAAGGCGAGCACGTCGCCCGGCGCTTCGGCCAGCGCTCGGCGGACGGCGGCGGCGACCGCGTCCTCGATACGCCCTTCGGCGGCGCGGCCGAGATGGACGAGGTCGAGCGGATGCGAGCGCCCCTCGCTCTCGATCACCGGGCCGCCGAGCAGCGCACCGAACCGCGTGCCGTCGAGCGTCGCGGACATCGCGAGCAGGCGCAGGTCGGGTCTGAGCCCGCCTTGCGCGTCGAGCGCGAGCGCCAGGGCAAAGTCGCTGTCGAGGTGCCGCTCATGCACCTCGTCGAACAGCACCGCGGACACGCCGGTCAGCTCCGGGTCCGCCTGGATGCGCGCGAGGAAAATGCCTTCGGTCAGCACGGTGACGCGCGTCGCGGCGGATCGCTTGCTGTCGAGCCGGGTCGCGTAGCCGATCGTCCGCCCGACCGGCTCCCCGGCCAGCGCCGCCATCCGCTCCGCCGCCGCCCGCGCGGCGAGACGGCGCGGGGAGAGGAGCAGCACCTCGCCCGTGCACCACGGCTCCCCGAGCAAAGCGGGCGCGACCGCGGTTGTCTTGCCCGCGCCCGGCGGCGCGACCAGCACCGCGTTGGGCGACGTCTGCAACGCGGCGAGCAGGTCGAGCAGGACGGCTTGGATCGGGAGCGACATGCGTGTCTCGGCACATGGCCGCACCGCACCTCCTCGCCAAGGGCTTGTCCGCCGCGCGAGGCTGGGGCAGGCAGGCGCGACGCCGCCCGCCGGGCGGAATGGAGGAGACGACCATGAGCTTTCTGGACAGCATATTGGGCCAGCTCGGCAATAACCCGACCGTGGACGGGCTCGCCGCCAAGGTCGGCCTCTCCCCCGACCAGGTCGAGCAGGCGGTGCAGGCGCTGGGCCAGCAGGTGAACCAGCCGGGCGACACGGTGCAGGGCGCGGCCGACCAGACCGGCCTGCCGCAGAACCAGCTTCAGCAGATCTTGGGCCATCTCGGCGGAGAAGGCGGGCTGAGCAACATCGCCGGGATGCTCGGCGGCGGCGGACAGGGCGGCGGCGAAGGCGGCCTCGGCGGGATGCTCGGCGGGCTGTTGGGGAAGGAATAGCCTAGCTCCTCCCCGTTCATGGGGAGGGGATGTTCGAGCTTTGGCCTGCTCCCAGCAGGCCAAGAATGTGCCCGGGGGACACGTTCTCGCTCGAACACCCCCTCCTCGTGAACGGGGAGCAGCTTACTCGTGCAATCGCCCGTCGCCGATCGCCCCCGCGTCGAACGCGAACAACAGCTCGGGGTCGGGCGCGTCCACCTCCGCCGCAACCTCCGCCGGGGCGACTTGGCGGAGCAGGTGCCGAAGGATTGCAAGCCGCGCGGGCTTTTTCTTGTCGGCGCGGACGCAGTACCACGGCGCGAGCGGGGTGTGGGTGCGCGTGAGCATGACGTTGCGCGCCTCGCTATAGGCGTCCCACTTGGCCTGCGCGACCGCGTCCATGTCGCTCACCTTTAGCGCCTTCAGCGGGTCCTCGCGACGTTCGTCGAGGCGATGCTTCTGCTCGTGCTTGCCGATGTCGAGCCAGATCTTGACCAGCCTGATGCCGCTTTCCACCAGCATTCGCTCGAAGTCGGGCGCGTCGCGCAGGAACTCGGCCTGTTCGGCATCGGTGGAAAAGCCCATCACCACCTCCACCCCCGCGCGGTTGTACCAAGATCGGTTGAAGATCACGAACTCGCCCGCAGCTGGCAGATACGCGATGTAACGCTGGAAGTACCATTGCGTCCGCTCGCGGTCCGACGGTTTGGGCAGCGCGGCGACGCGGGTGGCGCGGGGCGAGAGGTGCTCGGTGACCCGCTTGATCGCGCCGTCCTTGCCCGCGCTGTCGCGGCCCTCCAGCACCAGCACGATCCGCTCGCCGGACGCCACCGCCGCCTGTTGCGTCCGCACCAGCCCGAGCTGGAGCCGGGCGAGCTGCTCCTCGTAATCCTTGTCGTCCATCTCAGCCCTTCCGCGCGACCGCGAAGCCGGCGAAGCTCTGGTTCACAGGCATAAGCTCGAGCGTGTTGATGTTGAGGTGCGGGGGCAGCGACGCGACCCATAGCATCGTCGCGGCGATGTCTTCCGCCGTCATCGGCTCGACGCCCGCATAGAGCTTGTCCGACGCCTCCTGGCTGCCGGTGCGGACCAAGGTGAACTCGGTCTCGACCATCCCCGGCTCGATCGAGGTGACACGCACGCCGGTGCCGTGGAGATCGGCGCGCAGGTCGAGGGTGAACTGGCGCACGAACGCCTTGGTGCCCGCGTAGACATTGCCGCCCGGGTACGGGTAGTTGGCGGCGACCGAGGACAGGTTGATGATCGCGCCGCGGCGCTCGATCAGCCCGGGCAAGAGCCGGTGCGTGACCGCGACCAGCGCGGAGACGTTGGTGTCGATCATCACCCGCCAGTCATCGAGCTTCGCCTCCTGCGCGGGCGCGGTGCCGCGCGCGAGGCCCGCGTTGTTGATGAGCAGGTCAAGCGGGGGGAGGCCGTCGAACGCCTGCTCGCGCGCCGCGTCGTCGGTGATGTCGAACAGCAGCGGGGTGAACGCATCGCCCAGCTCGGCCTGTAGCGCCTCCAGCCGGTCGGCGCGACGGCCGGTGCCGACGACCTGCCATCCGGCTCCAGCGAACGCGCGCGCGGCGGCCGCGCCGATGCCGGCGGTCGCGCCGGTGATGAGGGTGGTGGGCATGAGGTCTCCTTCTAATCCGATCGCAGCGCGGCGGCGGGACGCGCGCGGAGCGCAGGCACGCCACCGAGCACGCCCAGGCCCAGCGTCGTTCCCGCCGCCGCGAGCAGCACCAACGCGATCGCCCCCGCATCGGGTGCCCAGGGGAGCGAGAAAACATGGGCGACCACGAACCAGCCCGCCGCCCCACCGATCACCAGCGCCACCGCGCACAGGATGACGCTCAGCAGCAGATACTCGATCGCAAGCGCGCCCAACACCTGCGCCCGCGTCGCGCCGAGCAGCTTCAGGATCACCGCGTCATATCGGCGCGCGCGCGCGGCGGCGGCGACCGCGCCGACCAGCACCGCGATCCCCGCCGCCACCGTTACCCCCGCCGCCGCGCGGATCGCCACCGCGATCTGCCCCAGCACCGCGCCGATCTGGCCGATGACGTCGCCGACGCGCACCATCGTCAGCGAGGGCAGCGCGTCCGCCACCGCGCGCGCGATCGCGCCGTCGCGCGACGGCGGGGCATAGACGCTGGCCACGAGGCCGTGCGGCGCTTCCTCGATATAGCCAGGCGAGAAGACGATCGCGTTGTTGAGCCCGAGCCCGCCCCAGTCGATTTCGCGGGTCGCAGCGAGCCGCGCGGGGACGTCGACGCCGAGCACGGATACAATGATGCGGTCGCCGATGCGGAGGTGAAGCGACTTGGCGGCGCTGTCCTCCAGCGAGACAAGTGGGGGACCCCGGTAGTTCGCGGGCCACCATCGCCCCGCGACGACGCGGTTGCGCGGCGGCAGCGCGGCGGACCAGGTCAGCGTGCGGTCGCCATGCAGCACCCAGCTGTCGGGCGGGTGCTCCATCTCGGTCAGCCGCCGGCCGTTCAACGCGACGATCGCGCCGCGCAAGCTCGGCACCGCCTCGATCCGCGCGCCCGGCGCGGCGCGCCGGACGGCGGCGCGGAAGGTCGCTTCGTCCTCCGGCTGGAGGTCGGCGGCGAAGAAGCGCGGCGCCTTGGCGGGCGCAGCGTTCGCCAGCTCGGCGGCAAGGCTGGAGTTAATCGCCGCCAGCGCGACGAACAACGAGAAGC
>CALMGC010000015.1 GCA_937863505.1 uncultured Sphingomonadales bacterium | reverse complement strand
CTGGTCGCCGACGGGGGAGAGGTCGACACCGTGATCGCCGAGCGCGGCCTCGCCCCCGCCAAGGCGAAGCCCGCCGCCCCGACGGGCCCGCGCGAGGATTACGAATTGCCCGAACTCGACCTCCTCACCGAAGCTCCGCCCGCGGTGCGCGGTACGCTCGACAAGGCGGCGCTCGACCGCAACGCGCGGCTGCTCGAGACGGTGCTCGCAGACTTCAAGGTGATGGGCGACATCACCACCGTCCGCCCCGGCCCCGTGGTCACCATGTACGAGCTGGAGCCCGCGCCCGGCATCAAGGCGTCGCGCGTGATCGCGCTGGCGGACGACATCGCCCGCAACATGAGCGCGATCAGCGCGCGCGTCGCCGTCATCCCGGGCCGCAACGTGATCGGCATCGAGCTGCCCAACGCGACGCGCGAGACGGTGTCGCTCCACGAGCTGATCGGCTCGGAGACGTTTGCGGAAGGCCGCGCGCAGCTGCCCTTGATCCTCGGCAAGAACATCGCGGGCGACCCCGTCGTCGCCGACCTCGCACCGATGCCGCATCTGCTCGTTGCGGGCACGACGGGGTCGGGCAAGTCGGTGGGCCTGAACTCGATGATCCTGTCGTTGCTCTACCGGCTCACGCCCGACCAGTGCCGGATGATCATGATCGACCCCAAGATGCTCGAGTTGAGCATGTATGACGACATCCCGCACCTCCTCTCCCCCGTCGTGACCGACCCCGCCAAGGCGGTACGCGCGCTGAAATGGGCGGTGGAGCAGATGGAGGATCGCTATCGCCAGATGTCGTCGGTCGGTGTGCGCAGCTTGGCCAGCTTCAACGACAAGGTCCGCGCCGCGAAGGCGAAGGGGGAGCCGCTCGGTCGCCGCGTCCAGATCGGCTATGGCGAGGGCGGGCAGCCGCTCTACGAGGAGGAGCAGCTCGAATATCAGGCGCTGCCGCAGATCGTGGTGATCGTCGACGAGCTCGCCGACCTGATGATGACGGCGGGGAAAGAGGTCGAGTTCCTGATCCAGCGGCTTGCGCAAAAGGCGCGCGCGGCGGGCATCCACCTCATCATGGCGACGCAGCGCCCGTCGGTGGACGTCATCACCGGCGTCATCAAGGCGAACCTGCCGACCCGGATCAGCTTTCACGTCACCAGCAAGATCGACAGCCGCACCATCCTCGGCGAACAGGGCGCGGAGCAGCTGCTCGGCCGCGGCGACATGCTCTACATGCCCGGCGGCAAGGGCATCGCGCGCGTCCACGGCCCCTTCGTCAGCGACGACGAGGTGCGCGCGGTGGCGGACCATTGGCGCGCGCAGGGCCAGCCCGATTACGTGTCGTCCGTCACCGAGGAGCCGGAGGAAAGCTTCGCGCTGGACGGCGCGCCGACCGGCGAGGACTCGGCGGAGGACCAGCAATACCGCGCCGCGCGCCAACTCGTCGCCGAGTCGGGCAAGGCGTCGACCAGCTGGCTCCAGCGCCAGCTGCGCATCGGCTACAACTCCGCCGCGCGGCTCATCGAGCGGATGGAAAAGGACGGCTTTGTCGGCCGCCCCGACCATGTCGGTCGCCGCGAAGTATTGATGGATGCGGAGGGGCGACCGGTCTGACCAAGGCTGATCTGGATCAGTATCCGTCCTGATCTCAACAAGTTACGCTTTGGCAACAAACCAATCCCGCCGCCGCTCGTTACTCCGCCCGCTCGCGAACCGCGACCGCGCCAGGAGTCCAGCGCCATGTATTATCACGACAGCCGCCTTCAGTTTCCCGTCGAGTGCAAGGAGCCCGACCCCGCCTTCGCCCGCGCGCTGCAACAGGCGATCGGCGGCGTGGAAGGCGAGATCCGCGTGTGCATGCAGTATTTCTTTCAGGCGTGGGGCAATCGCGCGCCGACCACCAAATATCGCGACCTGCTGCTCCACACCGCGACCGAGGAGATCGGGCATATCGAGATGCTCGCGACCGCGGTGGCGCTCAATCTCGACAAGGCACCCACCCACATGCAGGAAGCGGGCATGGGCGACAAGATCGTCGGCGCGGTGATGAGCGGCGGCCGCCCGCGCGAGCAGATCGAGGGGATGATCCACAAGAACCTGTTCTCCGCCGGCATGGCGGCGATGCCGATCGACTCGGACGGTGTCCCGTTCAACATGAGCAACATCTATGCGAGCGGCAACATCGCCGCCGACATGTATTGCAACGTCGCCGCCGAGGCGACCGGACGCGTGCTCGCGACGCGGCTCTACAACGCCGCGCATGACGAGGGCATGAAGAAGCTGCTCGCCTATCTCGTCGCGCGCGACACGATGCACCAGCAGCAATGGCTGGCGGTGATCGAGGAACTGGGCGGTCACGAGGGCACCTTGCCGATGCCCAACTCCTTCCCGCAGGCGAACGAGGACCAGCAGAACAACTATAATTTCTACGCGACGGCGGTGGACGGCAGCTATCCCGAAGGCCGCTGGACCTCCGGCCCGTCGCTCGACGGCAAGGGCGAGTTCAGCGTCTTCCCCAACCGCCCGCTGGGCGACAAGCCCGTGCTCGGCCCCGCCCGCCCCGACAGCGGTGCGGAAACGCAGCAGATCACCGGCTGAGGCGACGTGGCGGCGGTGTGAAAGCATCGCCGCCCGCCCCTAGCCGGTCCACGCGATCCAGGCCGCGTGCGGGTGGCAAGTGGCGAGTTCCCTTCCCTCTCCGCCGGGCCACGTCGTCAAGCGGAGCGCGACGACGTTGCGCGCCGGGTCCATCTCATAGCTGATCCAGGCGAGCGGGCGCTCGGGCGTGGCGCGCTCGCCCGCCGCTTCGATCGCGGCGCGCACGCGGTCGCGCGCCTCGGGCGGGAAATATTGCAGCGCGACCGAGTGGAGCACGACCCGGCACACGCCCGCCGCATGCGGCTCGGCCAAGCGGTCGACGATCCACTCCGCCCCGTCCGCGCGGTCGAGGCGCGGCGGATGGTCGCGCGCGAGCGCCATCGCCTGCTCCAGCCGGGCGAGCCGCGCGGGCTGCTCGGGCCAGACGAACGCAGCCAGCCGCTCGCGCACGGCGCCGTCCGACAGGTCGAGCGGGTGTAGGTCGACCC
>CALMGC010000014.1:1284-5148 GCA_937863505.1 uncultured Sphingomonadales bacterium | reverse complement strand
ATACCGAGCTGGTGCCCGCGACCATTGACGGCGCGCGCCGGATGCTGCGCGTCGTCGACGTGCCGCTCGCGACCGGCGGCGTCGCGGGCTATGCCATCGACGTCGAGGAACTGGAACAGGCGCGCGGCGGCGCGAAGCGCTTCGCCGAGGCGCAGCGCGCGATGCTCGACCGGCTCTCAGCCGGCGTGGCGCAGTTCGGCGCGGACCGATCGCTGCAATTCTGCAATCAGCCGTTCCGCCGATTGTTCGCGATGCGGAGCGAATGGCTCGCCGACCGGCCCGAATTCGACCGCATCCTGGAGCGGATGCGCGAGGCGAACCGCCTGCCCGAAGTGCGCGACTTCCCCGCCTGGCGCGCGGAGCGGCGCGATTGGTTCACCGGGGGGAGCGGGCAGGAGGAGAACTGGCACCTCCCGACCGGCGTCCACCTCCATGTCGTCGCGCAGCCGCTGCCCGACGGCGGGCTGTTGCTCGTGTTCGAGGACCGGACGGAGCAGGTGCAGCTCGCCAGCGCGCGCGACACGCTGCTGAGGGTGCGAACCGCGACGTTCGACAATCTGTTCGAGGCGTTGGGCGTGTTCGCCGCCGACGGGCGGTTGCAGCTGTGGAACAACCGCTTCCGCGCGTTGTGGGGCTTCGAGGAGGAGTTCCTCAGCGGCCATCCGCGCGTCGACGCGATCGCCGAGGCGGTGTCGGGCAAGCTCGCCAACCCCGCGCGCGCGGCGCTCATCACCGAGCTGGTCCGCTCCGCAACCGGCGAGCGGCAGCAGCGCGGCGGGCGCGTCCAGTTCGCGGACGGGCGCCATTTCGAGTTCGCGGCGGTGCCGCTCCCTGACGGCAACGCGCTGTTCACCATGCTCGACATCTCGGACAGCCGCCGCATCGAACAGGCGCTGCGCGACCGCAACGTGGCGCTGGAGGACGCGGACCGGGTCAAGACACAGTTCGTCGCGAACATGAGCTATGAGCTGCGCACCCCGCTGACCTCGATCAGCGGCTTCGCGGAGATGCTCCATGCCGGGTTCGCGGGGCATCTGGGCGAGCAGGCGCGCGGCTATGTCGAGGCGATCCTCGACTCGACCGAGCGGCTGGGCGTGCTGGTCGATGACGTGCTCGACCTGACGCGCGGTGACGGCGAGGCGAAGCTGGAGCGCGCCGATGTTGATCTCGGCGCGGTCGCGCGCGCGGCGGCGGAGACGGTGACGCCATCGGCCAAGCGGCGGCGGCTTGATTTCGCGGTGGAGGTGGCGCGGACCACGGGCCGCGTGCCGGGCGACGCGCGGCGGCTGAAGGGGGTGGTCGAACATCTGCTTCGCCACGCTGTGGCGGGGACGCCGGAGGGCGGGCGCGTGCTGCTCCATGTAGACGGCAACGCGACGCGCGCGCGCATCATCGTGTCGGACAACGGGCCGGGGATGGACGCGGAGGCGGTCGGGCGGGTGTGGGACCGCTTCGCGCAGCCGGGGATCGGGACCGGTGGTGAGCGCGCGTTGGGGTTGGGGCTGCCGCTCGCCCGGCAGTTCGTGGAGGCGCATGGCGGAACGATCACGCTGGTCAGCGAGCCGGGGCAGGGGACGCTGGTGACGGTGGAGTTGCCGCGGCGGTGAGGGGGCTGGTGCTGCCCGACTCCGCCGCCACCGAGGCGTTCGGCGCGTCGCTCGCCCCGTTCGTCCGCGCGGGCGACGTTATCACCCTGTCCGGCCCGCTGGGCGCGGGGAAGACGAGCGTCGCGCGGGGGCTGCTCGCCGCACTGGGGTTGGCGGGGGAAGCGCCGTCGCCCTCGTTCGCGATCGTCCAGCCCTATGATCCGCCCGAGATGCGGTTGCCGGTGCTTCACGTCGATCTGTACCGGGTCGAGGACGCGGACGAGCTGGAGGAGCTGGGGCTGGATGACGTGGGTGACGCGCTGCTGCTGGTCGAGTGGCCCGACCGGGCGGGGGCGGGGCGCTGGCCCGAGGCGCTGGTGCTGGCGTTGGCGCTCCGCCCGGACGGCGGGCGCGACTTGACAGCGGGGGTGCCCGCGGCATGGATGGATCGATGGCCCCCGACATGACTCCGCCGCCGGGTGCCACGGCGTTCCTGGCCGTGCATGGCTGGGTAGGCGCGGCGGTGCATCCGCTGGCGGGCGATGCCTCGTTCCGGCGTTACTTCCGGGTGGAGGCGGGCGAGCGGCGGGCGGTGCTGATGGACGCGCCGCCGCCGCATGAGGACCCGCGACCGTTCTTGGCCGTCGCGTCGTGGCTGACGGAGCGCGGCTTTCGCGCGCCCGCGATCCTTGCCGCCGACGCGGCGCAAGGGCTGGTGCTGCTGGAGGACCTGGGCGACGAGCGGATGCGCGAGGCGATCGACGCCGCGCCGGATCGCGCGTCGGCGCTGTACGAGGGGGCGGTGGACACGCTGGTGGCGCTGGCGAAGCACCCCGCCGGGCCGTTCGCGCCCTATGACCGCGACGTGCTCCAGCGCGAGGCGGGGTTGTTCGTCGATTGGTATTGCCCGGCGGTAGGGCTTGACGTCGATGCGGAGGGCTGGCGCGCGGCGTGGGACGCGGTGCTTTGGGCTGCGCTTGCCGACACGCCGGTGACGGTGCTGCGCGACTATCATGCCGAGAATTTGATGCTCACCGCCGGGGGCGGGCTGGGGCTGCTCGATTTCCAGGACGCGCTGGCGGGGCACCCGGCTTATGACCTCGTGTCGCTGCTCCAGGATGCGCGGCGCGATGTCGACGCGGAGACGGAAGCCGTTATGCTCGCCCGCTACCGCGCGGCCACGGGCGCGGGGGAAGCATTCGTGGACGCCTACCACGTCCTCGGCGCGCAGCGGAACGCGAAGATCCTGGGCATCTTCACCCGGCTGTGGAAGCGCGATGGCAAGCCGCGCTACGCCGCCTTGTGCCCGCGCGTATGGGCGTATCTGGAGCGCGACCTATCTTATCCGGCGCTCGCCCCCGTCGCGCGGTGGTTCGAAGAGAACGTGCCCTATGAGCGCCGAGGGGACCCGCTCGCGATGAGCGTAGCGTGACTCGCCAGCGTGCGATCCGGCCGGTGCCGGGCGGCTGGGTGCCCCGGACCGCGATGGTGATGGCGGCGGGGCTCGGCACGCGGATGCGGCCGCTGACGCTGGACCGGCCCAAGCCGCTGGTCGAGGTCGCGGGCAAGCCGTTGATCGACCATGTGCTCGACCGGCTGCGCGCCGCGGGGGTGGAGCGGGTGGTGGTCAATGTTCACTACCATGCGGACCAGCTGGAAGCGCATCTGCGCGCGGCGGCGGATGGGCTCGACCTGGTGATCTCCGATGAGCGCTCGGCCTTGATGGAGACCGGCGGCGGGCTGGTGCAAGCGCGACCGCTGCTCGGCGAAGAGCCGTTCTTGGCGATCAACAGCGACAATCTTTGGGTGGACGGCCCGGTCGACGCGCTACCGCTGCTCGCCGCGCATTGGGATGATGCGAGGATGGACGCGCTGTTGCTGATGGTCCCGCTGGCACGCGCCAACAATCATCTTGGGCGTGGTGACTTTCACCTCGGCGGCGATGGTCAAATCGTTAGGAGGAGACAGCCCGGAAGACCCGCCCCGTTTGTTTGGACGGGCATACAGATTTTGTCTCCCCGGTTGATCCGGGGCTGGCCCGAAGGTCCGTTCTCGACCAACATCTTCTGGGACCGCGCGATCGCCGAGGGCCGCGCGTTCGGGGCGGTGCATCAGGGGCTGTGGTTTGACGTCGGCACGCCCGAGGCGATCCCCGCGACGGAGGCGATGCTCGCCGATGGCTGAGATGAAGTTGTGGACCGTCCCCGCGACGCGATCGTTCTCGGACGCGCTCGCGACGGGGCTGGAGACGCCGCCGAAACGCGGGCTCCTCGCCAAG
>CALMGC010000014.1:0-1274 GCA_937863505.1 uncultured Sphingomonadales bacterium | reverse complement strand
GATCGAGCGGCACCCGGGCATGGCGCTCGCGCGCGGGCTGGTGCTGCTGCCCAACAACCGCGGCAAGCGCGCGGTGACGGAGGCGTTCGTGCGGCGGAGCGGGGGCGGGCTGCTGCTGCCCCGGCTGGTCGCGATCGGCGACCCGGAGCTGGGCGAGGGCGCGGGCGCGGTGCTCGACCCCGCCGACGACAAGCCGATCCCGCCCGCGGTTGCCCCGCTCGCGCGGCGGACGGCGCTAACCCGGCTGCTCCACGACGCGCGCCCGAACCTCGACGCGGCGGAGGCGGTGCGGCTAGCGGGCGAGCTCGCGCGCACGCTCGACCAGTTGCAGGTGGAGGAGGTGCCCGCGTCGCGGCTTGCCGAACTCGATGCGACGCTGACGCCCGAGCTGTCCGCGCATTGGCGCAAGAGCCTCGACCTATTCGAGCTGATCCTCGCCCGCTGGCCCGCCGAGCTGGCGAAGCTGGGCGCGATCGACGCGGCGGCGCGGCGCGGGCTGGTGCTCGACCGGGTGGCGGCGCGGTGGCGGCGCGAGCCTCCGCCCGGCTTCGTCTGCGTCGCGGGCGTGACCGACCCCGCGCCCGCCGTCGCGCGGCTGCTCCGCTGCGTGGTCGGGATGGAGCACGGCCTAGTGGTGATGGCCGGGCTCGGCATCGACCTGCCGGACGAGGAGTGGGACTCGCTCGGGCCGCACGCGCCAGACCCGGTGACGGGCCTGCGCCGCCGCTCAATCGAGACGCACCCGCAATATGGGCTGAAGCTGCTGCTCGACCGGATGGGCGTCAACCGGCGCGAGGCGCGGGTTTGGCCCTATGACGGCGGCCCCGAAGCCCCCGCCGTCCGCGCGCGCGCGATCGCCTATGCGCTGGCCCCCGCGGAGCTGACCGCGCGGTGGAGCGGGCTGACCGCGGACCGGCGACGGCTGGAAGGCGTCACCGCCGCCGAGTTCGCGACGCCTGCCGCCGAGGCGCAGGGGATCGCGCTGGCGCTGCGTGAGGCGCTGGAAACGCCGGGGCGCACCGCCGCACTGGTCACGCCTGACCGTGCGTTGGCGCGGCGGGTGGCGGCGCATCTCGGGCGCTGGGATGTCGCGATCGACGATACCGCCGGGCGGCCGCTGTCGATCCTGCCGCCTGGGACGTTGCTGCACGGGCTGGCGGAGGCGGCGGCGCAGGGGTTCGCGCCCTTGCCGCTGCTGGCGCTGCTCAAGCATCCGCTGGTACGCAGCGGCGAGGGGCGGCTGGCGTGGCTGGCGGGCGCGCGCGCGCTCGACC
>CALMGC010000013.1 GCA_937863505.1 uncultured Sphingomonadales bacterium | reverse complement strand
CGCATGTTCTCGCGGATACGGTCGTCGATGACGATCTTGTCGTTGATCGAATAGCCGATCACGGTCAGCACGGCGGCGACGATGTTGAGGTCCACCTCCAGCCGGGTGAGCGCGAAGAAGCCGAGCGTTACGATCAGATCGTGCATGATCGCGACGAAAGTCGACACGCCGAACTGCCATTCGAAGCGGAACACGCCCCATAGCGCGATGCCGAACACCGCGAGGAAGACGGCAAGCCCGCCCTGCCAGAGCAGCTCATTCGATACCTTGCCGCTGACCGAGTCCTGCCGCGACAGCTTCGCGCCGGGGAAGGTGGAGGTCAGCGCGCCCTGCACCTTGTTGACGACGGCGGCGGTCGCGCCCTGGTCCTGGCTGGCGGGCGGGGGCAGGCGGATGGAGAAGGTGTTCGGGGCGCCGAGCTGCTGCACCGCCGCCTGGCCGACGCCGAGGGAGTCGACCACCGAGCGGACGCGGTCGATAGGCGGCGCGCTCGCGAACGTCTCTTCGATGAGGAGACCGCCGCGGAAATCAACGCCGAGGTTGAGGCTGCGGACCGCCACCAGCGCGAGGCTGAGCAGCGTCAGCGCCAGCGTCAGCGTGAACGCCAAGCGGCGGAGGCGGACGAAGCCGATGTTCGTGTTGTCGGGGACGATCTTCAGCAGGCGCATTATATCAAAATCTCGCTCGGCCGGTTGCGCCGCAGCCACAATGCCACCAGCATCCGGGTGAACAGCACCGCGGTGAACACGCTGGTGCAGATGCCGATCAGCAGCACCACCGCGAAGCCCTTGACCGGCCCCGAGCCGAGCAGGAACATGATCACCCCCGAGATGGCGTGGGTCACGTTCGCCTCGAAGATCGTCCGGCTCGCTTCCTTGTAGCCGAGTTCGACCGACTGGACCACGCTGCGCCCGCGGCGTCGCTCCTCGCGGATGCGCTCGTTGATGAGCACGTTGGCGTCGACGGCGGTGCCGATCGTCAGCACGAATCCGGCGATGCCGGGCAAGGTCAATGTCCCCTTGAGCAGCGCCAGCACGCCCAGGATGACGAAGATGTTGATGACCACCGCGCAGTCGGCGTAAAATCCGAACCGGCCATAGGTCACCAGCATGAACACCACCACCGCGATCGCCGCGATCGCGCTGGCGATGATGCCCGCATGGATCGAGTCGCGACCGAGGTCGGGGCCGACCGTCCGCTCCTCGACCACCTTGAGCGCGACGGGCAGCGCGCCCGAGCGCAGCTCGATCGCGAGCTGGTTGGCGCTCTCGACGGTGAAGCTGCCGCTGATCATCCCCGATCCGCCAAGGATCGCCGAGTCGATCCTCGGCGCGGAGATAACCTGATTGTCGAGGATGATCGCGAAATGGCGACCGATATTCGCTTGCGTCACTTCGGCGAACGCGCGGCCACCCTGACTATCCATCGTGAAGTCGACGATTGGGGAGTTGTTCTGCGGGTCGAACGCCTGGTTGGCGTTGGTGAGCTGCTCGCCGCGGATGAGCGTTCGGCGCAGCAGCGGGATCTTCGCGGTGGGCGCGCCGCGCGGGCCGCTGGCCTCCGCATAAGGCAGCACGATCGTGCCTGCGGGCACCTGACCGCTCGCCACCGCCGCCGGGTTGCTCTGCGTCGCCTCGTCGACCAGCTTGAACTCGAGCTTGGCGGTCTTGCCGAGCAGTGCCTTCAACGCCTGCGGGTTGTTGAACCCGGGCACCTCGACGACGATGCGGTTCCCGCCCTGGCGGAGGATGGTCGGCTCGCGCGTGCCGAGCGCGTCGATGCGGCGGCGGACGATTTCCGTCTCGGTGTTCATCGCCTTTTCGACCGCGGCGTCCGTGCCCTCGCGCGTCGGCGTCAGCACGAAGCGCTGCCCGTCAACCACCGCGATGTCCCAGTCGCGCTGCCCCGTCATCCCCGCGCCGGTGGTCAGCGGCAGGATCTTCTCGCGCGCCGCGTCGACCTGCGACGGGTCGCGCAGCAGGAAGGTGAGCTTGCCGCCTGCCGTCGAGATATCGCCCGTCTCGATCGGCGAATCGGCGCGGCGGAACGCGGCCGTCACGTCGTCGCGCAGCTTCTCAAGCCGCGTGTTGACGAGCTCGTCCGTGTTCGCCTCAAGCATCAGATAGCTGCCGCCCGCGAGGTCAAGGCCGAGGCTGATGCGCGGCGCCTTGAACGGGGCCGTGTAGAAACCGGGCAGGCTCGGGATCGACAGCGCGCACAGTGCGACGAGCACCGCGACGATCGAGAATATCTTCCAGCGCGGAAAGTCGAGCATGTCAGTCGTTGGCGGGCTTGGCGGCGGGGTTGCCGAGCACTTCGGTCAGCGTCGACTTGACGACGCGGACGCGGGTGTTGGCGGCGATCTCCAGCTCGACATATTGCTCCTCGACGCGCGTCACCTTGCCGACGATGCCGCCCGACGTGATCACCTGGTCGTTCTTTTTCAGGTTCGCGAGCGTGTCACGGAACGCCTTCTGCCGGCGCTGCTGCGGCAGGTACATGATGAAGTAGAACGCGACCAGCACCAGCACGAAGGGCATGGCGAACTGGATCAGGCCGGCGACACCGCCCGACGGGGCCGCGCCGGCTGCGCTTTGCGCGTAAGCTGGAGGGATGAGCATGGAGCCTTGGGTGTGACAATTGCCCGGGCCGGGGACCCCGGACCGGTGGAAGGGCGGGCGCTACCACCGCGCGGCGCACCGCGCAACGCCGACGCGCGCTTGCATCCCCGCCGCGACCGGCCTACACGTCTGCGCCTGAGCCGTCGCTTTGGCGGAGGCTCCCGGTCGGGGCGTAGCGCAGCCTGGTAGCGCATCACACTGGGGGTGTGGGGGTCGCAGGTTCGAATCCTGTCGCCCCGACCAACGCGCCGCGCGGCAGGCGACCACGTCCGCCTGACTCGCGCAAGCGCGGCCTGTGCGCGGGGTGAGTTCGTGCGTTACATCTCCATTCGCGCGAAGCCGTTTCCCCCAACCACGACCTACCCAACAGCCGTTTCGCGGCTATATCGACCACCGGCCAAGCCGCGGCGCGGGGCGAATGGGAGTATTTCCAATCTTGACCGACCCGATTTACGTCAACCGTCCCTACCTGCCGCCGCTCGCGGAGGTGATGCCCGCGCTGGAGGAGATATGGCGCACCCGGGTGCTCACCAACAACGGCCCGTTCCATGCCGAGTTCGAACGGCGGCTCGCCCGGTTTCTCGACACACCCTATCTGTCCGTCACCACCAACGGGATGCTCGCGCTCCAGACCGCGATGGAGACGGCGGACCTGACGGGCGAGGTCATCACCACGCCCTATTCCTTTGTCGCCACGACCCATGCGGTGAAGCTCGAGCGGCTGGTGCCCGTGTTCGTCGACGTGGCCCCGCATGATCTCAATATCGACCCGGCGCGGATCGAGGCGGCGATCACGCCCAACACCCGCGCGATCGTCGCGGTGCATTGCTATGGCAATCCGTGCGCGGTGGAGCAGATCGCCGACATCGCCCGGCGGCACGACCTCACCGTGATCTACGACGCGGCGCACGCCTTTGGGGTTCGGTATCGCGGTCGCGGGCTGCTCTCCTGGGGTGATTTCGCGGTGCTCAGCTTTCACGCGACCAAGGCGTTCAACACGTTCGAGGGCGGGGCGGTGGTCGCGGCCACGGCGGCGGGCAAGCGCGGGGTGGACAGCGCGCGCAATTTCGGCATCGCCAACGAGGTCGAGATCCCGTCGGTGGGGACCAACGCCAAGATGAGCGAGTTCAACGCCGCGCTGGGGCTGGTGCAGCTCGACCATTTCGAGCGCGTCCGGGCCGCCAGGCGGGCGGTGGACAGCCGCTATCGCGAGGCGCTGGCGGGCATGGAGGGGATCGAGCTCTTGGCGCTGCCGCCGGACGCCGAGCCCAATTTCTCCTATTTCCCGCTGCTGGTGCGCGAGGGCTACCCCGAGAGCCGCGATGCGCTGTACGAGCGGCTGAAGGCGCACGGCATCTTCTCGCGCCGGTATTTCTATCCCCTGCTGTCCGGCCTGCCGATGTACCGCGACCTGCCCTCCGCGGCGGCGGACAACCTGCCGGTCGCGACGCGGGCGGCGGAGCAGATACTGTGCTTGCCGATCTATCCGGACCTGGGCGAGGCGGACCAGCGCCGCATCATCGACTTGGTGGTCGGCGGCCGCTAGGCGCGAAACTGCGCCTCGATGAAGTCGAGTTGCGCCTGCGCGAGTTCGGGGCCGCGCTTCGACGTCTCGTACAGGTGCCCGCCGCCTTCGAGCAGCGCCGCGTCCACCACCGGCGCGGCGCTGAGCGCAGCGGCGACGCGCTCGACCGCCACGGGCCCCGTCTGCCAGAGCCGCTCATGTTCGGCGAGCCGGAGGTGGACGGGCACCGCGACCGCGCGCGCCACCGCGGGCCATTGCCCCGGCCAGTCCTCGACGATCTCGATCACCTCCGACACCAGCCACGGTTCGGCGGCGCGACGCAGCGAGGCGAGCGCCTTCCAGCTTTGCGGCGCCCCGCCATTCTCGAAAATCAGCGTATCCAGCCCCTCCGGCGCGTCGACGCGCGCCGCGTGCCGGTCGACGGTCACGCCCGCCATACCGGCGGCGACCCGGTCGCCGATGCCCGAGACCGCGACGGCGCGCAGCGGCCACTCGCCCCGCTCGGACGCCAGCCGGAGCGCGACGGCGCCGCCGATCGAATGGCCGATCAGCGCGACCCCGTCCGAGGCCGGCGCATGGGCGGCGCGCACCTCGTCGATGAACCGGCGGATGGGCGCGGCGGTGGTCGCGACCGGATGGGGCGAAGTGGGCGGCGGCGTACCGCCATAGCCGGGCCGGTTGACGCGCAGCACGCCGAAGCCTCGCTCGCGAGCCGCCGCCAGTGTGGAGCAGCCGGTGAGGTCGAAATAGTCGCCATTGCACCCGCCGCCATGGATGCAGACGAGCAGCGGCCTTGCCGGGTCGGCGTCCGTGGTGGTAAGCCAGCCGTTGACGGTCCGGTCGCCTGATACGAGCAAATTGGTGTTCATTTCCCGTCGTCCCACCCCCTAGGGTCATCCGGCACCGCGCAGCTACGACCTGCGCGGCGGCCGCGCAAAGAGACAGCGACGCGTGAAGCGCACATACATCATCTACACCTGGCCGTTCGATGAGTCGGCGGGCGGTCGCATCGTCTGCCACCTGCTCTGCCGACGCCTCAACGAGCTCGGCGAGCGGGCGATGGTGTGGGAGGGTGAGCGCAAAACGGTCGTCGATCCCTTCCGGCTGCGGGACTGGCTCGGCACGCTGCGCTCCGAGGTTCGCCGGTTGGGACGCCGTTTCGATACCGGGCCGTTCGACAACCCGGTCGCGGGCCATCGCGACCTGAAGGGCGCGATCGTGGTCTACCCTGAAATCCTCGACGGCAATCTGCTCGGGGCGGATGCGGTCGTCCGCTGGTTTCTCCACCGCCCGGGTTATTTCTCGGGCAAGGCGATGTACGGCCCCGACGACCTGTTCTTCTTTTACCAGGAAGCTTTTGACGACCCCGCCATAAACCCCGATCCGACCAACCGGCTCACGCTGACCTGGTTCAACGACGCCTATCGACAGACCAACTTCGGCGAGCGGCGCGGCTCCGCCTATCTGCTCCGCAAGGGCAAGGGACGACCGATCGTCCATGATCTGACGGACTCGGTCTGTGTCGACGACATGACCAATGCGGAGCGCGCGGCGGTGTTCAACCGGGTCGAGCGGCTGTATTGTTATGATCTTTATACGATGTACGGCCTGTACGCTGCGATGTGCGGCTGTGTCCCAATCGTCGTGTCCGACCCCGCGCTGTCGAAGGAGCAATGGACCCCGGACGAACGCGACCGCTATGGGATCGCCTATGGCATCGACGACATCCCGTGGGCGCTCGCGACGCACGGCCTGCTCCTCGACCGGCTGCGCGGCGTCCGGGAGGAACAGGACGCGC
>CALMGC010000012.1 GCA_937863505.1 uncultured Sphingomonadales bacterium | reverse complement strand
CCTCGGCGGCGCGAGCGCGTACTTCGGCCAGCGCGGTGCGTTCGGCGGCGCCGATCTTGTCCTCGGCCATCGCGGCGCGGCGGCGAACCAGCTCCTCCGCGTCAACCTGCGCCTTGGCGAGCATCGCCTGCGCCTCGGCCTGCGCGTGGGTGACGATCGCGGCGGCGTCGCCTTCGCTCGCCGCGCTACGCCCGCGCGCGGCGACCAGCATCGCTTCCGCCTCCGCGCGCAACCGCGAGGCTTCGTCCAGCTCACGTCGGATAGTGGCGATGCGCTTGTCGAGCACGCCCGCGATCAGCTTGGGGACGCGCGCCCAGAGCATGATCGCGAATACGACCAGCATCGACAGCGCGACGAAGCCCGCCGCGGTGATGCCGAGCACCGACGGCTCGGCGTGAACCTCGGTCGCGCCGGTAGTGGCGATGGTTCCCACGGTCTCAGCCATGCGCCAGCTCCGCCTGCACCTTGCGCGTCGCGGTCGCGCGGTCGACCGACACGCCCGACAGCTTGGCGACGATCGCCTCCACCGCATCGACGGTCGCCGCCTCGATCCCGGCGAGCGCGTCGCGCTTGGCCCCGTCAATTCGCGCAGTCGCCCGGTCGAGATCGGCCTCGGTCGCGGCGTCGCCCGCCTTGACCTTGACCTCGGTTGCCGCCGCCGAACGCGCAGCTGCATCAGCGGCGAGCCGGTGCGCCTCGGCGCGCGCCGACTCCAGCCCCGAATGGTAATGCTCATCCGCCGCCTGCGCCGCCGCGCGCGCCTGTTCGGCGGCGGCGAGATCCCCCGCAATCCGCGCGGCGCGATCGTCGATCGTCCGTTCGATCCGGGGCACCATCGCCTTGCCGATACCGAAATAGATCAGCGCGAAGACGATCGCGAGCCAGAACAGCTGCGACGCGTAGATCTGGCCGATCTGGTCTAATTGCGGCATCGGTCTGGGCTCGCCGGTTTAGCGCTTGACGACGAACAGGATCAGGATCGCGACCACGAACGCGATCAGGCCTAGCAGCTCCGACGCCGCGAACCCGATGAACAAGCGGCCCTGCTGCCCATCCGCCGCGCCCGGATTGCGCAGCGCGCCTTCGAGGAACGATCCGAACACGTTGCCGACGCCGAGCGCCGCCAGGCCGATGCCGATCGCGGCCAGGCCCGCACCGATATATTCCGCGCCAAGATCCGTCATGTGAGACTCCCTTTGAAGATTAGTGAAGGTGAACCGCGTCGTGCAGGTACAAGGAGGTGAGCAGCGCGAACACATAAGCCTGGATCGCGCACACCAGCAGCTCCAGCGCGCTGACCCCGACGATCATGATGAAGCTGAGCACGCCCACGACGAAGCCGAGCGGCCCGTGGCTGGCGAAGCCCTGCACCACGAAGCTGCCGAACACCTCGAGCAGGATGTGCCCCGCGGTCATCGCGACGAACAACCGCAAGCCGAGGCTGAACGGGCGAACCATGAACGACACGAACTCGACCGGGATGATGACGGGCATCAGCCAGCCCGGCGCGCCGTGCGGTACGAACAGCGTGAAGAACTTGAGGCCATGCCGCGCGAAACCGACCAACAGCACGATCAGGAACGATACGAACGCCAGCACCGCCGTGACGGTGATATGGCTCGTCACTGCGAAGGTATGAAAGCCGGGCAGGATCGCCAGCGGCATCACGCCGACGAAATTGGCGAACAGGATGAAGAAGAACAGCGAGAAGATGTACGGCGCGAACTTCTTGCCCTCCGGGCCGATATTCACGCGCATCATGTTGTCGATGAACGCCACCGCGTCCTCGACCGCGACCTGCCAGCGGCCCGGGATCAGCTGACGCTTGAGCCCGCCCGACACGAACACCGCGAGCAGCACGAACACCACCAGCATGAACAGCGCCGAGTTGGTGAACGAGATGTCGTAGCCGAACAGGTTCATCGGTCGGCCGAACAGCGGCGCGACGTGGAACTGCTCCATGGGATCAATTCTACCGGCGGCCATGCACGGCTCCTCCTGGCTGACAGGCGGCGCTCATTCGGCGCGCTCCTGCGAGATGCGGTAGATGTTGCGGAAGGCCGCCGCCGTGGCAAGCACCAGCAGGGTCAGCATGATCCACGGTGACGTGCCGAGCCAGCGGTCGAGGACCCAGCCGATCAATCCGCCGCCGAGCGGCGCGCCGATCAGCTCGGCGAGCACGCGCGACCCTTGCGCATAGCCCTTGGCGGGCGGACGCGGCGCACCCGTGACACGCGCGCTCTCCGCCGCGCGCGCGGCGGCGATGCGGCTGTCAAGATCATCGCTGTGGCGGGGGTCGGCCAACATCGTCCACTGGGCAAGAATAACAAAAGGCCGCCACGCGGGCGACCGGCGCGGACCGTCGGCCCGGCGCTGATTGGCGTTTAGGAAGCGAGGAGGTCCGAGTCAACCTTGGCGGGCTGGCAATGCCGTCCCGCCCCCGTTACGCTCCGCAGCGATGGCAGACGCCGACCCGACCGCCGATCTGGCAGGCCACCGTGCTCGCTTGCGGGGGCGCTTGCTCGCCAAGCGCGGGGGCGAGGCGCTGCTCGACCATGAACTCGTCGAATACCTGCTGATGACGGCGATCCCGCGCCGCGACACCAAGCCGCTCGCCAAGGCGCTGCTGCGCGAGTTCGGCGGCATCGGCGCGCTATTCGCCGCCGACGCGGAAGCGCTCGCGCGCCAGCCCGGCATGGGCGAGACCAGCGCGGCGGCGATCCGCGTCGTCGCCGCTTGCGCACTGCGGATGCTGCAGGCGGAAACGACCGCGCGCCCGGTGCTGAGCAACTGGCAGGCGCTGCTCGATTACCTGCGCGCCGACATGGCGCATCACGCGATCGAGCGCGTCCGCGTGCTCCACCTCAACACCAAGAACATGCTGATCCGCGACGAGGTGATCGGCGAAGGCACGATCGACGAAGCGCCGGTGCAGGTGCGCGAGGTGATCCGCCGCGCGCTGGACCTTGGCTCCGCGGCGCTGATCCTTGTCCACAACCACCCGAGCGGCGACCCCTCGCCCAGCCGCGCCGACATCGACCTCACCCGCACCATCGCCGCCGCGGGCAAGCCGCTCGGCATCGCGGTCCACGATCACCTGATCATGGGCGCGCAAGGGCATGTGAGCCTGAGGGCGAAGGGGTTGATTTGAGCGAAACGCTACCTGACCGACCTCCGCAAGAGCTTATCGTGGCCGGGTCAGCTCTCGCCACGATCTTCGGAGCCTTATTGGTGATCTTCATCGTAGTCGCGCCGCGTCCTACGCTCCCGTCGATCTACGGCTGCTACAAGGCACCTGGCACTCCGCTGATGCGCCTGTCGACGGGATCATTGACCGTTGAGGGTCAAACGCCACCTACCCGGTCCGCGCAGATTGAGCGAGTTAACGTCGGCTTCTCAATACAGGTGGGACCTGAATTCTATCATATCGGCCCGCCCGGCCACAAACGCCTGGCAAGCCCCAATTCTGTTGCCTCAAGAAACCGGAGTCGTCTTTGTCGAGCGAGCCAGCGACGTACCGGAGTTGTCGATGATCGTTGGCGACAAGTCCCTGTCAGCTCCGAAGGTGGCCTGCCCGAAGACGCCCAGCTAGAGCGAAGGCCAGTCGCCAAGCAGTCGCCGTAAGCGCTGCATACATCAGAGGTTAAGCCCATGATCCCCCGCTATTCCCGCCCCGCCATGACCGTGATCTGGTCGGCGGAGACCCGCTATCGCATCTGGTTCGAGATCGAGGCGCACGCGACCGACGCGCTGGCGGACCTCGGCGTCGTCCCGCGCGAGGCGGCCGAAGCATTGTGGCGCTGGTGGGCGACGAAACCTGCGATCGACGTCGCCGCGATCGACGTAATCGAGGCGGTCACTAAGCATGACGTTATTGCGTTCTTGACCTGGGTCACCGAGCAGGTCGGGCCGGAGGCGCGGTTCATGCACCAAGGGATGACCTCGTCCGACGTGCTCGACACCTGCCTCGCGGTGCAGCTGCGCGACGCCGCCGACCTGCTCCTCGCCGATCTCGACGCGCTGCTGATGGTGCTCGAACGCCGCGCGCGCGAGCACAAACTGACGCCCACCATCGGGCGCAGCCACGGCATCCATGCCGAGCCCGTCACGTTCGGGCTCAAGCTCGCTTACGCCCATGCCGAATTCGCGCGCGCGAAAGCCCGGCTGATCGCGGCGCGGGCAGATATCGCGACCTGCGCAATCTCGGGCGCGGTTGGCACGTTCGCGAACATCGACCCGGCGGTCGAGGCGCATGTCGCCGCCAAGCTCGGCCTCACGCCGGAGCCGGTGTCGACACAGGTGATCCCGCGCGACCGCCACGCGATGTTCTTTGCAACGCTGGGCGTGATCGCCGGGTCGGTCGAGCGGCTGGCGACCGAGGTGCGGCACCTGCAGCGCACCGAGGTGCTGGAGGCGGAGGAGTATTTCAGCCCCGGGCAGAAGGGCAGCTCGGCGATGCCGCACAAGCGCAATCCGGTGCTGACCGAGAACCTTACCGGGCTCGCGCGGATGGTGCGCGGCTATGTCACGCCCGCGCTGGAGAATGTGGCGCTTTGGCATGAACGCGACATTAGCCATTCTTCGGTGGAGCGCTATATCGGCCCCGACGCGACGATCACGCTCGACTTCGCGCTCGCGCGACTGACGGGCGTGATCGACAAGCTGCTCGTCTATCCCGAGCGGATGCAGCGCAATCTCGACCGGATGGGCGGGCTGGTCCACTCGCAACGGGTGCTGCTCGCGCTGACGCAGGCGGGGGTGACGCGCGAGGACGCGTACCGGCTGGTGCAGCGCAACGCGATGCGGGTGTGGGACAGCGACGGCACGCTGAGCCTCGCCGAGCTGCTGAAAGCGGACCCGGAGGTCACCGCCGCGCTGACGCCGGAGCAGATCGAGGCGGAGTTCGACCTCGGCTACCACCTCAAGCACGTCGACACCGTATTCAAGCGGGTGTTCGGCGCAGCTTGAGGCGCGGCGACGTCCGCGCCGGCGCGCTCGCGCGCAAGCGAGCCCGGACGGCGGGCGGGCGCCTGCCCGACCCGTCCGACGGCGGCTTTGCCGTCGTCGCGCGCCGCTAACCAGCCCTCAACAGCTGTGACCCAAACGCGGCACCTGTGTCACTGTCCAGCCACACAGCTGCAAATGCTGCAACTGCGAAGGCGAGCAATAAAATTGCGTCGCCTCGTAACAAAGTCCATCTGCGCCGTGCTGGCAATCTCGCCGGCGCGGAGACCGAAATGCGCAACTTCGAAACGCTGACGAGCGGCCTGTTCGCCGTCGCGACGATCGTGCTGGCGGTCGAGGCGATCATCGCCTTCTAAGCCAAGTGCGTCCGCCCTCTCCCGTGAGAGGGCGGAACGGACCTGTGTCGGGTCAGCCCAAGACCGGCTGGAGCGACGATGCAGCGCGACGCGCCTCCACGCGCGTAACCAGAGCAATGCCGGCGACGGCCACTAAAATGCCCGCCGGTATATCGACCAGATAATGCCCGCCAATCGGCACCGCGGATAGCAGCATCGCGGCGTTGAGGCTCGCCATCGGCCAACGCATCGCGCGCACCGGCCAGAACGCCCAAGCCAGCAGCACCGCCGCCGAAGCGTGAAAGCTGGGAAAGGTCACGACGCCTTTCAGGTCCATGAGCGTGATCGCGCGCAAACCGCCGTCGCGCAGCGACTGGAGCACCACCGGCTGAGTCCACGGCGTCGCGTCGTGGACGGCAGGCACCTCACCGGCGGTGATCCCGAAATGGGCGTAGGCACCCAGGCCCGGCGTGAAAGCAAATGTCGCGATGACCAGCACCAGCGTCACCGTCCATGCGAGGACGAACGTCCAGCAGCGCTCGGGTCGCCCCGTCACGGCGCAAGCAAGCAGCACCAGGCCCGGCTGCCAGTTGAGGCTCTCGTAACAGGCATTGGCGACCGACATCGGCCAGGGATGCGTCGCCAGCGCGCGCATCGTCCCCGACCAGTCGAAGCCGGGCAGCAGCCAGCGATCCGCGGCGGCCAGCGCCGAGTCGGCGAGCGGCATTCCACCCGCCCCGACCGCGTAGCTGGCGAGGATCAGCACGGTGGACGTCGCCATCCACACCGCCCACACCTCGATGACGGTCGCGATCCGCTCGAGCCCTCGCCCGCGCAATGCCCGGGCGAGCGCGACGAGGAACCCCACCAATACCATCAGGGTCGGCCATTCGAGCCCGATCAGCCGCAGACCGCGCGCCGTGAGCAGCACCGATGTCACCAGACCCGTCGCGGCGAGCATCCTGTAGGCTGGGACCGCAGCGGGCGTGAACACCGGCCTCGCGGCGGCACGGACGCGGAAGAAGGACATAAACGCTGCAGACATGGTGACCCCGCCGGGTCACGGCCTAGCGGTAGGGCGTTACCAGCGCGTAAGTCTGGCCCTACCCTGCCACCGCTTTCTTCAGTTTGGCGAAGAAGCCCTGGCTTTGCGGGCATTCGTCGCCCGTTTCGGTTTCGCGGAACATCTCCAGCAACTCGCGCTGGCGCGTGTTGAGCCTGGTCGGGGTTTCCACCTCGATCTGCACGACGAGGTCACCCGTGCCGCGCCCTTGCAGCACGGGCATTCCCGCGCCGCGCTGCTTCAGCTGACGGCCCGACTGGATGCCCGCCGCGATCCTGATCTCGTGCGTCCGCCCGTCGAGCCCCGGTATCGAGAGCGCCCCCCCGAGCGCGGCGGTGGTGAAGCTGATCGGCGCGCGCGCGAACAGGGTCGTGCCCTCGCGCTCGAACAGCGCGTGGCGTTTGACGTGGAGGAAGATGTAGAGATCACCCGGCGGCGCACCGCGCGCGCCCGCCTCGCCCTCGCCTGCCATGCGGATGCGCGTGCCCTCGTCGACGCCGGGCGGCACGGTGATGGGCAGCGTCTTGGTCTTTTCGACCCGCCCGTCGCCGCGGCAATCGGGGCACGGATCGGCGATCACCTCGCCCGAGCCGTGACAGACGGGGCAGGCGCGCTCGACGACGAAGAAGCCCTGTTGCGCGCGCACCTTGCCATGGCCCGCACAGGTCTTGCAGGTTTTGGCGCTGGTGCCCGGCCGCGCGCCCGAGCCGTGGCAGGTATCGCATGGTGCGGACACGTCCACCGTCACCTCGTTCGAGGTGCCGTGATACGCGTCCTCCAGCGTGATCTCGAGATCATAGCGAAGGTCCGCGCCGCGCCGCTGCTGACGCCCGCCGCCGCCGCGCTGACCGCCCATGAACTCGCCGAACACGGATTCGAAGATGTCGGAAAAGCCGCCGAAATCCTGCGGCCCGCCACCGTTGCCCTGGAACGCGGCATGACCATAGCGGTCATAGGCGGCGCGCTTCTGCGGGTCCTTCAGGACTTCATAGGCCTCGCTCACCGCCTTGAACTTGGCTTCGGAGTCCTTACAGCCCGCGTTGCGGTCCGGATGAAACTTCATCGCCAGCTTGCGGTACGACGACTTGATCACCGCGTCGTCCGCGCCGCGCTCGCATTCGAGCAGCTCGTAATAGTCGATCTGGGTCGTCATTCTCAAATAGCCCTCTCCCCTTCAGGGGAGAGGGTTGGGAGAGGGGCCGCAGCGCCACCGTCTCGAAACTGCCCCTCTCCCCGACCCTCTCCCCTTAAGGGGAGAGGGAGAAGGGACATTACGCCCTGCTTACTTCTCGTCGACTTCCGAGAACTCGGCGTCGACCACGTCGTCACCGTGCCCGGCCTCGCCACCCTGCGCCGCGCCGCCGGTCGGCGACGCATCGGCCTGCGCCTGCTTCTCGTAGATCGCCTGGCCGAGCTTCATCGCCACCTGCGCCAGCGCCTGCGACTTCTCGGTCATGCGGTTGGCGTCCCCCGACTCCACCGCCGACTTGGCCTCGGCCACCGCCGCCTCGATCTCGGATTTGAGCGACGCGTCGACCTTGTCGCCATTGTCCGCGAGCTGGCGCTCGGTGGAGTGGATCAGCGATTCGGCGTTGTTTTTCGCCTCCGCTCCGGCACGACGCTTCTTGTCCTCGTCAGCGAACTTCTCCGCATCGCGGACCATCTGCTCGATGTCGTTGTCGGACAGGCCGCCCGAGGCCTGGATGCGAATCTGCTGCTCCTTGCCCGTGCCCTTGTCCTTGGCGGAGACATTGACGAGACCGTTGGCGTCGATGTCGAACGTGACCTCGATCTGCGGTACGCCGCGCGGCGCGGGCGGGATGCCGACGAGGTCGAACTGGCCGAGCAGCTTGTTGTCCGCCGCCATCTCGCGCTCACCCTGGAACACGCGGATCGTCACCGCGCCCTGGTTGTCGTCGGCGGTCGAGTAGGTCTGCGCCTTCTTGGTCGGGATGGTGGTGTTGCGGTCGATCATGCGGGTGAACACGCCGCCCAGCGTCTCGATGCCGAGCGACAGCGGGGTCACGTCGAGCAGCAGCACGTCCTTGACGTCGCCCTGCAGCACGCCCGCCTGGATCGCCGCACCCATCGCCACGACCTCGTCCGGGTTTACGCCGGTGTGCGGGTCCTTGCCGAAGAAGCTCTTCACCACGTCGCGCACGCGCGGCATCCGCGTCATGCCGCCGACCAGCACCACCTCTGCGATGTCGCCCGCCTTGACGCCCGCGTCGGCCAGCGCCTTGCGGCACGGCTCCAGCGTCCGGTTGATCAGGTCCTCGACCAGCCGCTCGAGGTCCGCGCGGGTGATCTGGCGCACCAGATGCTTGGGGCCATTCTGGTCGGCGGTGATGAAGGGGAGGTTGACCTCGGTCGACTGCGCGGAGGACAGCTCGATCTTCGCCTTTTCGGCGGCTTCCTTCAGCCGCTGGAGCGCGAGCTTGTCCTTGGTGAGGTCGATGCCCTCATCCTTCTTGAACCCGTCGGCGAGGTACTGGACGATCTTGGAGTCGAAATCCTCGCCCCCGAGGAAGGTATCGCCGTTGGTCGCCTTCACCTCGAACACGCCGTCGCCGATTTCGAGCACCGAGATGTCGAACGTGCCGCCGCCAAGGTCATAGACCGCGATCGTCTTGCCGTCCTGCTTCTCCAGCCCATAAGCGAGCGCGGCCGCGGTCGGCTCATTGATGATGCGGAGCACCTCCAGCCCGGCGATCTGGCCGGCATCCTTGGTCGCCTGGCGCTGCGCGTCGTTGAAGTACGCCGGCACGGTGATAACTGCCTGCGTCACCGTTTCGCCGAGATACGCCTCGGCGGTTTCCTTCATTTTCTGCAGGATGAAGGCGCTGATCTGCGACGGGCTGTAATCCTTGTTCCCCGCCTTGACCCACGCGTCACCGTTCGGCCCGCGCGCGATGGTGTAGGGGACGAGCTCGGTGTCCTTCTTGGTGACGGGATCGTCGAAACGCCGCCCGATCAGCCGCTTGACCGCGAAGATGGTGTTGTCGCCGTTGGTGACCGCCTGGCGCTTGGCGGGCTGGCCGACCAGCCGCTCGCCATCCTTGGCGAAGGCGACGATCGACGGCGTGGTGCGCGCGCCTTCCGTGTTCTCGATCACCTTGGGCTTGCCGCCCTCCATCACCGAGACGCAGCTGTTGGTGGTGCCGAGGTCGATACCGATTACTTTGGCCATGATCGCGTGAAGCCCCTCACGAATTGAATAGGTTGAGCCTCATCCCGTTACGGCAACGAAACTCAGGTTACTGCCGCGATATAGGGGGGCCTCGGCTTGCCGCAAGATTGTCGGACGCATAGGAAATCCGCGCCTTCAGACTCCCGAAAAGGAACGATCATGCGCCTCGCCGCCCTGCTCCTGCCCGCGCTGGCGCTGTTGGCGTGCTCCCGGCCCAAGCAGCTATATGCGGATGGCGCATGGGTGCGCCTCCCCGCCGTGCGCACCCAACCGGGCGCGGCGTACTTCACGCTACACGGCGGCAAGACCGACGGGACGCTGATCGCGGTCGGCACCGATGTGGCGATCCGGAGCGAGCTGCACGAAAGCATGGCGCAAGGAATGAAGCCGGTCGCCTCCGTCCCCGTGCCCGCCGGAAGCACGGTCGCGTTCACGCCCGGCGGGCGGCATGTGATGCTCATCGACCTCAACCCGACGGTGAAGCCGGGCGGCAAGCTCACGCTCACCTTCACCTTCGCGGACGGCGAGCGGATATTGCAGGACGCGGCGGTGCTGGACGCGGGGGCTCCTGCACCGAAGTGAGAGGCGTTGAAACATCCGGGTGCGCCACGTTCCGCGCCCCGCACTAACCTAGGTATGACATCTTTATTGCGGCAGATCAGTCGCTTCGGCATGGCGCTACCTGTAACCTGCCACGCCGAGGCCCGTTCGAGTGTCGTTCCGCTACCGCCTGGCGCGGTTCGAAATCCTGTTTCTCGCGCCCGCCTATTTCTTCGCCGTCAACCTCGTCCGAAGCACGATCAGCCACGGGTCCGGCAACCATACCCTCTTCGACATAGGCTATGCGCTTGCCCCCATATTCCTGTGGGTAGCGAGCAAGTTCCGGTTGCCCCGCCCGCTGCGGTCGGCGGGCACGTTCCTTCTCGCGCTGGTGGTGATCGCGGGCGATGTGCTGGGGATCATCGCGCGCCGGTTCGGATGGGGGCCGAACGCGCTGCTCGACTTCCTCCACGCGCCCCAGGACCTGCCGTGGCGGGCAATCTGGCCCGCGCTGTTCGCGGTGATATTGGCGGCGCTGCTGGCGAGCGTGCCGCTGGTCATGCGATCGACCCGCCCGTTTCGGCTATGGCCGCTGATGCTCCTCCTGTGCGGCCTTGCCGGTCTGGACATCGTTGTGGGGGAGAACCGGCTGAACGGCACCAGCTCGGGCATCAACATCCTCGCGATGTCGAGCCTGTCCTCGCTCAAGGAGGATGTGATCCGGCGCGCCGATACGGCCAGGCTCACTCCCTTTCCGGGTCTGACGCTGACGCGCGAGCTGCCGCGCGCGACCGATGCGCCGCGCCAGCTCTTGTCGGTGGGCGTCGAGTCGCTCGGCTACATGCGGTTGCCGGGGGAGAGAAAGGCGCTGCTCGACCCGCTGCTCGCGCGGTTGGCGGGACAATATCGGCTGGCGGTGAACGGCGTCCACCATTTCCACGGGGCGACGCTCGCGGGCGAGATGCGCGAGCTTTGCGGCGTTCGGTTGACGGGCGAGATCAACGGGCCTGGCATCTTCGCCCGGCTACGCCGCGACTGCCTTCCCGCCCGCCTCGCCGGGCTGGGGTTCGAGACCGACGCGCTGCACGGCAATGGCGGCGGTATCTATAACCGCGCGGCGGTGTATCCTGCGATGGGGTTTGGGCGAACCTGGTTCTTCGATGGGCTGAAACACGGCGACCCGCGCGTGGTCGCCTGCCCCGGCACGGCCTTCGGGGCAGCGTGCGACGAGCGGGTGTTCGCGCGGGCGCTGGCGCTGTTCGACGGGCGGGCGCGTTTCGTTCACGTCATGACGGTCGATACCCACCTGCCGATCCCGGACTCGGTCGACCCCGGCTGCCCCGCGGGCATCAGCGCGACGCCCACGGTCTGCCGGTACGCGGCCCGGATGCGGGGCTCGCTCGCCTCGCTGGGCGCGGCGATCCGGGGGGCCGCGGTGCCGCCCGACCGGGTCGTCATCTATGGCGACCACGCGCCGCCCTTCTTCGCCGACACCGAGCGCGCGCGCTTCATGCCCGGGGTCGTGCCGTACCTCGTGCTGGAGCGCTTGCCGGCGCGCTGATCAGATACGCGAGCGCGCTTGCTCTCCCTTCACAAGGACGCGATTTCCACGCCGCGATCCCTATGTTACCCTAGCTACGCGCAGCGGGGCCAAACGGGATGAGCAACAGGCTTACAGGTTTCATCATCGCCGTCGGTCGTGCGGTCCTGAGCCTGGGCTACTGGCTGCTGGTGTTCATGTGCTTTTATGGGGCGATCGCGGGTGATCGTCGGTCCGACGCACCCCCGCTCACCGCGTGGAAAACCTATGCCGTCCCGGTCGGGATCGTCGTCCTCGCAATCTTGCTCCATGCCGTGCTGAGTTTTGCGTGGGCGTCGCGCACCAAGGTCGGAGCACAGTAGTGCCGGGGACCGGTGGCCCGCTCAGGCTTCTGACCCGGGGAGAAATCTTGATCGCCACGCAGGTGTTCGGTCAGTCAATCCAGTATGACAAGGTACGTGTACACGGAACGAGGTACATCTTCTTCCAGCCGAGTGACACCGCGATGACACCGAACGGCGAAATCTACTTTCCCAAAGAGGTGTATAAGGAAGATTTCTCCCTAACAACAGAGGATGCCGGCTGGATTTTGCATGAACTTACCCATGTTTGGCAGTACCAGCATGGGGTATGGGTCAAGGCGCTTGCGCCCTTCTCCCGCAACTATCATTACGGTTCGCTCAATAAGCGCCCGAGCTTCGCTAGTTTCAACATCGAGCAGCAGGCCGCGATAGTGGAAGACTATTTCCGTCTTACCCGAAGCGCACGTCAGACAAACGGAAGCGGGTCACTCGACGACTATCGTGCCGTGATCCCATTCTTGCCCCATTCCAAGCCGCGAAACCAGCATAAGGGCGGCAAGCCGTCTGCCAGCCACAAAGACCAACTACGCAATCAGCACGGGCCATCAAAGCGCGGCTAAGTCGATCACCCCGCCTTTGTCCAACCACCCGTCCGCTGCCGGCATCGGGTATTTCAGCCCCGTCGCGCAGTTGAACAGCACGCAGCGGTCACCTTCGCTCACCAGCCCCTGCCCGCGCGCGCGGCGGTATGCGGCCAGCGTCGCGCCGCCTTCGGGGCACATCAACAGCCCGTCCCGCTTCGCGCAGTCGCCGACCGCCGCCTCGATCTCCTCATCCGTCACCGCCAGCGCGCGGCCGCCGCTCTCGCGCACCGCGCGCAGGATAAGGAAGTCACCCACCGCCTTGGGCACGCGGATGCCCGCGGCGATCGTGTGCGCGCCCTCCCAGCGCTCGGCATGTTCCTCGCCCGCCTCATACGCCTTGACGATCGGCGCGCAGCCCGCCGCCTGCACCGCGTACATGCGCGGGCGCTTGGCACCGATCCAGCCGAGCCGCTCCAGCTCGTCGAAGGCCTTCCACATGCCGATCAGCCCGGTGCCGCCGCCAGTGGGATAGAAGATCGCGTCTGGCAGCTTCCAGTCGAGCTGGGCGGCAAGCTCCAGTCCCATCGTCTTCTTGCCCTCGATCCGATACGGCTCCTTGAGCGTCGAGAAGTCGAACCACCTGCCGTCGGCCGCGCCCCTGCCGACGATCGCGCCGCACTCGTCAATCAGCCCGTTAACCCGCCACACGCGCGCGCCCTGCATCGCGATCTCGCGGACATTGATCTCGGGCGTGTCCTCCGGGCAGAAGACGATCGTCTCGATCCCGACGCGGCTCGCATAGGCCGCCAGCGCCGCGCCCGCATTGCCGTTGGTCGGCATCGCGATGCGGGTGCTGCCCAGCTCCTTCGCCATCGCCACCGCCATGACCAGCCCGCGCGCCTTGAACGAGCCCGTGGGCAGCCGCCCCTCGTCCTTGACCAGCACATCGCCCCCGCCCGCCGAAGCGGGGATCGGCACCAGCGGCGTCTCGATCTCGCCCAGGCTGACGATGCTTTCCGTGCGGCGCACCGGCAACAGCTCGCGCCACCGCCACAGATCGGTGGGCCGCGCCTCCAGCGCCTCGCGCGTCAACGCCCGCCCCGCTGCGTCCAGATCATAGCGCACCAGCAAAGGTCGCCCCGCGCGCGACAGACCGTGCAGCTGGTCGGCCTCGTAGCGCTCACCCGTCAGCGAACATTCGAGATGGGTGACAAAGGTGGGGCGGTCGGCGGAAAGGTTGGGGTTCGGGTACATGCAGCCGCGCTTACGCGCATCGCGCGTCCGGCAGAAGGCTTGAGCGCGGGCGAGCCCCGGCTACGGTGGCCCGTGGACATCGAGTTCGACCCGGACAAGGACGCAGCCAGCGTCGCGAAACATGGGCTGTCTCTATCCGCCTCGATCGAGTTCGAGATGGCGGCGGCCGTTGTGGAACTCGATGAGCGGTTCGACTATGGCGAAGTGCGCTGGCGGGCGTTCGGGCGAGTGCTCGGCGAAGGTCGCTGCCTTGCTTTCGCATACCGCGCTGACAAGCTTCGTGTTATCAGCTTCCGCCGTGCGCATGACAAGGAGTTACGCCGCTATGGCCTCTGACCTGCCCCCGGTCGTTTTCGATGACGACAACCCCGAGTGGACGGAGGAAGACTTCGCGCGGGCCCGGCCCGCCGCCGAGGTTCTCCCGCCGGAGGTGCTCGCCGCCTTCGCCAAGCCGCGGCCCGAACGTGATCCGACTTCGGAGAATGTGGTTATTCGCCTCGACAGCATCGTGCTGGACAAGTTTCGCGCGACCGGGCCTGACTGGCAGGCCCGGATCAACGACGCGCTGCGGGCGGCGGCGGATCGGTTTGACTTCCCCTCGAAGGACGCCGCCTGACGCGCTACCCCGCCTTCGCCACGCCCACCATCGCCGGGCGGAGCAGCCGATCCTTGATCATGTACCCCGCCTGCATTTCCTGGACGATGGCGCCGGCGGGCTGGTCGCTCGGCAGCTCCATCATCGCCTGGTGCTTGTTGGGGTCGAGGGGCTGGCCCGCGCTTTCGATGCGGGTGATGCCGTTGCGCGCGAACACCGCGGCCAGCTCGCGCCCGGTCGCCTCCAGCCCGCCCACCAGCCCCTTGAACCGCTCATCCCCGCGCAGTTCTGCCGGAATCGCCGCCAACGCGCGTTCCAGATTGTCGCTCACCGACAGGATATCGCGCGCGAACGCGGTGACGGCATAGGCGCGCGCGTCCTGCGTCTCCTTCTCCGCGCGGCGGCGGACGTTCTGGATCTCGGCCTGCGCGTACATCGTCGCGGCCTTCGCCTCGGCCAGCTGCGCTTCCAGCTCGGCGGCGCGGTCATGCTCGGCGAGTTCAGGCGAGGCCTCGGCGGTGTCGGCGCGCAGGTCCTCAGTGGCATCGGTGTCGGTCATGCAGCTCCCCGTGTCAGGTGTTCGCGCGCTCAACCCATGAGGCGGGCGAGCGTTGCGGCGGTGAAATCCACCATGGGCACGACCCGCGCATAGTTCAACCGAGTCGGCCCGATCACGCCGACCACGCCCACCACCTGCCCGTCCGCGCCGCGGAACGGCTTGTCGATG
>CALMGC010000011.1 GCA_937863505.1 uncultured Sphingomonadales bacterium | reverse complement strand
GCTCCGAACAGGGCGCAGACGCGGCCCGCGACTTCATCGACTATACGATCGCCGATCTCGCCGACTGGCTCGGCGCCATTTTGGAGGACCAATGACCGACGCGACCCACGCCCTGGCCGCCACGATCGACGCCGCCTGGGACGCGCGCGCCGACTTGGGGATCCACACGCAGGGGGAGGTGCGCGACGCGGTGAGCGAGGCGCTAGCGCTGCTCGACGCGGGCGAGGCGCGGGTGGCGGAGCCGGACGGCGCGGGCGGCTGGCGGGTCAATCAATGGCTCAAAAAGGCGGTGCTGCTGTCGTTCCGCCTCAACGACAACCGCGTGATGGACGGCGCGGGCGCGCCCGCGTTCGACAAGGTGGCGTCCAAGTTCGCCGGCTGGGACGAGGGCCGCTTCCGCGCCGCCGGCTTTCGCGCGGTGCCCGGCTGCGTCGTCCGCCAGGGCGCGTTCGTGGGGGCGGGCGCGATCCTGATGCCCAGCTTCGTCAACATCGGTGCCTATGTGGGCGAGGGGACGATGGTGGACACCTGGGCGACCGTCGGCAGCTGCGCGCAGATCGGGCGCAACGTCCACCTGTCGGGCGGCGCGGGCATCGGCGGCGTGCTGGAGCCGCTGCAGGCCGATCCCGTGATCATCGGCGACGGCGCGTTCATCGGTGCCCGAAGCGAGGTTGCGGAGGGCGTCCGCGTCGGCGAGGGCGCGGTGTTGTCGATGGGCGTCTATCTGGGCGCGTCGACCAAGATCATCGACCGGGCGACCGGCGAGGTGTTCAAGGGCGAGGTGCCGCCCTATGCCGTGGTGGTGCCCGGGTCGACGGGCGGCAACCTCGGCCTCTATTGTGCGGTGATCGTCAAGCGCGTCGACGCGCAGACCCGCTCCAAGACGAGCATCAACGATCTGCTGCGCGATTGATGCGCGCCCGGCTTCTCCTCGCGCTCGCGCTGGCCGGTATGGGCCTGGCCGCGCCGGCGCGCGTGCCGATCCTTCGCCCGCTGGGCGCGGCGATCCCGACGACGGCGGCGAGCGTGGTGCGCACCTACCCGCACGATCCCCGCGCCTTTACCG
>CALMGC010000010.1 GCA_937863505.1 uncultured Sphingomonadales bacterium | reverse complement strand
AGGAAATGCTCCTGGTCCGCCGCGCGCTCATAGGCATAGCCGGGCGAGATGGTGATCTCGACGCCCAGCCGCTCCATCTCGTCGAAGAACCCCGCGAGCCGCGCGGGGTCGGCGCCGTCGAACACGGTGCAGTTGACCTGGACGCGGAAGCCGCGCGCCTTGGCGAGCAGGATCGCCTCATGCGCGGCGTCGTACGTCCCCGCCTGATCGACGGCGTGGTCGTGCATTCCCTGATCGCCGTCGAGGTGGATCGACCAGGTGAAGAACGGCGAGGGCTGATACCCGTCGATCTTCTTCTTGAGCAGCAACGCGTTGGTGCACAGGATCACGAACTTCTTCTTGGCGATGTAGCCGCGCACGATCTCGGGCATGTCGCGGTGGAGCAGCGGCTCGCCGCCCGCGATCGAGACGGCGGGCGCGCCGCATTCGTCGATCGCGTCCATGCACTGCTGCACGCTCAACCGCTGGTTCAGGATCGCGTCGGGATAGTCGATCTTGCCGCAGCCGGGGCAGGCGAGGTTGCAGCGGAGCAGCGGCTCCAGCATCAGCACCAGCGGGTATTTCCCGCCCTTGATGTGCTGCTTCAACGTGTACGCGCCGATGCGCGCGATCTGGCTGAGGGGGAGGCTCATTGTTATTCCTTACTCGGCGGCGGCGTGCAGGCGCGGGTAGCGCAGTTCGGGCGGCAGGCTGAACTCGACATTCTCGACCACGCCGTCGAGCGTGGACACCTCGACGCGGCGCAGATGCCGGAGCGCGGCGATGACGTCCTCGACCAGCTCGTCCGGCGCGGACGCGCCCGCGGTGATGCCCACGGTCGCGACGCCGTCGAGCCAGGCGGAGTCGACGCCCGCGCCGTCGTCGACGAGGTAGCTCGGCACGCCCATCTCGTCGCCGATCTCGCGCAGCCGCGACGAATTGGAGCTGTTCTGCGCGCCGACGACGATCAAGAGGTCGCTAACGCGCGCGAGGTCGCGCACCGCGGTCTGCCGGTTCTGCGTCGCGTAGCAGATCTCGGACACGTCGGGCCCGACCACGTCGGCAAAGCGCCGCTCCAGCGCGGCGATGACGTGGCGGGTGTCGTCGACGCTGAGCGTGGTCTGCGTCACATAGGCGATCGGCTCCGCGTCGGCGAGCGGCAGCGCGGCGACGTCGGCGGCGGTGGAGACGAGGTGCATCGGCGCGTCGACCTGCCCCATCGTGCCGATCACCTCGGCATGGCCCGCATGGCCGATCAGCACCAGCGTCCGCCCCGAGCGCGCATAGCGGCGGCCCTGGTTGTGGACCTTGGTGACGAGCGGACAGGTCGCGTCCAGGACGGGCAGCCCGCGGGCCTCCGCGTCCGCCTGCACCTGCCGCGCGACGCCATGGGCGGAAAAGATGGTCAGCGCCCCCTCGGGCACCTCCGCGAGGTCATCGACGAACACCGCGCCCTTGCGCTTCAGCTTGTCGACGACGTGCCGGTTGTGGACGATCTCATGCCGAACATAAACCGGCGCGCCCTCACGCTCCAAGGCTCTTTCAACGATATCGATAGCCCGCACCACCCCCGCGCAGAACCCACGCGGTTGCGCGAGCACGACGGTAAGGGGGGCGCCCGGCGCCAAGGCGTCAACGGCCGTCACACATGCTCCGAACTTCGCTCCCGTACCACGCAAGGTAGCGTTGCGGGTCCTTCAGCGAAACCCCCACCGTGCGATGCAGCATATTGTAGCCGCGCATTGTCGCTATCGCGCCACACTCTCGCAGCCTCTCCAACGCCTCGGCGCGAGCGGCGCGCCGTTCGCCGCGTTCGCGGGCGTAGGGTGGACCTCGCGCGGGGGCGTTCCTATTTTGCCGCAGATCAATCTGGGTGGAGCCGTGTTCATGCGTATGTTGTCGGTCGGAGCGGCGTTGGCCCTCTTCGCGGCCCCCCTGCCCGCGCTGGCGCAGAGCGACCCGGCGATCGCGCCGGTGCAGACGCTGGACGCGGGACTGCTCGGGATCATGAAGGCGGGGTCCAAGGCGGGCGTGAAGGGCCGCGCGGCCGCGATCGGATCGGTGGTGGACCGCAGCTTCGATATCCCGCTGATGACCCGGCTGGCGGTCGGCACGTCATGGCCGACGATCGCGCCCGCTGACCAGCAGGCGCTGGTGGCCGCGTTCCGGCGGATGACCGTCAACAGCTACGCGGTCAATTTCGACGGCTATGGCGGGCAGACGTTCACCGTCACGCCGCAGGTGGAGACGCGCGGCGGCGACAAGCTGGTCCGCACGGTGCTGAACGACCCCAAGGGCTCGCCCGTCCCGATCAGCTATCGGCTCCGCCAGACGGGCGGCGGATGGCGGATCATTGACGTGTTTTACAAGTCGGTGAGCCAGCTCGCGACCCGCCGCTCCGACTTCGAAGGCGTGCTTCAGCGCGGCGGGGCCAAGGCGCTGCTCGCGCGGATGGATCAGCTCGCGGCGAAGGGCGCGGGTTGAGCATCCCTGCGCTGGCGACGGCGCTGATGCTCCCCTCGCCGGCGCAGACCGTGCCGCCGGCGACGGACCCACCCGCCGCCGCGCAGCAGCATGCGCCGTCTGCGCCTGAGCTTGCGGACCCGCTCGCCGATCCGGCCACGGCGCCCGTCACGCCCGCGAGCGGACAGCACAAGCCTCGCCACGCGCCGGGCGACCCGTTCGAGAACGTCAACCGCTATACCTATCGCCAGCAGATGAAGTTCGACCGCGCGGTGATCCGCCCCGCCGCGCTCGGCTACAAGCATGTCGTCCCCGGGCCGGTCCGGCGCGGGCTGCGGCATTTCTTCACCAATCTCAAGGAGCCCGCGATCTTCATCAACTACCTGCTCCAGCTCAAACCCGGCAAGGCGGCGGAGACGGCTACGCGGTTCCTGTTTAACTCGACGCTCGGCCTTGGCGGTTTTTTCGACGTCGCGCGTGAGCCGAACATTAACCTGCCGCACCGGCCAAACGGGTTCGGCGACACGCTCGGCTTTTACGGGGTGAAGCCAGGGCCGTACATCTTTCTGCCCTTGCTCGGGCCGACAACGCTGCGCGACATGGTCGGCGGCGGCGCGGAGTCGCTGGTGCTGCCCAAGCTCTCGGTATCCCCGTTCGACACGCCGGAGTATCAGGTGACACGCGGCGTGACCGAAGGGCTGGACACGCGCGCGCAGGCGGACGAGGACCTGCGCGCGCTGCTACGCGACGCGGTGGACCCGTATGCGACGTTCCGCTCGGCCTTTTTGCAGAACAGGGCGGGCGAGATCGAGGCGCTTCACGGGCACAAGCCGGCGGTGGCGGCGGGTACGGCCGAGGAGCTGAGCGACCCGCTCGCGGACCCGGCAGGTGGCGGGGTATTGCCCGCGCGCCCCGCTCCGGCGGCCGGCGCGCCTACGCCGCCCGCTCCGGCTTCCGCGCCGAAGTCGGATCCCGGCACGCCGGAGCTTGCCGATCCGCTCGCCGATCCGGCGACTCAGCCCTGAGCTAAGCGGCACGCTTCATTCGAGGCGGTCCTAACAGCGCCGGCTCGAAGATCAGCGCGCACACTAGCGTCCACACCAGCGAGATCAGCAGGATCTTGCCCATGCTCGCCGTTCCCGGATGCCGCGACAGCCAGAGCGAGCCGAACGCGGTCCCGGTCGCCAGCGCGCTGAACAGGATCGCGCGTGCAAGGCTTGATTGCAGGAGGTCAACAGCGCCGCCGCGCCACGCCATCACAAAATAGATGTGGAACGCGACCCCGACGCCGAACAGGAGGGGAAAGGCGATGATGTTAGCGAAGTTGATCGGCTGCCCGATCACCACGCAGCTGCCCAGCGTCAGGAAGATCGACAGGATCACGGGCGCGAGCGTGAAGGCGACCTCGCGCACGTCGCGCAGGACGGCGAACAGCAACAGGCTGACCAGTAGGAACGCGATCACCCCTGCCTGCACGAACGCGCCGGCGACGGTGGCGGCGGCGGCCTGCGTGCCGACGGGCAGGCCGGAGATGGCGGGCGTGACGCGTTCGATGGCGGCGCGGAAGCGGCGAATAACGGCGTTGTCGTTCGCATTGCCGCTCGGGAACACCTGCATCCGCACCTTGCCGTCGGGGGCAAGGTAATCGCGCGCGAGGTCGGGCGGCAACGTCGCGCGGGTGACCGGCTGCGCCTGAAGCGCGAGCCGCGCCTGGTCGAGCATGACGGTGAGGGGTTGGGAGAGCGCGGCGTTGAACGAAGCACGGTCGGCGGACGGGCCAGCGGCCAGCCGGTCAAATGCAGCCGCTAAGTCAAGCGTTCGATCGGCTAAATTGGGCCCCGTTTTGATTGCCGGCGCAAGCGGCATGAAAGGTCCATGACCAATACGCCGTTCTGCTTCTTCGAAAGCTCGCCCGCGCTGCAGCTCAGCATCAACGGCTACATGCAATTTGACAGCCGCACTTCTCAACGCCGCCACCATCTCCGCGTCGCTCGGCGGGGGCGCGATGTCGAACGGATTGAGCGTCAGGTCAAGCAGCGTCGACGCGTCCTGTATCTGCGCCAGCTTCGCGGGCTGGTCCTCCGGCACGAAGCTATCAAGCGACACGACTTGCTTCACCTCGAGCAGCGCGCTCAACCGCTTCGCCAGCGCCCGCCCGGCCGCCGCGTTCGGCGCGAGCACGTCGATGGTGTTGGGGGTCCGTTCCGGGTCGCGGGTAAGGTCGGCGAGCGCGCGCATTGCGGGGGCTTCCGGGTCGCGCAGGTGGAGCGGGTTGAAGTCGAACCGCACGAACGGCAGCGAGGCGATGCTGAGCACCGTCGCGGCGACGAACGCCCACAACACCGCCCGCCGCCGCCGCTCAAGGAAGCGGTCGGCCGCCGCGGCCCAGGCGAAGCCCACTTCGCGGGTCGGCGCGCCGGGACGGACCAGCAGGATCAGCGCGGGGAGCAATGTCACGCTGAACAACAGCGCGACCACCATCCCCAGCCCCGCGATCACGCCCAGCTCGGCGATGCCAACATACGCGGTCGGCAGGAACGCGCCGAAGCCGAGGAACACCGCCCCCGCCGCAAGCGACAAAGGCGCGCCGAGCGCGGCGGCGGCGCGTGTCAACGCTTCGCGCGGGGCGACGCCCTCCACCCGCTCGGCGTTGAACCGGACCGTGAGCTGGATGCCGAAATCCACCCCCAGCCCGACGAACAGCGGGATGAACGCGACCGAGATGAGGTTGAACCGCCCCACCGCGAGCAGCCCGACCGCCGCCGTCACCACCAGCCCGACAACCGTCGTCGCCATGATCGCCGCCACCAGCCGCGCCGATCGCACAGCGAACCAGAGCGTCACCAGCATCGCTAGCAGCATCACCGCCCCGACCAGCCCGATATTCTCGCGCAGGGTCGCGAACTCCTCGTCCGCGAGCGGCGCGTCGCCGGTGATCTGGACGCGGACGCCCGGCCCGAGCTTCGTGCCGGCAGCGCGCACCGCCTCGCTCGCGGCCTCGCCGGGGGTGAGCGAGGCATAGTCGAGCACCGGCTGCACCAGCACCAGCCGCCGTGTCGGCGCGGCCAACGCGCCCTTGCCCGTGCCGAACAAGCGTTGCCACGAGAAGTAGGCGGGCTTCCCCGCCAGCGACGCCTCCGCCGCCCTGCTCAACGCGCGCATCGGCGCGTCGACGCGGTCGAGCGCCGTCGACCCGTTCGCCACCCCGTCAAGCACGGTCGACAGCGACGTCGTCACCCCGCGCAAGCTCGGATCGGCGGCGAGCGGGCCGAGCAGCGGCTGCGCTTCCACCAGTGCCGCCGTCGAGGCGCGCACGTCCTCGCGGCTGCCGAACAACAGCCCCTCGCGCGCGAACCAGTCGCCGCCATCGGGGCGCGTCACCCGACGGAAATGCGCGTGGTCGCTTGAGAACGCCGCCGCCAGTCTAGCCGCGCCCGACTCGGCCAGCTCGGGCGTCCGCCCGTCGACGATCACGACCATCGTATCGGCGAGCTGCGGAAAAGCCTTGTCCTTCGCCAGCTCCTGCCGTCGCCAGTCGACCGTCGGCGCGATCAGCGCCTCGGTGTCCGTCGTCATGCTGAAATGCGTCGCCGCGAACCCGAGCGCGACCAGCAGCAGCGCCATCGCCGCCGCCAGCGTTGCCCAGGGCCGCGCGACGCCCAGTGCGACGAGACGCGGAACGGGTGACCGCATCAAAGCGCGGAGTGGAGGTGCAGCGTGATCGACTGCGCCGCGCCGGTCGCAGTAAAGACTGTCTCCTCAAAGGTCGGTCGACGCAGCCCCTTGGGATCCCGCGAAAAGCCGAATTGCTCCTTGGGCAGGCCGAACATGCCGAAGTCCAGCTTGTCGTTGCTGTTCTCATCCAGGTACGCCTGCACCGCATAGCGCCCTGGGGCGACGTTGGACACGACCACCGCCGTCTCCCCCTTTCGCGCCACCGCCGATGCCGAATAAGGACAGCCGTCCTTCAGGAACTTGCCCTCGGGACAGACATCGACATGCACCCGCCCCTTGGACGCGCGGACATTCTCGACCTGGATCGTCAAGGTGCCTGCGTGCGACGGCATGGCGGCGGCGAGCAGAGCGGGGAGCGGCAGAAGGCGGCGAAACAACATGATTACCCCTGGAACGTGGAGAGAAACGTCAACGCTTCGGCGGACGGATAAGTTGACGCGGAGCCGAAACTCCACGCACATGCGGAACCCTCGCCCGCCAAAGCGTTGATACGATTGTCCCTTTTTACAACCGGAGCGTGAACCCTTGCTTGACGACACTTGCGACGAAGCGCCGCCCTGGACCACCGGGCCGGGCGATCACGGCTCAACGGACTGCGACTGGTGCCACCGCGCGATCTACCTGCCCGCGCTTCCCTGTTCGGTGAAGCCCATCGCAGGGCTGGCGGAGATGCGGACGGTGCAAGGGCAAGGAAAACGGTGCCAGTGGGAACTCCTGACGCGTGAGCTCGCGGGCGCTTGCGGACAGGAGCCGGCCTCGCACCCTCGCGCCGACATCATGCGTTAAGGAGCGGTCACAGGGGACGAGCAGCGCATGAACAGCATCAACACGGACGTGGCGGGGTATGAGGACGCCGCCACCGGCGCGCGCAACCCCACACCGGCGGCGGGGGCGGCGCAGATACCCGCAACAGGCGCCCCCGAAGCGCGCGGGCTGCTCGGCGTCGTCGTAGCGGTGGCGCTCGTCGCGGCGCTGTACTTCGCGCATGACGTGCTGATCCCGATCACGCTGGCGGTGCTGCTCTCCTTCGTGCTGTCGCCGGTGGTGAGGCTGCTCCAGCGCATCCGCATCCCGCGAGCGCCCGCGGTGATCCTGTCCGTGCTCGCCGCGCTCGGTGTGGTCGGCGCGCTCGGCACCCTGATCGGGACGCAGGTCGCGGGGCTCACCGCCGACGCGCCGCAATATGCGCAGACGATCGAGACCAAGATCGGCAGCGCGCGGGTCTATGCGACCGAGCACCTCGCCTCCGTCACCAGCATGTTCGCGCCGCAACACTCGGCCAAGGCCTCCGCGCGCACCGGCGCGCCGGGAACGCTCACCGGCCCGTCGCCGCAGACGGGGGCGCAGCGGCGCGCGGTGCCGGTGGAGGTGGTCAACAACGGCACCTCGCCGCTCACCGTCGCGCGCTCCATCCTCGGGCCGGTGCTCGCGCCGCTGGAGACGCTGCTGATCGTGCTGGTGGTGGCGATCTTCATCCTGCTTCAGAAGGAGGATCTGCGTGACCGATTCATCCGGCTGTTCGGCTCGACGGATCTTCACCGCACGACGCTGGCGATGGACGACGCGGGGCAGCGGTTGAGCCGATATTTCCTGTCGCAATTGTCCGTGAACACGACCTTTGGCGTGGTGATCGGCATCGGCCTGTGGCTCATTGGCATCCCCGCGCCCGCGATGTGGGGCATCTTGGCGGGGATGCTCCGCTTCGTGCCCTATATCGGCTCGTTCCTCGCCTCGGTCGCGCCTGCGGCGCTGGGCGCGGCGATTGCGCCCGGCTGGTCGCTCGCGATCGAGGCGCTGGCGCTGTTTTTCATCGTCGAGCCGATCACCGGCTATGTCGTCGAGCCGTTGCTCTACGGCCACTCGACCGGGCTGTCGCCGACCTCCGTCATCGTCGCGGCGATTTTCTGGAGCTGGCTGTGGGGGCCGATCGGGCTGATCCTGTCCACCCCGCTAACCTTGTGCCTGGTGGTGACGGGGCGGCATGTGAAGAGCCTGGAGTTCTTCGACGTGCTGCTCGGCGACCGCCCCGCGCTGACGCCGGTGGAGAGCTTCTACCAGCGGGTGCTCGCGAACAACGTCGACGAGGCACTCGCGCAGGCGGAGGCGCTGCTCGAGCACGAGACGCTGGTCGACTATTATGATGGGGTGGTCCTCCAGGGCCTGCGCCTCGCCGCCGATGACGAGGCGCGCGGGACGGTGGACGCAGCCAAGGAGTCGTCGATGGCGCGCTCGATGCTGTTGATGATCGACGACCTCGCCGACCATGCGCGTCCGACCGAGGGCGAAGCGCCGATCGCAGCGGGCACGGTCGCCTGCGTCGCCGGACGCGGGCCGTTCGACGAGGCGGTGACGGCGATGCTCGGCCAGCTGCTGCGCGCGAGCGGCGTCGAAGCCCGCCGCGTCAGCCATGACGCGGTCTCGCGCGAGGCGATCGCGTCGCTCGACCTGTCGGGCGTCGACGTGGTGGCGATCTCCTACCTCCACCTCGCCGGTTCGCCCGCGCACCTGCGCTTTCTCGTCCGGCGGTTGCGCACCAAAGCACCCCGGGCCCGGATCATCGTCGGGCTGTGGCCGGAGGACGTTAAGGGGCAGTCGGACGCGCAGGCGCGCGCGGCGATCGGCGCGGACGATTACGCGGTGTCGCTTGGGGAAACGCTGGCCAAGATCGCCGCGCCCGCGCGTTCGCACGCGGCGGCGGCGTGACGGCGGGCGAGAGCTGGCGCTTCCTGGTCGTCGAGAGCGAGACGGCGGAGGAGCAGGAGGAACGCCGCCGCAGCGCGGGCAAGAGCGCAGGGGAGAGCTATCGGGCGACGTTGGAGCAGCTCCGTCCCGGATGCGAGGTGGTGCTCGCCGCGCCGGCGCAGGCGGATGCGCCGCCGCTGTCGGTCGCGGCGCTGGCCGCGTTCGACGCGGTGTTCGTGTCGGGTTCGCCGCTCCACGTCTACGCCGACTCGCCGGAGGTGCGGCGGCAGATCGCGTTAATGCAGGACGTGTTCGCGAGCGGGACGCCGAGCTTCGGATCGTGCGCGGGATTGCAGGTCGCGACGGCGGCGGCTGGCGGGCGCGTCCGTGCGAGCGGCGCACGGCGAGAGGCGGGCGTCGCGCGGCGGATCACCGCGACCGAGGCTGGGCGCGAACATCCGCTGCTGGCGGGACGCGGCGCGACGTGGGAGGCGCTGACAATGCACGGCGACGAGGTTGAGGAACTACCGCCGGGCGCGACCTTGCTCGCCGGGAGCGAGGCGGCGCGGGTGCAGGCGGCGGAAATCCGCGTCGGCGCGGGGGTGTTCTGGGGCGTGCAGTACCATCCCGAACTCGCGCCAAGCGAGATTGCGGCGGCGCTCCGGCGAAGCAAGGACGAATTGGTGAAGCAGGGGCTGGCGGAGGACGGCGAAGAGGTGGAGGCACAGGCGGCGCTGTTCGACCGCGTCCATCGCGACCCCGACAGCCGCTCGGCGCGCTGGCGGCTCAGGATCGGCGACGATGTGGCGGTGGAGGCGCGGCGGCGGACGGAGCTCAGCAACTTCCTGGAGCACCTAGTCGCTCCGACCCGGCAAGCGCGGCGAGGTGGTTAAACCCGTCCGCACCGGCTAGGACCCCTGCACAACAGATGGGGGCGAGGCATGGTCAGGGCTGGGCTACAGGTCGCGGACACGCTGGCGCGGTTCATCGACGAGCGGGCGCTGCCGGGGACGGGGCTGGAGCCCGACGCGTTCTGGTGGGGCGTGGCCGAGATTTACGCCCGTTTCACGCCTGAGAACCGCGAACTGCTCGCCATCCGCGACCGGATGCAGGCGGAGATCGACAGCTGGCACGGGTTGCATCCGGGGCCGGTCGAGCAGGCGGAGTATCAAGCGTTCCTGCGCGAGATCGGCTATCTCGTCCCCGAGCCCACGCCGTTCGAGGTCACCCCTGCCAACGTCGACGACGAGGTCGCCCGCATCGCGGGGCCGCAGCTGGTGGTGCCGATCCTCAACGCGCGCTTCCTGCTCAACGCCGCAAACGCGCGCTGGGGCAGGCTGTACGACGCGCTGTACGGGACGGACGCGCTGCCGGGCAAGGCGAAGCCCGGCGGCTATGACGCGGAACGCGGCGCGCAGGTGATCGCCTGGGCCAAGGCATTTCTCGACGAAGCGGTGCCGCTGGCGAGCGGGTCGTGGGCGGACTGGAGCGGCGGAGAGCCGGTGCTGGCGGACCCGGCGCAGCTGGTCGGGCGCGCGGGCGACGACCTACTCTTCAGGCACCACGGCCTGCACATCGAAGTCGTGATCGACCGCACCCACCCGATCGGGCGCGACGACCCGGCGGGGATCGCCGACGTGATCCTTGAGTCCGCCGTCACCACCATCTGCGACTTGGAGGACTCGGTCGCGGCGGTCGATGCGGAGGACAAGGTTGCCGCCTATGCCAACTGGCTCGGGCTGATGCGCGGCGACTTGACCGACACATTCGAGAAGGGCGGCATGGAAGTCACCCGCCACCTCAACCCCGACCGAGGCTATACCGCGCCGGACGGGAGCGCGTTCACCCTTCCCGGCCGCTCCTTGCTGTTCGTCCGCAACGTCGGTCACCTGATGACCACGCCCGCCGTCCACCTGCCCGACGGCTCGGAAGCACCGGAGGGCATCCTCGACGCGATCGTCACCAGCCTCCTCGCGCTTCACGACATCAACGGCGAGCGGCGCAACAGCCGCGCGGGCTCGATCTACATCGTCAAGCCCAAGATGCACGGGCCCGACGAAGCCGCGTTCACGGACCGGCTGTTCGACGCGGTCGAGGACCTGCTCGCGCTGCCCCGCCACACGATCAAGGTCGGCGTGATGGACGAGGAGCGCCGCACCAGCGCCAACCTCGCCGCCTGCATCCACGCCGTCCGCGAGCGGACCGTGTTCATCAACACCGGCTTCCTTGACCGCACCGGCGACGAGATGCATACGGCGATGCGCGCGGGGCCGATGATCCGCAAGGGCGAGATGAAGACCGCCGACTGGATCAAGGCCTATGAGGACCGCAACGTCCAGATCGGGCTAGCTTGCGGCCTCTCCGGCAAGGCGCAGATTGGCAAGGGGATGTGGGCCGCGCCCGACAGGATGGCGGACATGCTCGATCAGAAGATCGCGCATCCGCTGACGGGCGCGACCACGGCCTGGGTCCCCTCCCCCACCGCCGCGACGCTCCACGCAACGCACTATCACCGCGTCGACGTGGCCCAGCGTCAGGCGGAGCGGCGGAGCGAGGGCGTGGCGAGCCTCGACCGGCTGCTCACCATCCCCGTCGCGCCCGGGCGCAACTGGAGCGCGGAGGAGGTGCGCGAGGAGCTCGACAACAACGCGCAAGGCATTCTCGGCTATGTGGTGCGATGGATCGACCAGGGGGTCGGCTGCTCCAAGGTGCCCGACATTCATGACGTCGGGCTGATGGAGGACCGCGCGACCTTGCGCATCTCGTCACAGCACATCGCCAACTGGCTGCTTCACGGAGTCGCCACGCCCGACGAGGTCGACGCCGCCTTCACCCGCATGGCCGCAAAGGTCGACGCGCAGAACGCGGGCGACCCGCTCTATCGCAAGCTGACCGCGGACGGCCTTGCCTGGCAAGCCGCCCGCGCGCTGGTGTTCGAGGGGGTGGGGCAACCCAACGGCTATACCGAGCCGCTGCTCCACCGCTTCCGGCTCGAACGAAAGGCGCAAGGCTGATGCCGCGCTACACGATCCGCGGGCAGCAGCCGTCCGTACCCGCCGACAGCTGGGTCGCGCCCTCGGCCGACCTGATCGGCGATGTGCGGCTGGGGCATGAGGTGGGCATATGGTTCGGCGCGGTGATCCGCGCGGACAATACACCGATCGTCGTCGGCGACCGGAGCAACATCCAGGAAGGCGCGATGCTGCATTCCGACCCGGACGCGCCGCTGACGACCGGTGAGGGGGTCACCGTCGGCCACCATGCGATCCTCCACGGCTGCACGATCGGCGACAACGTGCTGATCGGCATGGGCGCGACCGTGCTCAACCGCGCGAACGTCGGCGCGGACTCGCTGGTCGGCGCGGGGGCGCTGGTGACGGAGGGCAAGGCGTTCCCGCCCGGCAGCCTGATTGTTGGCGCCCCCGCCAAGGTCGCGCGCGCGCTGTCGGCGGAGGAGATCGCCCGGCTGCGCGTATCGGCGGACAACTATGCCCAGCGCCAGCGCGATTACGCCACCGAGCTGACGCGGGTCGACTAGCCCCCACGCACCATCCCCTCATAGCTCGTCGGCGCGGGCGGGAGGACGAGGCGGGCCGCAAACCCCATGCCGGTGACGAGCAGCACCACCGCGCCGCCCGCGATCACAACGCGGCGCTCCCCCGCGCGCGGGCGTCCGAGCAGCACCAGGCTCAGCGCGGCGGCGAGCATCGGCCACAGGTGATAGCGCAGGTCCGACGCGATCGACAGCGCGGCGAAGCTCCCCTCCAGCACCAGCGCCGACGCGAGCAGCGCCAGCGCGAGGTCGCGCTGAGGCGTACGCTGGCGACGTAGCGCGACCACGAGCGCGGCCAGCCCCGCCGCGATCCACGCGATCGGCCAAGCGGGCGGCGTCTCGACCAGCCACGCTCCCGCTCGCTGAAACGCGCGCGCGGCGGCGCCGGGCGGGTTGAGCCCGAGATCATTGGGCTGATCGACCGCAGGCGGCGCGGCGCTGGTCCAGCCACGCGGCACGAGCCAGCGGTCGGTCGAGTTGAGATGCGCCACGCGGTGCGCGAGATAGGCTAGCGGGTGGTGGAGCGCCGCGCTCACCAGCTCGAGGTAGAGCGTCGGCACGGGGCTATCGCGTAACGGCGCCACCACCGCGTCGCAGCGGTCGGGCGTGCCCAGCGGGTCCCAGAAGAAGGGCGTCACGCAATGCCCGGCCACAAGCGCGTGTCGCTGTGCGCTGTCGAGCGGCAGGTCGGCGGCGTCGGGCGCGCGCACGGCGATCCCGGCCAGGTCGTAGATCGCCTCCGATCGCGCGACCGCGGTCGGCTCCGCGTCGAGCAGGTCGTGGTTGATCGGCCCCGACACGGCGAGCACCAGCGCCGTCGCGGCCAGCCCCGCTGCCATCCGCGACCACCCGCCCAGCCTCGGCGCAAGCATCACGGCCAGCGGCACCGTCGCGAACACCGCGTTGGCGCGCACCAAAGTCGCATGGCCGAGCAGCACCGCGGCTAGCGTCCACGCCCACGCCGGCACGCGGCTCCCGCGCAACCGCCACCAGGCGACCAGCCCCACCGCCGCCAGCACCGCGCCCGTCATCTGCGCGTCCTTGAGCACCGCCGCCTGCCAGCCGAGGAACGGCGGCCACGCGCCGACCAGCAACACGTACCCCGCCGCCCGCGCGCGTCCCCCCGCCGCCAGCGCCGCCGCGATCAGCCCGAGGCCGAGCCAGTACAGCGCCATCTGCAACGCGAACATCGGCCCCGCCCCGCCGCCGAGCGGGTGGAGCAGCGACCACAGCCGCGCCATCGCGGGCGGGTGCCAATCGGTATATTCGCCGCTCAGCACCTGCCGGTATTGCGCCACGCTGTCATACGGCGCGAACCCCGGCCAAAACAGCAGCAGCGACCCTGACAGGCAGGCGAGCGCGGCGGCGACCGCCCAACGCAACCGCGAGTCGCGCCCGGTCAGCACGGGCCCGGAAGTTCGCTAAGTTCGCTGCACGTCACGACAGGAATCGCCCTCCAGCCACCGCCGAAACCTCCGCGGCAGGACGGCGGCGATCGACGTGACGGGTCATGCGCGGATCATGCCACACCCGCCCACCTGTAGGACAGCCGAGGTCGGCGCGACCGTCAGCGGTCACGACCTCGCTGACCCGCGTGCGTGCCCTAGCTCCCCCGCGCGAGTTCGTCCGCGACCGCGCCCGCGCCGTATACCTTGCGCAGCCCCTCGCTGATCGCGCCCGCCGACACCGCCACCGCGCGGTTGAGCGTGGGATCGTAGCCATAATCGCCGCCGAGGCTATGGATGTTGCCGTCGAAGATCGCGCCGATCACCTCACCGCGCGCGTTGACGAGCGGCGAGCCGGAATTACCGCCGATGATGTCGTTGGTGGTCGACAGGTCGAACACCACGCGCGGGTCCAGCTTGCCCCGCGCGGCGGTCCAGCGCGGGTCGAGCGCGAAGGGCGGCTTGCCCGTCGCACGTTCGTATAGGCCGGGGAAGTAGGTGAAGGGCTGCACCGTCTGGCCGCGATAGGTCCAGCCGGCGACCTTGCCGTAGGACAGGCGCAGCGTGAAGGTCGCGTCGGGATAGAGGCTGGTCCCGTACGCGGCGAAGCGCGCCTTGGCGATCGCCTCCGACGCGGTGGTGGTCGGCCCCGTCACCCGCTCGTTCCATTCCGTGCGAATCCGCCGCCCGTCGGGGTCGATCCGCGCGACATAGCGGATCATCGGGTCGTCCGACGCGGCGATCGCCGCGGCGCCGCCGTCCCACAGCGCCTTCCGCACCGCCGGGTCGCCGAGCTTGCTGGTCGACAGCCGCGTCGCCAGCTCCTCCGGGCTGTCCTGCCCGAGCAGCAGGCGGGTGTACGGGCTGTCCGCGGTCAGGTTCTCGCGCGCCTTGCTGAGCCAGAACTCGATAGCGAGCTGCTCCAGCCGTGGGTAGACGGGCTTGGCGTCGAACAGCTGTTTCTCGATCAGCGGCAGTTGCGCGTCGGCGTAACCGGGCAGCCGCTGCGCCGACGGTTTCTGCCGCTCCGCCGCGGCGCGCACCAGCACGCGCGCATAGCCGAACAGGTCGGACCCGCCGCCGCCGTTCTCGACATAGTTGTACGGCAGGAACAGCGCCGCCCGCTGCGCTTGCGCAGTCGCGAGCGTCGCCCACGGGTCGCCGAAATCGCCCGGCAGCTGCGCGCGCACCGCCGCGACGCGGGTGCGCAGCGCCGCCTCGTCCGCGCGCTTGCCCGCCATGAAGGCGGGGTCGTTCAGCGCCGCTTGCCGCCCCACGAACACCTTGTAGCTGTTTTCCAGCCCGAACAGCTGGTCCTGCGCCTCCCGCCGGTTCTCCTCGCTTTCCTCGCCGAACCGGATCAGCCGCCCGCGCAGCTCCGCCATCTGCGCGATCACGAACGGCAGGGTCAGGTCGCGTTGCCCTTCGAGCTGCGCGACGGTGAGCTGGCGGTCGGTGCCGCCGGGATTGCCGGGGACGAACACCGGCTCGCCCACGCGCGGGTTGGCGGGGTTCCACGTCAGGTGGCCGGGCGTCGCGACCGGCCGGCCATTCTCGTACAGGCGGACGAACGCGCCATCGAGGTCATAGCGCGGGAAGTTGAAATTATCGGGGTCGCCGCCGAAGAACGCGGTCTGCACGCCCGGCGAGAAGACCAGCCGGACGTCGGCATATTTGCGATAGCGGTACAGCTTGTACTGCCCGCCATGGTACAGGCTGACGACCTGGCACCGCGTGGTCGCGCGGTCGGGACAGCCCGCCTGCTCGATGGTGCTGGTCGACGCCGTGCGCGCCTTGATCAGTGCCTCGCCCGCCAGCCCTGTGCCGGCACCGGTCACCTGCGCGGTCACGTCGCTGATCCCGGTCAGCACCTCCGCCTGCAGCCCGGCGCATTTGCGCTCCTCGCCCGCGCTGCCCGCGACATAGCCGTGAGTGTAGTAATCATGCTCGGGCGAGGACAGGTCCTGCGCGCATTCGGCGACGCAATGGTTGTTGGTCAGCACCAGCCCGCGCCCGCTCACCGTCGAGGCGGAACAGCCGACCGACAGCCGCACCGCCGCGCCGCGCACCCGGTCGAGCCAGGCGGGGGTGATGTCGACGCCATAGGCCGCCTTGACCTTGTCGGCGGGGAAGTTGTCGAACGTCCACATGCCTTCATCGGCGAGCGCCGCCGTCGACACCGCAGACAGCAACACCGCTATCGTGGCCGGAAACCGCATCGCTCTTCTCCCCTGACTTGCCGTGACTTCAAGTATCGCGCTGTCCTCGCCGCCGCGCAAGCTCACCCGGTCGTGGCGACCACATTGTCGTCCGAGTCGCGGTCGATCCGCACGTTGTACGGGTCCGCGCCCGCAAAGGCGGGCTTGCCGGCGGTGACGAGCGTCAGCGTCTGCACGCCCGAATGGATCGGCAGCCGCTGGAGCGCGAGCACGTCGCGCGCGGAGAACTTGCCCCGGCCCGGCATCGCCGCGAACGCGCCCACCTCGACCCGCTCGTCGAGCGGCGCGGGCGTCTCCTTGCCGTGCCCGTCGGCGTACATCTTGCGCGCCTCCACCGTCAGCGTCGTGCGGTAGCGCCCATCGGCGAGCCGCTTCACCACCGCCGAGCGGGTCTTGATGTCGTACAGCGCGATGCGGTCGAACAGGTCGGTGATCAGCGCGTTCTCCGCCGGGGTCGCGCCCTGCCGGAACTCGGCGATGAGGTCGAGCGAGCGGGGATAGGGCGCCCCCTTGAACCGGTAGCGCGCGAGAAAGCGCTTCAGCGCCGCGTCCACCCGCGCCTCGCCCAGCTCGTCGCGCAGGCGATACATGACCAGCGAGCCCTTATTGTAGTGAATGTACTGCTGGTCCTCGACCCGGTCGAGCGGCACCTCCTCGACCACGTCGCCGCCGCGGCCCTTGAGGTAAATGTCGAGCTCGTATTTCAGGAAGCGGCGGATCTGGTCGCGACCGTAGAGATGCTCCATCACCATCAGCGCCGAATACTGCGCCAGCGTCTCGGTCAGCATGGTCGAGCCCTGCACATCCGCGCCCACCTCCTGATGCGCCCACCATTGATGCGCGAGCTCGTGCGCGGTGATGTAGGTGACGTAGTCGATCCTGGTCGGGTCGGACAGGTCGGCGATGAAGCCGATCCCTTCCGCATAGGGCACCGTCCCCGCGAACCCCTGCGCGTAGGCGGCGTAGTTGGGGAACTCGATGATCCGCGCCTGGCGGAACTGGTACGGCCCGAACGCTGGTTGATAATAATCGAGCCCGTGCGCGAAGGCGGCGAGCATCCGGTCGACGTTCCTGCCGTGATGCGGGTCGTAATAGACCGCGAGGTCGATGCCGTCGTGCTTGACGTGCCGCTCGAGGTAGCGGCCCGACTGGACCGAGTAGAAGTTGCGGATCGGCGCGTCGGCCACGAAGCGCGCGGTCCGGCGTCCGTTCGCGACCGCGTCCGCGACCTTGTAGCCCGGCGCGATCGGCGTCTGGTCCGCGTCGGTCGCGACGGTGATGTCGGTGTGGACCCAGTCGAAGCCGTAAGCGTCGCGCGCGGTCCCCGACAAATCCTCCAGCTTGGGCGGGCGCAGTTCGGACACCAGCCCCAGCTTGCGCCGCCGCACCCGATCCTGAAGCAGGCCGGCGCGGCTCATCCCGATCAGTGGCGCGAACTCGATGTTCTCGAGAAAGGTGCCGTTGTCGACCAGCCGCGTGTCGTTGCCCGAATTGCGGAAGCCGCGCTGCCCGCGCTCGGTCCGGAACGATAGCGCCGTCGTCGCGCCAGGCGCGAGCGGGGCGGCGAGGCGATAGATACGGTACTGGAAGCGCGGGTAGTCGCGCAGCAGCGTCGCGCCGGGAAAGCCGAGCGCGACCAGCCGCGTGTCGCGGTCGGCCAGGCGGACATGCACCTCGCCGATCGGCTTGTCGGTGAGGTTGACCAGCGTCAGCGTGCCCGTGGTGGTCATCAGCGGCCGATGCGGATGAAGGTCGATCGCGACGCGCACGTCCCGCACCGACGGCTGCGGTAGGCGGGCGTAGCGGTACAGCGTCCGCTCGTAATCCGCCATGAACGCCTCTTCCGACACGGGCGTGCGATACGCGTTCCAGAGGTGCGTGTTGGTGTAGATCCACGCGCCGGCGGCTGCGAACACGGCGAGCGCCGCGGCCGCGATCGCGCCCGGCGCACCGCGCAGGCGACGCGGCAATCGCCGGAGCCGGGGCGCGAGCCGAGTCTCCGCCCCCCGCCGCCACAGCGCGTGCGCGAGCACCAGCAGGAACAAGGCAAAGGCGGACCAATACAGCCGAACCCACCACGCGCCGATCCAGAACCGGCCCAGCCCGTTCATATCGGACGTCGGCACGCCGATGCTCGCGCCATAGTTGAACAGCACATCGCCCCAGCCGAGCGAGCGGAACACCGTGCGCGACACGAGGAACACCAGCATCAGCCCCCAGCCGACGAACTTGTGCGGGCTGATCGTCTGGAGGAAGACGGCCAGCACCGCCGTCAGCGTGAAATCGACGGTTAAGGGCAACACATACCAGAGGAGGTACTTGCCCGGCTCCAGATGCGGATAGCCATGGATCAGCTGCATCGCCATGCCCGCGACGACGCTGACCAGCAGCGTCGAGAACAGGACCAGCACCACCGCCAGCGCCTTGGGCGCCACGAACGCCCAGTCGGGCACCGCGCTCGCGCCGATGATCTCGTGCATGCGACGGTCGCGCTCGCGCCAGACCAGCTCGCCCGCATAATAGGTGGCGACGATGATCGGGACCAGCGTGAACGACGGGCCGAGGAGCGCGATCACCTCCCGCGTCACGGGGAGCAGCGGCGTCCCGTAAATCTCGCCGATGTTGAGGAGGGACGAGACGGTGATGAAAAGCCCGAGCAGCAGCAGGATCAGATAGGCCGGGCTGCGGAACACCTGCCCCAGCTCGAGCCGGGTGCGCGAGAGGAGCTGCGCCCAGGCGGTCGCGCGGTCGAATTGCGGGCGGGCTAGTGCGCCGCTGGGCGCCGGCGCCGGCGCGGAGGCCGCCGCCGCTTCCAGCTTCTGCGCGCGCCGGGCCTTGCGCGAGGGCTTGTCGGCGAAGCGGAACCGCGCCCAGGCGAACCCCAGCGCGCCCGCGCCGATCGCGAGGGCGAGCAGCCGATTCCACAACAGCACGCCCGTCATCGGCAGCAACAGCGTGTTGCGATCCGCCGCCGTCCAGTATTGCGTCGCCTCAAACATCGCGGCGATGCCGAGCGGCTCGCCATAGGCGGCGGGCAGCTCATACGCCGGGTTGTTCCCGACCAGGTTCAGCGCGACCGTCCACAAGATCAGGAACCCGATCACGCCGAGATAGGTCGCCATCATCGACCGGGTGACCGTCGCCAGCGCGAAGAACAGCGCGGCGGTCAGGAACAGGTCGGGCAACGCCAACAACAGATAGGGCTGGACGTAATAGCTCAGGGCGTTCGGGCCGAGCTGCTCCGGGTCGAGCCACGGCATCTGGCTTCCCACCCATATCGCCAGCGGCATCGCGAGGAGGCCGATCGCCGCCGCGACGAACGCGCCCGCGAACCGGCCGAGCAGATAGGCGGTCCGCGTGATCCGCGTCGCGCGCACGATCGGGCCGAAGCCGGTGTCGTCGTCGCGCACCACCACATTGGCGACGAACGCGGTCGACACGAACATGTACAGGAGCGACAGCTGAGCCAGCACGTTCGCGATCGCATAAGGCGCGTTCTTGTGGACGTTGCCGCCCGACCCGATGCGGATCTGGTCCACCGTGGTCGCGCCGAACACCAGCAGGAAGAACACGACCACCGCGACCCAGAACACCGGGTTACGCAGCTGATAGCGCAGCTCGAAGCCAAAGACGCCCGCGAACATCAGGCGGCCCGCCGCGAACGGTCGAGCGTCGAGAAATACACATCCTCCAACCCGCCCGCGACCGGCTCGAACCCCTCGCCCGGCGACTGGTCGGCTATGACATGAACGATCGTGCGCCCCGCGAACAGCCGGGTGGAGATGACGCGGTGATCCTCGCGATAGGCGTCGAGCTCGCCGCGCGCGATCGACTTCCGCCAGATGGTGCCTCGCGTCCGCTCGATCAGCTCCTGCGGCGCGCCGTCGAGCAGGATGCGCCCGCCCGCCAGCACCGCCATACGCGGGCACAGGTCCGCCACATCCTCGACGATGTGCGTCGACAGGATCACCACCACCTCGTCGCCGATCTCGCCGAGCAGGTTGAGGAAGCGGT
>CALMGC010000009.1 GCA_937863505.1 uncultured Sphingomonadales bacterium | reverse complement strand
GCTCCATCGCGCGCAAGGTCTGGGTCAGCATCTTCTGGCTGATCCCGTCCGCCAGATCGGCGATGCGGGTGAAGCGCAGCTCGCCATGCTCGGTCAGCACCTCCAGCACGATCATCGTCCATTTGTCCGCGACGCGCCCGATAACCTGCGTGACCAGCGCTTCTACGCGCGGGTCGAGCTCGGGATAGTCGCCGTGCGGAGCGGTCGCCATCGCCATGCTTTCGTTGGGGTAAGTACCGCACTTTGCGGTGCCTTCTTTCCTTTCGGAAGCGCTGTCCATAGCTCGGGCGCAGGCAGCAAGGAACTCCCCCATGAATATCACCGGCAACACCATCCTAATCACCGGCGGCGGCACCGGCATCGGCCGCGGGCTGGCCGAAGCGCTCCACGCGAGGGGCAACACGGTGATCATCGCCGGACGCCGCGCCGCGCCGCTGGAAGCGGTAGCCGCCGCCAATCCCGGCATCAGCCATGTCCAGCTCGACATGGCCGACCCCGCGGCGATCACCCGTGTCGCGGCGCAAGTCGCGACCGATCACCCCCGGCTCAACGTCGTGATCCAGAACGCCGGCATCATGCGCGTCGAGGATGTCACCGCCGACCCCTACGACCTGTCCGACGCGGAGGCGACGGTCGCGACGAACCTGCTCGGGCCCATCCGCCTCACCGCCGCGCTGCTCCCGCAGCTGAAGGCGCAACCCGCCGCGACGGTGATGACCGTGTCCTCCGGCCTCGCCTTCGTGCCGCTCGCCGTCACGCCGACCTACAGCGCGACCAAGGCAGCGATCCACAGCTGGTCGCAGGCGATGCGGTTCCAGTTGCGCGGCACGAGCGTGCGCGTGGTGGAGCTCGCGCCGCCTGCGGTCGCGACCGAGCTGATGCCCGGGCATGAGAACAACCCCAACGCGATGCCGCTGGCCGACTACATCACCGAGGTGATGGCGCTGATCGAGGCGCATCCCGACGCGGAGGAGATCCTGGTCGAGCGAGTCAAGTTCCTGCGCGATGCGGAACGCAACGGGAGCTACGCGCAGGTGTTCGGGAGGCTCAATCAGCCGCATTAATCGCGGCGGGGGCGGTCTTCCCCGCGCGCCCCGCACCCGCTACCCCGCCCGGCATGGCCGACGCCTCGCCCGCCCCGACGCCGATGATGGCGCAATATCTCGCGTTGAAAGCCGAGGCGGGCGACGCGCTGTTGTTCTATCGGATGGGCGACTTCTTCGAGCTGTTCTTCGACGACGCGAAGGCGGCGGCGGCCTGCCTCGACATCGCGCTCACCGCGCGCGGCGAGCATGAGGGCGCAAAGGTGCCGATGTGCGGGGTGCCGGTGCATTCGGCGGAGGCGTACCTCGCGCGGCTCATCAAGGCGAGGCACCGCGTCGCCATCGCCGAGCAGACGGAGACGCCCGCCGCCGCCCGCGCGCGCGGCGGGTCGAAGACGCTGGTCGGGCGCGGGATCGTGCGCGTTGTCACTGCGGGGACGTTGACGGAGGAAGCGCTGCTCGACGCGCGGGCGGCGAACTGGTGCGTCGCGATCGGCGAGGCGGGTGGAGAGGTCGCGCTCGCCGCCGCCGATGTGTCGACCGGGCGGTTCGAGCTGATCGAGGTCGGTGCCGATGCGCTCGCCGCGGAGCTGGCGCGGCTGTCCCCCGCCGAGGTGATCGCCTGCGAGACGGGCCTTGGCGCTGAAGCCGCAACAACCCTCCGTCCCAAAAGCGAGTTCGACAGCGCCGGCGGGGAAGCACGACTCAAGCGCGTGTTCGGGGTCGCCACGCTCGACGGGTTCGGCCAGTTCGGGCGCGCCGCGCTGTCGGCGGCGGGCGGGCTGGTCGCGTATCTGGAGGGGAACGCCAAGGGCGCGCTCCCCTTTCTCACGCCCCCGCGCCTCCGTCATGCGACCGAGACGATGGCGATCGACGCCGCGACGCGCGACAGCCTGGAGCTGACCTGCGCCGCCGGGGGCAATCGCAAGGGATCGCTGCTCGACACGGTAGACCGCACGGTGACGGGCGCGGGCGCGCGGGCGCTCGCGGCGGACCTCGGCGCGCCGTTGATGGACAGGCACGCGATCGAGCGGCGGCTGGCGCTGGTGGCGCTGTTCCATGACGACGGCGCGTTGCGCGAGGGCGTCCGCGCCGCGCTGCGCGCGCTGCCCGACCTGGGCAGGGC
>CALMGC010000008.1 GCA_937863505.1 uncultured Sphingomonadales bacterium | reverse complement strand
TGCGATGCAGCGGCACAATATCGGCTTCATGGCTGTCGACGCGATCGCCGAGGTCCACGGCTTTGCCCCGCCCAGGAAGCAATTCCAGGGCTGGACGCAGGAGGGGCGCGTCGGCGCGCACAAGTTGCTGCTGCTCAAGCCCGCGACGTTCATGAACGACAGCGGACGTTCGGTCGCGGAGGCGCTGCGCTTCTACAAGCTCGACCTCGATGCGCTCACCGTGTTCCACGACGAACTCGACCTCGCCCCGTTCAAGGTCAAGGTGAAGACGGGCGGCGGCGCAGCGGGGCATAACGGTCTGCGCTCGATTGACCAACATCTCGGCCCTGATTTTCGCCGCGTCCGGCTCGGCATCGGCCATCCGGGACACAAGGATCGCGTCACCGGCCATGTGCTCGGCAACTTCGCCAAGGTTGAGATCGACCCCCTCTCCGACCTGCTCGGCGCGGTCGCGGCGGAGGCGGGGCGGCTGGCTGATAGGGACGACGTGCGATTCATGAACGATGTGGCGTTAAGACTGGCAGACTGAAGCTATCCAGGCGCTTTTAAGACATAGTCTCCCGCCAGCCCCAGCCGTAGCGACGCTTGCGCGTAGGGCGCGGACGGCCAGTGAGTCGCCTCCGCTACCCGCGCCATCGCCCTGAGCAGCGCGCGCTCGGGAGTTCTCAATGGTCGCTCGCCCGCCAGCCCCAGCCTCCTGCGAAGGTCGGGCGGGAGCAGTTCCACCGCCGCCGCCGCCAACGTCCATTGCAACGGGCGTAGCGGCAGCGGCAGGATCGCCGCGCGGCGCAGGATGCTCAACAGCTCGTGCAGGATGGGCGACGGCTCCAGCCTCGGCGTCATCGCCGCGAACAGCGTCCGCATCGCCGCCGCATCGCCGGGCGGGCCGACGACGCCATACATCGCCGCCCCCGGCGACCCTTCCACATAGTATCGGTCGACCGCCGCGTCAGACAGCGGGCGCGCCCAATTCCGGTACGCCTCGACGAACGCCCATGCGGCGGTCGCCTGTACCCAGCGGAGCAGCTCGGGGTCGCTCGCCGCATAAGCCTCGCCCGCCGGGGTTGCCCCCCTCACCCGCTCGTGCAGCCGTGCCACCCGTGCTGCCAGCGCCTCGAAGGAGGAGCGCGCGCCATAGACGGTAACCATCGCCGCCTGCCCCGTGCGCCGGAGCCGCCGCGCGGGGTCGCGCCGAAAACTGCTATGGTCCCACACGCCATGCCGAACGCGCGGCTCGCCCAATTCGAGCAGCACCGCCGCGACGCCGCCGATATACATCGTCACCGGATTGCGGAACACGCGCCACGAGACCGAATCAGCGCCGACCAGCCCCGGCTCCCCCGCCGGCTCGGCGAAGCTCGCGCCCGGCTCGACGAGCGAGGCAGCCATCAGCCGGTCGAGCAGGCGCGGGGCGGACCATATCATCGCCCCCCAACGCGCCCGCGGCGCGTGCGGCTCCGCCTAGAAGCTGTACGCCACCGTCATGCGCGCGACCGGGTTGCTGGTGTTACGACCGCCCTCGCCCAGCCGGTTGGACCGGGGCGCGCGCAGGGCGCTGTAATAGTTGCTGTCGAGATGGCCCATTACCATGCCGCCCTCGACACCCATGGTCAGCCCGTGCTGTACCTGGCGGCTATAGCCCATCGTCATCGCGGGGGTGAGGTGACGGCTGGAGCGCAGGCCCCCGCTGCGCGGCGCGTAGAGCAGCTGGTCGTGGAACGGCGACGACAGACGGCTGGTCATCCGCCCGCCGCTCGAAAGGTAAAAGCCGTCGATTCCGAACGGGAAGTAGTCGATCATCGACCCGCCGAAGCCCTTGCGGAGCCGACTCGCCTCGTTGTCGATGTTCATTGCCGGGTCGGCGCTCTGGACGGTGAGGACGCGGAGCCGCAGATCGGTGCCGACCGGCACGACCGTCGGGGATATCATCGTCCACGCCTTGTCCGCCGCACTGGCCGATTGCGCGAGGAGCCCCGCCCCGATCACCGCCGCCGCTCCGATCCAAATCCGCATCTGATCTTCCCGTTGCCTGGTCGCGGCCATGCCCGGCCGTTAATGGGATAGACGGTGCCGACCCGGCCCGACCGGACGGTCAATCTCACAGTAACGACGAAACGAGATGAGGCAGCGACGAGTTGAGGAACAATCGCCAGAACTCACCTGAACACACCCGCTCACCTTCGCCGCTGGCGCGATGGGACCCGAACGCCTAAAGCGCGCGCTCCCTCGCACAACAGGCACCATCCATGGGTTTTCGCTGCGGCATCGTCGGTCTGCCCAATGTCGGCAAGTCGACGCTCTTCAACGCGCTCACCGAAACCGCGGCGGCGCAGGCGGCCAACTATCCCTTCTGCACGATCGAGCCGAACGTCGGCCAAGTCGCCGTTCCCGACGAGCGGCTGGCCAAGCTCGCCGCGATTGCGCACTCGGCCAAGGTGATCGAAACGCAGCTCGCGTTCGTCGACATCGCCGGGCTGGTGCGCGGCGCGAGCAAGGGCGAAGGGCTCGGCAACCAGTTCCTCGGCAATATCCGCGAGGTCGACGCGGTGGTGCATGTCCTCCGCTGTTTCGAGGGCGGCGACGTCACGCATGTCGAGGGCAAGGTCGATCCGATCGCAGACGCGGAGACGGTAGAGACCGAGCTGATGCTCGCCGACCTGGAAAGCCTCGAAAAGCGCGTCCCCAACCTCGTCAAGAAAGGGCAGCAAGGCGACAAGGAATCGCGCGCCGCCGCCGCGGTGCTGGGGCAGGCGCTCGACCTGTTGCGCGAAGGCAAGCCCGCCCGGCTCACTCGCCCCAAGGACGACGAAGAGGCGCGCGCGTTCGCGCAGGCGCAGCTGCTCACCGCCAAGCCCGTGCTTTATGTCTGCAACGTCGACGAGGGCGACGCGGCGAACGGGAACGCCCACAGCGCGCGTGTGTTCGAGCGCGCGGCGGCGGAGGGCGCGGAGGCGGTGGTGGTGTCCGCCGCGATTGAGGCGGAGATCGCCACCATGCCGCCGGAGGACCGGGGCGAGTTCCTCGCCGAGCTGGGTCTGAGCGAGACCGGCCTCGCCCGCGTGATCCGCGCGGGCTATCGCCTGCTCCACCTCATTACCTTCTTCACCGTCGGCCCCAAAGAGGCCCGCGCCTGGACCGTCGATCGCGGGGCCAAGGCACCGCAGGCGGCGGGCGCGATCCATTCAGACTTCGAACGCGGCTTCATCCGCGCGGAGACGACTGCGTATGACGACTATGTCGCGCTGGGCGGGGAAGCGGGCGCGCGCGAGGCGGGGAAGCTGCGGCAGGAAGGGAAAGAGTATCTGGTGCAGGACGGGGACGTGATGCTGTTCAGATTCAACGTCTGAACCGCGTCAGCTTCGCCGCGACGCGCAGTGACACGAGGGCCACCGTTGCACCCGCGAGCAGGTCAACGAGGTAATGGCCGCCGCAAGGGATGGCGGACACAAACATCGCTGCATTCAACGCGATGAACGGCAGACGCAGGTAGCGAAAGCCTGCATAACCCCAGCCGAGCATGACGGCACCGGCCGCATGGAAGCTCGGGAAGGCGACGATACCATCCAACGCTTCTATGCCCAGACACCTTAGCTGGCCACTACGCACCTCCTGCAACACATGAACCCAATGCATCCGGTATGGCGGCGTGCTCAGTGCGGGTGCAAAGGGGAAGATCAGGATCGTGACGATCAGCGCAACAAACCAAGCCAATAAAAACGTCCAGGCTTTGTCGGCGCGGCCGGTCGCATATAGGGCGAAGAACAAAGCGAACGGTTGCCAGGTCAAGCTGAGATAGCTTCTGCTCGCTATGGTGAGTGCGACCGGATGATCGAATACAAAGGCCGCGAACACGCGTCGGTCGAAACCGAAGAACAACCGCGCGTCGAGCGACGCAAGCCAGCTATCCGCCAACGGCAGGTTCGTGCTGGCCAACACAACCGCGCATAGCGGGGTCAGGATGGCTACGCTGAAAAACAATATGCCCGCTTCGACGAAATCCGCCAAGGCCGCGAACGTCAACCATCGCGACACCATCGCGCTTGCGGCCAACATGGTGAGGAAAAGCGCGTCGGTGGTCAGCGGTTCCGGGTCGAAAGTGAACCATCCTGCCTGCACGACCGCGACCAGAAATCCGAGCTGGACGACAATAATAAGGTAGAATGGACTGAGACGAGGGTCGAACCAGGTACGATTGGTCCGGCCAAACAGGACGGCATCAGTGGCTGATGAGATTGCACCGATGCTCATCATGCCCCCGCTTTCACGCGTACTCTAACGACGGACAGGTAAAAGGCGGCTTAGCGTCGCGCTTGGACTTCGCGACCTTGGCTCGTTGTATAGACCGCCATACAGCCGGCCGGACCACGGCAACGATGTGGGCGCTTCCCCCGACATCGGACCACGTCTAACGCCGCTCCGGCTATGCGAGGAAACGCCATGAAGCGATCGGTCCCCCTATGGACGGCGTTGTTGCTCGCCGGATGCGGCTTCCCGTACATGCCGCGCGCGTTGCCGCCGCTCTCCACGCCCGACCCGGTCGCGGCCGCGCCCGCGCTGCCCTACGCGCCGCCCCGCCAAACCGAGCTTGCCGTCGCTGCGCCGGTGGTGATCCTCGTCTCGATCGACGGCTTTCGCCCCGATTACCTCGACCGCGGTGTCACTCCGACGCTGTCCGCGCTCGCCCGCGACGGGGTCAGCGCGTCGATGCGGCCCTCCTTTCCGTCCAAGACCTTTCCCAACCATTGGGCGATCGCGACCGGGCTTCGCCCCGATCGCAACGGCGTCGTCGGCAACACGATGGAGGACCCCGCCCGCCCCGGCGAGACCTTCACCATGACCACCGACGACCCGTTCTGGTGGAGCGAGGCGGAGCCGATCTGGGTCACGGCGGAGCGCGCAGGCGTGCGCACCGCGACCGAGTTCTGGCCGGGCGCGAATGTCGGCTGGGGCGGGACGGTGGACAAGGCGGTGCATGGGCAGGTGACAGGCGGCGTCCGCCCGTCCGACTGGCACCAATTCGCCCAAGCGGTAACGGGGGAGCAGCGGGTCGACGCGGTGCTCGAGTGGATGCGCCGCTCGTCCGCGACGCGCCCGCGCTTCGTCACCCTCATTTTCGACACGGTGGACAGCGCGGGGCATCGCTACGGCCCCGACGACGCGCGGACCACGGCAGCGGTGGGGCAGGTCGACGTGCAGGTCGCGCGACTGGTCAGCGGGCTCCGCGCGCTCGGCCAACCCGCCAATCTCGTCATCGTCGCCGATTACGGCATGGCGGCGACGTCGAGCGCGCGGGTCGTGCCGCTCGACCGGCTCGCCCCGCCGAGCAGCTGGCGCGCGATCGAGAAGGGGCCGTATGCCAGCCTCGCGCCCACACCCGGGCACGGGGCGGCGCTCGCGGCTTTGCTCCGCCCGCACGCGCATGTGCATTGCTGGCGAAAGCGGGACGTTCCCGTGCGGCTTCACTACGGCGCGAACCCGCGCGTGCCGCCATACCTGTGCCTCGCCGACACCGGCTGGCTGGTGAGCCGTACCGCGCCGACCAAGCCGGAGACGGGCGGCGACCATGGCTATGACAACGCCGCGCCCGAGATGCGCGCGCTGTTCATCGCGTCGGGTCCGGCGTTCGCGCCGGGCCGGCGGCTGCCCCCGTTCGACAATGTCGCGATCGCGCCCTTGCTCCGCGACCTCCTCGGCCTGCCTGCCGGAACCGGGCTCGACGGAGACGACGCGCCGTTCCGCGGAGTGCTGAGACGGTGATGCGCTACCTCGAAGACCTTGTCGTCGGCGAGATGGCCAGCTTCGGCGCACACCGCGTCACGCGCGAGGAGGTGCTCGAGTTCGCCTCCCGCTACGACCCGCAGCCGTTTCACTTGTCGGACGAAGCGGCGGCGGAGACGCAGTTCGGGCGGCTCGCGGCGAGCGGCTGGCACACCGCCGCGATGACGATGGCGATGCTCGTTGCGCATTGGCAGGCGCACCCGCAGGCGGGACTTGGCTCGCCGGGGCTCGACGAATTGCGCTGGCTCCGACCGGTCTACCCCGGCGACACGCTACGCTGCGAGACGGAGCTGCTCGCCAAGCGCGCCTCGGCGACGCGACCGGAGCTGGGCATCACCAAGGCGCGCACGACCGTGTTCAATCAGAATGGTGAGCCGGTGATGACCTTCGTCGCCAATGGGCTGATCCGCGCCCGGACCGGTGGTGAGCTGGCCTGATCACCGGTGCCGTCGGGCCGACCTTATCGATGGTGATATCCGTGACCACCGCCGCCACCACGCGGGCCGCCGCCGGATGGCGCATAACCGCCGCGATATGCCTGCCCGCCATAGCCCCTGCTGCCATAGCCAGGCTGGCCGCCAGAGCCGCCGTTGCCCGCGAACCCGCGCCATTCGGGCCCGCCACGCTGCCCGCGATAGCCGTTCAGCCGGCCCTGCCAGTAACGCTGCTGCGCGCCGTTCCAACGGTACGGTCGCCGGTACTGGTCGTACACAAAGAAGCCCGTGCCCGGGTAGTAGAAGCCGCCATACCAACCGTAATAGCCGCCATAGCCACTACCATAATATCCATCGTAATAGCCCGGATAGCCGCCGCCATAGCCGTACGCGTAGCCGCCTCGGCCATAACCGTACTCGTCGGCGCACCCGGCCAGGCTCAGCCCGGCCAACAACATCGCGCCCGCAATCGCCGCTCGCTTCATGTCACCTGCTCCCGATACGCGGAGAAGATATTTCGTCACGCCCGGAACTAACGAATTTGCGCCCGTTTCGATCCGGCGCGCGTCAGTGCCCGGCGAAACTGACCAGTGCCGAGACGTCCACCCGATCGCCGCGGAGCGCGTCCGCGCCGCCCAGATCGGGCAAGTCGACAAGGAACTGCGCCTGGACCACCTTCGCTCCCGCTTTGCGGAGCAGCCGCACCGCTGCGCGTGCGGTGCCGCCGGTGGCGATCAGGTCGTCGATCAGCAGCACACGCTGCCCGGGCACGCAGGCGTCGGCGTGCATCGCAATCCGGTCCACGCCATATTCTAGCGCGTAATCCTCGGCGATCGTCGCGCCGGGAAGCTTGCCGTCCTTGCGGATCAGCAACACGCCCGTGCGCAGCGGGACGGCGAGCGCGGCGGCGAACAGGAACCCGCGCGCCTCGATCCCGGCGACGAGATCGACTGGGCCGCTAGTCGCTGCGACCATGCGCTCGACCGCGGTCGCCAGCCCTTCCGGGGAGAGCAGCAACGTGGTGATGTCACGGAACTGGATGCCCGGCTTGGGGAAGTCGGGGATGGTGCGGATCAGCGCCTTCAGGTCGTCGTTGTCGGCCATCGCAACGTACCCCCATGCGCCACGCCGTCAGACGTGACCAGCTTTACCGGTCCCGCTGCCCGGCGTGGCGAGTCCTGCTCGTGCTAGCGCACGAGCAGGCTGCCCGCTCAGTGCTTAATGTCGCGCCAGACGTTCTGATACGCGCCCCAGGCGAGAAAGCAGAAGATGGCGATGAACACCACCGCCGCGATCCCTGCCGCATGCCGCGCTTCCAGCTTGGGCTCAGCGGTCCAGGTCAGGAAAGCCGCGACATCCTTCGACATCTGGTCCACCGATGCCTTGGTCCCGTCGGTATATTGCACCTGCCCGTCCTGCTTGAGCGGCGGCGGCATCGCGATATTCAGGTTCGCGAAGTACTTATTGTAATACAGCCCCTTTGGCGTCTTCGCATCGGGAAAGCGGTGGAGCAGCTCGGCGGGCTGCGGACCATAGCCGTGGCCGACCAGCGACGCGATGTAATTCGCGCCATCATGCCGCGCCTTGACCATGTCCGACAGATCGGGCGGCACCGCGTTGTTGTTGGCGGCGCGCGCGGCGATGTCGTTGGCGAAGATGAGCGGGAAGTGATCGGACGGCACGTTCTTGCGCGTAGCCATCTCGCCCGTGTCCGGGTTGGGCGCGGGCTGCTCGATTTGCCAGCCCGCCGCGATCGCCTTCACCTCGGGCGCGGTATAGCCGAGATCGGCGAGGTCGCGGAACGACACCAGCCGAATCGAGTGACAGGCGGAGCAAACCTCCTTGTACACCTGAAACCCGCGCTGAAGCTGGCGGCGATCAAACTTCCCGAACGCGCCGTTGCTGGCGAGCTCGGCATCAACCGGATGCTCGTGAAACTCCTCGACCGCAGTCGCCTGCGGCGGGCTGGTGATCCGGTCGGACACGGTGCCGAACAGCGCGAGCGCCAGCACGAACACGAAGGCGGCCCCGATCAAGGCAGCAATTGCGCGAACCATTCTACTTACGTCCCCTTGTCGCGCCGGCTCAGGCGAGCGCCGTCTTGGCGGGGCTGGTCCCCGCATGTTTGTCGAGCACCGCTTCCGTGATCGAGTGCGGCAGCGGGCGCGGGCGCTCCGACCGCGAGATCAGCGGCAGCACGATCAGGAAGTGCGCGAAATAGTAGGCCGCGCTGATTTGACCGAGCATGATGTACAAGGGCGAGGCCTCCGCGCCGCCCACCCAGCCGAGCACCAGCACGTCGACCAGCAGGATCCAGAACGCGATCCGCGCCTTGGGCCGGAAATTGTTCGAGCGCACCGGCGACGAGTCGAGCCACGGCAGGAAAAATAGCAACAGGATCGAGCCGAACATCGCTAGCACGCCCCACAGCTTCGCGGGCAGGATGAAGTCCGCCGTGAACGAACGCAGGATCGCGTAGAACGGCCAGAAATACCATTCAGGCACGATGTGCGCGGGCGTCGAAAGCGGATTTGCTGGAATATAATTGTCCGGGTGCCCGAGATAGTTCGGGAAGAAGAACAGCAGCGTCGCGAACACGAGCAGGAACACGCCCAGCCCCACCCCGTCCTTGGCGGTGTAATAGGGATGGAACGGCACCGTGTCCTGTTCGCCCTTCACGTCGACACCGGTCGGGTTGCCCGAGCCGGGGATGTGCAGCGCCCAGATATGCAGCACGATCACGGCCGCGGTCACGAAGGGCAACAAATAGTGGAGCGAGAAGAAGCGGTTGAGCGCGGCATCGTCGGGGGCATAGCCGCCGAGCAGCCACACGCGGACCGACTCGCCCACGATCGGGATCGCCGAGAAGAAACCGGTGATGACCTGCGCGCCCCAGAAGCTCATTTGCCCCCAGGGGAGCACATAACCCATGAACGCGGTCGCCATCATCAGCAGGAAGATGATGACGCCGAGCAGCCACACCATCTCACGCGGCGCCTTGTACGAACCGTAATAAAGCCCGCGGAAGATGTGGGTGTAGACCACAATGAAGAACATCGACGCGCCGTTGGCATGCGCATAGCGGAGGAACCAGCCAGCGTTGACGTCGCGCATGATATGCTCGACCGAGTTGAACGCGACCGCGCCGTTGGCGGCATAGTGCATCGCCAGCACGATGCCGGTGATGATCTGAATGCCCAACGCCGCGCCCGCGAGCACGCCGAAGTTCCAGAAATAGTTGAGGTTGCGCGGCACCGGATAGCCCGCGCCGACCGCATTGTAGACCAACCGCGGCACCGGCAGCTTCTCGTCGAGCCACCGCATCAGCGGCTGCTTCGGCTGATATTGCTTCGCCCAGGGAAAGCTCATCTTATTTTCCTCCGCCGATCAGCACGGTGGTCGGCGATGTGAACGTATAGTCGGGAACCAGCAGGTTCTTGGGCGCGGGGCCTTTGCGGATGCGCGCGGCGGTATCGTATTGCGACCCGTGGCAAGGGCAGAAATAGCCGCCGAACTCGCCCTTGTTCTCGCCCTCTCCCGCCCCCAGCGGGATGCAGCCCAGATGGGTGCACACCCCCATGGTGATCAACCAGTTCTCATGCCCCGCCTTGGTCCGCTCCGCCAGCGTCTGCGGGTCGCGCAGCGTGCTGATCGGCACGGCATTGGCCTCGGTGATCTCCTTGGGCGTCAGATTACGGACGAACAGCGGCTGCTTGCGGAAGGTGGACTTAATCGCCTGCCCCGGCGCGATCTTGGACACGTCGAGCTCGGTGGTCGAGTCCGCCAGCACGTCCGCCGAGGGTGCCATCTGGTTGACCAGTGGAAACACGATGGCGAGCGCGCCCACGCCGACGAACGCGACGGCGGCGACGTTGAGGAAATCGCGGCGGCGCGGGTCGTCGACGGCCTCGTGATAGGGTGCCGGGTCTTCCCCGGGAGGAATCATGTTGTCGACCGTCGCCATCAACCCTTGCCCTTGACCAATCCGTATATGGGCGGCCCGGCGCGAAACACACCGAACACGCGAGCCCCCGCCCATGTGACGTCCTACCCTCCTAGATTAGGCCAGCCGCCTTTGCCAACAGCATTTTGTTCCGCGGTTACGGGCGTTAACGCGCCCCCATGCGTCTCGCCCTGTTCGAGCCCGACATCGCGGGCAATGTCGGCACCCTGCTCCGGCTTGCTGCCTGTATGGGGGTGGGCGTCGATCTGATCGAGCCGATGGGCTTCCCCTGGAGCGACCGCGCGCTGGCGCGGGCGGGGATGGACTATGCGGCGGCGGCTTCCGTCACTCGCCACGCGGACTGGGCGCCGTTCGAGGCGCAGGTGACGGGGCGCATCGTGCTGCTCACCACCCGCGCCGCCGTGCGCCTGCCCGAAGCGCGGTTCCGCGCCGACGACGTATTGCTGCTCGGATCGGAAAGTGCGGGTGTGCCGGATGCGGTTCACGCCCGCGCGGACCTGGCGGTGCGCGTGCCGATGCGCGAAGGCTTGCGCTCACTCAACGTCGCGGTCGCGGGCGCGATGGTGCTGAGCGAGGCGCTGCGGCAGACGGGTGGATGGCCGGCCTGAGGTCTGGACCGGTTTTCGCTGTCCTACTCTCCCCCGTTCGGGGCATAACCTGTCAACGATGCCCGCCTCCACCATCCGCCACCACGAGGTTGAACCGGCTTTCGGCCCTCAACTTCCTCAACTTCGTTGGATTCGCGCATCGACATCGCTCGACGCCGAACCGTCCGCTGCTCGCCACTGGCCAGTTGAAACGGCGCGCAAGCCTCAACTTCTCCAACTTCGTTGGATCCGGGCATGACGCCGCTCGATCGCGAACAATCTGCCGCCCGCGCCTGGTTCGAATCGCTCCGTGACCAGATCTGCGCCGCGTTCGAGGCGATCGAGCGCGAGGCTGGCTCCGACGCCCTGTTCGCCTACACGCCTTGGGACCGCGTCGATCCTTCCGGCGCGCCGGGCGGCGGCGGGGTACGGGGCGTGATGAAGGGCCGCGTGTTCGAGAAGGTGGGCGTCAACGTCTCCACCGTCGGCGGGACGTTTGAGGGCGAGTTCGCCAAGTCGGTCCACGGCGCCGCCGACAACCCCGGTTTCTTCGCCACCGGCATCAGCCTGGTCGCGCACATGGCGAACCCGCACGTCCCCGCCGTGCACATGAACACGCGCTTTCTCGTCACGACGAAGCGGTGGTTCGGCGGCGGCGCGGACCTCAACCCGCCGCTGCCGCGCGAGGAGGACACCGCCGCCTTCCACGCCGCGCTGAAGGCGGCGTGCGACCGGCACGACCCCGGTTTCTACCCCCGCTACAAGCAATGGGCGGACGAGTATTTCTACATCCCCCACCGACACGTCCACCGGGGGGTGGGCGGCGTTTTCTACGACCGTCTGGAGCGCGACTTCGCCGCCGATTTCGCCTTCACCCAGGATGTCGGGCGCGCGTTTCTCGACATCTACCCCGACAT
>CALMGC010000007.1 GCA_937863505.1 uncultured Sphingomonadales bacterium | reverse complement strand
CGCCGAACGCGGGGGCGATCAGCAGCTCGCCCAGCCGCGCCTCCACCGCCGTCCGTGCGCCCGCCTGCCCGCACCACCAGGTCGCGATGTTGGGCAGGCGGAGCGGCGCGCCCGCCAGCTGTTCGGCCAGGCGGGGGAGGAACGCGGACCAGGCGGGCGCCTCCAGCACGCCCGCACCCGGCGCGTTGGCGATCACCACCTCGCCCGTTGCGTATGCGTCGATCAGCCCCGGCACGCCGATCCGGGAATGCGTGTCGAACGCGAGCGGGTCGAGCAGCCGCGGGTCGACCCGTCGCCACAGCGCGTCGACGCGCTTCAACCCGCCGATGGTGCGGACGAACAGCTTGCCGTCGAGCACCGCGAGATCCGCGCCCTCGACGAGCAGGAAGCCGAGATAGCGCGCGAGATGCGCCTGCTCGGCATAGCTTGGGTTGTAGCGCCCCGGGGTGAGCAGCGCGATGCGCGGGTCGGTTCGGCGACAGCTGGCGGCGAGCCCGTCGCGCAGGGCCGAGAAGAAGGGCGCGTGCCGCTGGATGTTTAGCCGCGCCTGCAACCCGCCCAGCGCGCGGCTGACCGCCAGCCGGTTCTCCAGCGCATAGCCCGCGCCGACGGGCGCGCGCAGATGGTCGGCGAGCACGCGCCACTCCCCATCGGGCCCGCGCGCGAGGTCGACCGCGATGTGGTTGAGATGGTGCCTGCCGGGTGGGGCGAGCCCGGTCATGCTGCGGAGGTAATAAGGGCTGCCCGTCACCAGCGCGGCGGGGATGTGGCCCTCAGTGACCAGGCGCGCGGGGCCGTACAGGTCGGCGAGCACGGTTTCGAGCAGCGCCGCGCGCTCGGCCACGCCCGCCGCGACGTGCGCCCATTCGTCGGCGGCGATCAGCAACGGCACGGGGCTGACCGGCCAGGGCCGCTCGGCTTCCTCGCCGACGACGCGAAAGCCCGTGCCGATATCGGCGGCCTGTCGCGCGACCCGCTCGCGCGCATGGGCGAGATCGCCACCGGCGGCGAGCTCTCTGAATATCTCGGCCCAAGCCGGCGCATCGTCGACGACATCGCCGGGCGGCGCGACGGCGCGATAGTCGGCTAACCAGCAATCACCTTGGGACAAGTTGGGGGAGGCCAGCGTCACCACGCGAACGCGGTTCACGATAAGCCCCGAAGGCGCAACCCCAATCTCTTTTCCCAAAGGGAGAGCCAGGAGTCACAGGTCCGGCAGCACCTGATCCGCCACGCACCACCCCTGCAACCCGCGCCCGCCCGCGCGCGCGAGGAGTTCCGCGCCGTCGCGCACGCTCCAGCGGGCGGCGGTGTCTAGGTCGCGCAGCTCTGTCCACGACACCGGCGCGGCGACCGGCGCGCCCGCCCGCGCCCGCGCGGCATACGGCATGATCGCGGTCGCGCCGCGCTGGTTGCGCAGATAGTCGATGAAGATGCGCCCGACCCGCTTCGCCTTGGTCATCACCGCCACGAAGCGCTCGGGCTCCGCCTGCGCCAGCGCGCGCGCGAACCGCTCGGCAAAATCGCGCACTGCGGGCCACTCCGCGCGCGGGGTGAGCGGCACGACGACATGCACCCCCTTACCCCCCGACAGCAGCGGAAAGCTCGCCAGCCCCAGTTCGGCGAGCTGATCGCGCAGACACTCGGCGGCGCGCGTCGTTTCCGCGAAGCCCAGTCCCTCATCGGGGTCGAGGTCGAACACCATCCGGTCGGGCTTCTCGAGCGGGTCCACGCGGCTGCCCCAGCCGTGGAACTCGATCGTCCCCATCTGCACGCACGCGACCAGTCCGTCGGCGCTGTCGACGTAAAGGTAGTTCTCGGTCGACCCGTCCTTCTCGGGCACGGGCACCTGATGCACCTGTTCGCCGAACGAGCCCGCGTCGTGCTTCTGGAAGAAGCATTGCTTCCCGCGCCCCTGCGGGCAGCGGACCAGGCTGACCGGGCGGTCGCCCGCCCAGGGGAGCATGACGGGCGACACGAGCGCGTAATAGTCGGCCAGCTCGCCCTTGGTGACGGTAGACTCGGGAAAGATCACCCGGTCGCGGTTGCTCACCCGCACGGTGATCGCGGGGGCGGCGCTTCCCAGCAAAGTACTACTTTGCTGGGGACCCGCGCTCGTTGCGGCGGCGACCGGTTCCTCGCGTTCGAGCACGACCTCGCTCGGGCGCTTGTCCTCGCGTAGCCCCAAGAAGCTCGCGTGGCGCAGGACATTGTCGGGCGTCACCTCCGCATAGGCGACTTCCGCGACCAGCTCGGGCCGGACCCAGCGCGCGCCGCGGACCATCGCCCGGGGAGCTTTCACGGTCGCGTCGTCACGGCCGAGCGCGTCGAGCTTCTCGCGTAGCTCCATCATCGTGTCCGCGTCGAAGCCGGTGCCGACCTTGCCCGCATAGGTCAGCTCGCCGCCCTTGTACGCGCCCAGCAGCAGCGACTTGAACCCACGCGACTTGTCCGACGGCGTCCAGCCGACGACCACGAATTCCTGCCGGTGCGTGCACTTGGTCTTGAGCCAGCTCTTCGCGCGACCCGACCGATACGGGGCGTCGGCACGCTTGGAGACCACGCCTTCATAGCCCTCGCGGCATATGGCGGCGAACAGCTGCTCACCCGAGCCGGCGATATGCTCGGCATAGAGGAGGCGAGGGTCGCTGCCGGAGACAAGCGGGCGGAGCCGCTCCTTGCGCGCAAGCGTGGCGAGCCCGGTCAGGTCCTCGCCGTCATGGTGGAGCAGGTCAAACGCGAACAGCGTCATCTCGCCGCCCGCGCCGATCGCGTCCTTCAACGTCGCGAAGTCGGGTTTGCCGTTCTTAAACGCGACGATCTCCCCGTCGATCAGCGCGGTATCGGCCGGCAGCGCGGCGCAGGCCTCGGCGATGCCGGGGAACTTGTCGGTCCAGTCAAGCCCGGTGCGGGTGTAGACCTTCGCCTTGCCCCCTGCGACCGCGACCAAAGCGCGATAGCCGTCGTACTTCACCTCGTGCAGCCAGGCGGAGCCGGCGGGAACCGCGTCGACAAGCGTGCAGAGCTGGGGTTCGATAAAGGATGGAAGCGCCACCTTCTTCGACGCGCGACGTTTCGGAGCGGGCGGGGCGGCCTTCATCAGCTTCGCCACCTTACCCGCCGCGATCTCCTCCATGGTGCGACCGGTCTTGACGCTGGTCAGCGCGGTCTCGACCAACGTGTCGGTGCCGCCCGCCTCCGCGTCGCCCACCTTGCGGAGCAGCCAGTTCTCCGCGCGTTCCTTGCCCCGCGGTTTCAGCCGGATCAGCATCCACTCGCCGCGCATCCGCTCGCCATCGAGGACGAAGTGGAGGTGGCCTTCTTCCAAGTCTTTGGCCGATTTGCCCTTGATCGGCGACCAGGTCCCCACGTCCCACAGCATCACCGTGCCGCCGCCATATTCGCCCTTGGGGATCGTACCCTCGAACTCGGCATAGGAGAGCGGGTGATCTTCCGTCCGGACCGCAAGCCGTTTCTCGTCGGGGTCGAGGCTCGGCCCGCGCGTCACCGCCCAGCTCTTGAGCACGCCGTCGACCTCCAGCCGGAAGTCCCAGTGAAGGCGGGTGGCGTCGTGCTTCTGGACGATGAAGCGGTTACCGTTGCCGGGGGCCAGCGTGCCCGCGGGTTCAGCCGTCTTCGCGAAATCGCGCTTGGCGTTGTAGCGGGCGAGCGGGTCCGTCGTGGTCACGGGCGAGTCACGCACGCTTGCGCGCCGTCGGTTTGCGCGCGGGCGTGACCGGGGCGGCCGCGGGCTCTTCCGCCTTCGCCTTCGCGGGTGCCTTGCGCGCCGGCTTCTTCGCCGGAACGGGCGTGTCCTCGTTCGCGGGCTCGGGTGCCTTCGCCTTGCGCTTGGGGCTAGCGGCGGGCGCGTCCTCCGCCGGAGCCACCGCGCCGCCGCGCTCCATCGACTTTTTGAGCGCCGCCATCAGGTCGACGACGTTCGACGCCCGTGACGGCTTGTCGTCGGCCTCCTCGATC
>CALMGC010000006.1 GCA_937863505.1 uncultured Sphingomonadales bacterium | reverse complement strand
CGCCCCCGCGTTCGGCGCGCGCCCGCTCGGGCTGGCGGGCGGCGCGGTCGCGGGCGCGGCGCTGGACCTGCAGGCTCGTGCGGCGCTGCTCGCGGACCTCGCGCGCCGACCGCAGGATTATGTCGGGCAGGAGCTGGTGCGGCTGTCCACCATGCCCGTGGTGATCGGGGACGAGCTCGTGCCCCGCCCCTTCACCCTGCGCGTGTTCGCGGCGCGTGACGGCGCGGGCGCATGGCGCGTCCTGCCCGGCGGCTTCGCGCGGATCGGCGAGCACCCGGAGACGCTGGCGACGGTGATGGGCGACGGCGTCTGGTCCGCCGACGTCTGCATCCACGGGCGCGAAACGGTGAAGCCCGTGTCGCTGCTCCCCGCGCCCGATTCGCTTCAGGTCCGCCGCAACCCGGGCACGTTGCCGAGTCGCGTGGCGGACAATTTCTACTGGCTCGGCCGCTATCTGGAGCGGGGCGAGGCGCTGCTCGGCGTCGTGCGGGTGATGCTTGGCACGTCGATCGACGCGGACGCAGGCGGCGCGCTCGCGCCCGCGACGGTGGACAAGCTGGTCGCGCTGATTGTGGCGAGCGGCGCGGCATCACCGCCGCTGTCTTACGGACGAGCCGATCTCCTCGACCTCGCGCGCGCCGCGATCGAGTCGCCCGACCACCACTCGGTCGCCGCGATCAACGCGCTCGCCCGCGCGATCGGTGAGGGCGCACGCGACCGCTTGTCGGCGGACACGGTGCGGCTGCTCGAAGCGCCGCTGCCCCGCCACCCCGACCTGGCTGAGCGCGCGGGCGCGTTGCAGCGGCGCTACGCGGCGCTGGCGGGCCTGTCCGCCGAGCATATGGGACGCACCGCCGCGTGGCGTTTCCTCGACCTCGGGCGAAGGATCGAGCGCGCGCTGGGGGTGGTTCGCACCGTTCGCGCCTTCGGGCTGGCGGGGGCGTCGCCCGATGACCTGTCGACACTGCTCGACCTGGCCGATTCGCAGATCAGCTATCGCCAGCGCTACCTGACCGGCATCGCGCGTGTACCGGTGCTGGACCTCGTCGCGCTCGATCCCGACAACCCGCGCGCGTTGGCGTATCAGACCGAGCGCATCTGCACCCACCTGCGCGCGCTGCCCGTACTCGGTGACGACGGCATGGCCGAGCCGCAACAAGCGGCGGGGTACGCGGTCGCGGCGGCGGTATCGACCGTGGCGGCGGCGACGCTGGATGCGGCGCTGTTGTCCGACGTCGAGCGGCGGCTGTTCGCGCTCTCCGACTTGATCGCGCGGCGGTACTTCCTGCAAGGCGCGGAGCCGTTGCGCGCGAGTGGGCTCACTCTAGCTTAGGACCATGATCTACGACATCGTCCACGTCACCCGCTTTGATTATGCCGCGCCGGTCGCGTTCGCGCGCTGCAACCTGCGGCTGGAGCCGATCGACTGGCCGGGGCAGCGGGTGGAGGAGCACGCGCTGCACATCTCGCCCTCGGGCCGCTGCCACCCGGCGCTGGCGGAGGCGGGCCTGGCGCATGTCACGCGGATCGTCGTCGAGGAGCCGGTACGCCATCTCATCATCGAAAGCACCTCGCGCGTCCGCGTCGACCGCCCCGTGCCGATGCCGGGGCCTGACGACCCTACGCTGGGGCAGGTCGCCGAGTGGGCGCGCGACAGCCTCGACGCCTCGCCCGCCGGGCCGGCGGCCTATCTCTACCCCTCGCCGCTGATCCCGCTCGACGCGGAGATCGCGGACTGGTGCGCGCCCGACCTCTCGCCCGACGCGCCCGCGCTGGAGGCGGGGATCGCGCTCGCCCGACGTATCCAGCGCGAGTTCCTGTTCGACCCCACCGCGACGCTGGTCGACACCCCGCCGCGCGAGGCGTTCCGGGCGCGAAAGGGCGTGTGCCAGGACTTCGCGCAGATCATGATCACCGGGCTGCGCGCCGCCGGGCTCCCCGCCGCCTACGCCTCCGGCTATATCCGCACCTTGCCCCCGCCCGGGCAGGAGCGGCTGGTCGGCGCGGACGCGACGCACGCCTGGGTGCTGCTATGGTGCGGGCCGGTCCACGGCTGGGTCGGGCTCGATCCCACCAACGGCATCTGGATGGCGGGCGACCATGTCGTGATGGCGATCGGCCGCGATTATGCCGAGATCGCGCCGGTCGACGGCGTGGTGTTAGGTTCGGGCGCGCAGCGGATGGAGGTGTCCGTCGACGTCAAACCCGTCGAGGAGCGGGCGGCCTAGGCTTGGCCTGCCAAGCCTAGGACTCGCCACGTCGGGCAGCGGGTCGGCAAGGCCGATCCCATCTGACGACGTGGCGGAGGAAGCAGACGTGAGTTCCTACTCCCCGACCTTCGCCCCTGTGGCGGCGTTGTCGTTGTCCTCGCCCGAATCGCCGGTCGCGCCGGAGCCGGAGTAAGCGATGTGCGTCTGTCCGCCATGGCCCATGAAGCCGCTGTTATCGCCCTCCGACCCGGTCTGCGGGTTGGGATAGGCCGCGCCGCTGCTCTCGCTGCCGCCGTGCTTGCCGCTGGGATGGTCGATGCCGGTGTTCTCGCCCTTGTGCCCGTCATTGCCGGGCATCGCCTGATTGGGTTGGGTGTCGCTCACGAGATATTCTCCTTGTGACCCCTCAACGAACGAAACCCGATACGCGTTCATTGCCCCGGGCGCGAAACCGTCCCACATGGCTGATACACATCGATCAACCGGGGCACCGATGGCAGACCCATATCAGACTCTCGGCATCGAGCGGACCGCCGACGACGCCGCGATCAAGAAGGCATATCGCAAGCTCGCGAAAGAGCTGCATCCCGACCGCAACAAGGACAATCCCAAGGCGTCCGAGCGCTTCAGCAAGGTCACGAACGCGTACGACCTCCTCTCCGACCACGACAAGCGCGCGCGCTTCGACCGCGGCGAGATCGACGGCGACGGCAACCCGGCGGCGCCGTTCGGCTTCGGCGGCGGCGGTCCGGGTGGGCGACCGAGCGGCTTTCGCCCCGGCGCGGGCGGGCAATCGTTCGAGTTCGGCGGCGAGAATGTCGACGTCAGCGACCTGTTCGAGGGGTTGTTCAGCGGCGGTGGCGGCGCGCAGCGGCCCGGCGGCGCGGGCGGGTTCTCGGGCGGGTTTGGCGGTTTCGGACGCCGCCCGCAGCCCAAGGGCGCCAACATCGCCTACAGCCTCAAGGTCCCCTTCACCGACGCCGCGACGCAGGCACCGCAGCGGATCACGCTCGGCGACGGTTCGGCGGTCGACCTGAAGCTTCCCGCCGGGGTCGAAAGCGGCACGCAGATGCGGCTGGCGGGAAAGGGGGAGCCGGGGCCGGGCGGCGCGGGCGACGCGCTCATCACGATCGAGGTCGCGCCGCACCGCTTCTTCACCCGCGACGGCGACGACATCCGCGTCGAGCTGCCGATCACGCTCGCCGAGGCGGTGCTGGGCGGCAAGGTGCGCGCGCCCACCGTCGAGAACGCGGTGATGCTGACCGTGCCCAAGGGCGCGACCTCCGGGCGGACGCTGCGTCTTAAGGGCAAGGGGTTCAGCAAGAAGGGCGGCGGGCGCGGCGATCAGTTGGTGACGCTGATGGTCGACCTGCCCGCCGGTGACGCCGAGCTGACCCGTTTCGTGGAAGGCTGGTCGGGCGCGGGCGGGAACCCGCGCGCAAGCCTGGGCGTCTGAGCCGAAGCGTGACCAGAGTGCCCGCCCCCGACGCGACCGGCAGCGCCTCCCGGTTGACCCCGGAGGCGCGCGCCGCGCAACCCGGGCTGCTGAGCCGCGAACTAAGCCGGCTCGGCCCGGGCAGCCGCTTCTTCGAGGTGCTCAAGCGCGCGTCGATCGGTGTGTTCAACGACGGGTTCATCCACGCCGGCAATCTCGCTTACCTGGCGCTGATGACGCTGTTTCCGTTCTTCATCACCGCGGCGGCGCTGTTGTCGCTGTTCGGGCAGAGCGCGGAAACGCAGCGCGCGGTGGCGGGCTTCCTGCGCTACATGCCGCATGACGTCTCCACCCTGCTGCAAAAGCCGATCGCGGACGTGCTGTCGGCGCGGACGGGGCGGCTGCTGTGGCTGGGCGGGCTGGTCGGTCTGTGGACGGTGAGCGGGTTCGTGGAAACGATCCGCGATATTTTCCGCCGCGCCTACGGCACCAAGAGTTCCGCCCCGTTCTGGCGGACGCGGCTCACGTCGACGGGGGTGGTGATCGCGTCGGTGCTCGTGGCGATGATCTCGTTCCTCACGCAAGGCGTGCTCGTCGCGGCGGAACAGTTCATCTATCGCCTGCTCCCCTGGGCGGAGCATCTGGCGGGTTGGATCGGCCTGTCGCGGCTGATCCCCGGCCTGATCATGTTCGGCGCGTTATATGTGCTGTTCCTCGCCGTGACTCCATCCAAATACCGCTACACCGGCAGCCGCAAATGGCCGGGAGCGCTGTTCACCGCCTTGTGGTGGGTCGGGATGACCGCGCTGCTCCCGGTCGTGCTGGCGCAACTGGGCGGCTATGACCTCACCTATGGCAGCCTCGCGGGCGTGGTGGTGATGCTGTTGTTCTTCTACGTCATCGGTCTGGGTTTCGTGTTCGGCGCGCATCTCAACGCAGCGCTGGCGGAACCCGCGCAAGCGGCGCTAGAGGGGGACGAAGCCGCGGAGGCGGTCGAGGCTAGAGCGGCGGGGACAGCGTGAACGGGTTGATGGCGGGAAAGCGGGGCCTGATCATGGGCGTCGCGAACGACAAGTCGCTCGCATGGGGCATCGCCAGGCAGCTGAGCGCGGCGGGGGCGGAGCTCGCTTTCTCCTACCAGGGCGAGGCGCTGGAGAAGCGTGTGCGCCCGCTCGCCGCGTCGCTCGGCGACGTGCGACTGATCGAATGCGACGTATCGGACATGGCCGCGCTAGACACCGCCTTCGCGACGCTGGCGCAGGACTGGCCGACGCTCGACTTCGTCGTCCACGCGATCGGCTTCTCGGACAAGAACGAGCTGCGCGGCAAGTTCGTCGATACCAGCCTCGACAACTTTCTCCAGACCATGAACATCAGCGCGTACAGCTTCGTCGCGGTAGCGAAGCGCGCGCGCGCGATGATGCCCGACGGCGGCTCGCTGCTGACGCTGACCTATTACGGCGCGGAGAAGGTGGTCCCGCACTACAACGTCATGGGCGTCGCCAAGGCGGCGTTGGAGGCGAGCGTCAAATATCTCGCGATGGACCTCGGCCCCGAGCGCATCCGCGTCAATGCGATCAGCGCCGGCCCGATCAAGACGCTGGCGGCGAGCGGCATCGGCGACTTCCGCTATATCCTGAAGTGGAACGAGCTGAACTCCCCCATGCGCCGCAACGTCACGATCGAGGATGTCGGCGGCGCGGGGCTGTACCTCCTGTCCGACCTCGCGAGCGGCGTGACGGGGGAGGTCCACCATGTCGACGCGGGCTATAACGTCATTGGCATGAAGGCGGAGGATGCGCCGGATATAGCGCTGGCGTAGGCAGTCGTGCGTCAGCCAGGGGACTTTGGTGAGGGGATTGGCTGGCCGCTGTTGCGCTCCGGCTGCTTGGTGTCGGTGATGTTTGCGACAGCGGCGCTCGTCACGCTTGCCACCCATGATGGCAATTGGTTCTTCGGAATTACGATCGGCGGTGCTCTGGCTTTTTGGCTCGGTGGCCGGTGGATACGGCCGAACAAGGAAGAAGAGGCGGCGGCCAGTCGCCGTTGGTTTGGGCTCGAAGAATGAGCCACAACAGCTTCGGCCACGCCTTCCGCTTCACGACCTGGGGCGAGTCGCATGGGCCCGCGATCGGGGCGGTGGTGGACGGGTGCCCTCCCGGCATCGCGCTGTCCGAAGCGGACATCCAGCCCTGGCTCGACAAGCGCCGCCCCGGCACCTCGCGCTTCACCACGCAGCGGCAGGAACCGGACCTGGTCCGCATCCTGTCGGGCGTGTTCGAGGGGCGCACGACCGGCACGCCGATCAGCCTCCTGATCGAGAATGTCGACCAGCGCTCGAAAGACTATTCGGAGGTCGCGCGCGCGTATCGGCCCGGGCATGCCGACTATGCCTATGATGCCAAGTACGGCTTTCGCGACCCGCGCGGCGGCGGGCGGTCGTCGGCGCGCGAGACGGCGGCGCGGGTAGCAGCGGGTGCGGTCGCGCGGCTGGTGATCCCGGGCGTCCACATCCGCGCCTGGGTGGAGGCGCTCGGCGGCGACGCGATCGACCCGGCGCGGTTCGATGACGCGGAGATCGACCGCAATCCGTTCTTCTGCCCTGACGCGCAAGCCGCCGCGCGCTGGGAGGCAGCGGTCGATGCGGCACGAAAGGCCGGCTCCTCGCTCGGCGCAGTGGTCGCGTGCGAGGCGACGGGCGTGCCCGCGGGCTGGGGCGCGCCGCTTTACGCCAAGCTCGACGCCGAGCTCGCGCACGCCTGCATGGGCATCAACGCCGTCAAGGGCGTCGAGATCGGCGACGGGTTCGCCGCCGCCGCGTTGACGGGCGAGGCGAATGCGGACCCGATGCGTCCCGGCGAGGACGCGCCCGAGTTCCTGTCCAATCACGCGGGCGGCGTCGCGGGCGGCATCTCCACCGGCCAGCCGATCCGGTTGCGGGTCGCGTTCAAGCCGACCAGCTCGATCCTGACCCCGGTCGACACCGTCACGCGCGACGGCGAGGCGACGACGCTCGCCACCAAGGGGCGGCATGACCCGTGCGTGGGCATCCGCGGCGTACCGGTGGTGGAGGCGATGGTCGCGCTGGTGCTCGCCGACCAGATGATGCTGCACCGCGCCCAATCGGGCTAACACGCCGGAACGTATTCATTTCGCCGTCTGTTGGGGCCGAACTTGAGCAGGAGACAGATGATGCGTAGTTTCAAGATATTGGCGCTTGGCGCGCTGGCGATTCCGGCCCTCGCCATGGCGCAGACCGGTTCCACCGGCTCCGGCGGCAGCACCGGCAGCGGCCAGACCACGGGCGGCACCGGCAGCTCGATGGGCAGCGGCCAGTCCTCGACCGGCTCGATGGGCACCGACTCGACCATGGGTTCGGGTAGCCAGTCGAGCATGGGCTCATCCACCGGCACCTCGACGCGCAGCTCGCGCTCGCATCGCGGGTCGCGCTCGCACGGCAAGTCGAGCTCGGGCTCGATGTCATCGGGCGGCATGTCGTCGGGCTCTGGCAGCATGTCGGGCTCGACCGGCGGCTCGATGGGCGGTTCGACCGACGGCAGCATGAGCGGCTCGTCCTCGGGCACCAGCATGGGCGGCACGGGCGCGGGCGGCACCGGCAGCACCGCGACCGGCAGCGGAACGGGCGCGGGCACCGCTCCCCCGCAGCGCTAGGCCTGACGAAGCGGCGGCGGCCCTGCGGTCGCCGCCGCCTTCAGTCCGCGAGCCGCCTAATCAACGAACGGGTCACGGACCAGGATCGTGTCCGCGCGCTCCGGGCTGGTCGACACCAGCGCCACCGGGCAGCGGATCAGCTCCTCCACCCGGCGGATATATTTGATCGCCTGCGCGGGCAGCTCCGCCCAGCTGCGCGCGCCCGCTGTCGACCCTTCCCAGCCCTCGACCACTTCATAGACCGGCTCGACCCGCGCCTGATCGGCAGGGTGGGCGGGGAAATAGTCGAGCGTCTCGTCACCGAGCCGATAGCCGGTACAGATCCGCACCTCGTCAAAGCCGTCGAGCACGTCGAGCTTCGTCAGCGCGATCCCCGTGATCCCCGCCACCGCCGCCGACTGGCGCACCAGCACCGCGTCGAACCAGCCGCAGCGCCGCTTGCGCCCCGTCACCGTCCCGAACTCGCGTCCCCGTACGCCGAGCCGCTCGCCCGTCTTGTCAGTCAGCTCGGTCGGAAACGGGCCGGAGCCGACGCGGGTCGTGTACGCCTTGGCGATGCCGAGCACGAAGCCGACGCCGCTCGGCCCCAGCCCCGACCCCGACGCCGCCGTCCCCGCCACCGTGTTCGACGAGGTCACGAACGGATAAGTGCCGTGGTCGATGTCGAGCAGCACGCCCTGCGCGCCCTCGAACAGAATGCGCTTGCCGCGCGCCTTTGCCTCGTTAAGGTCGCGCCATACCGGCCGCGCATAGGGGAGCACGAACCCGGCAATCTCCCTGAGTTCCGCCAACAACCCCGGGCGGTCGATCGGCCCCGCCCCGAACCCGGCACGCAGCGCGTCGTGATGCGCGAGCAGCCGGTCGAGCTGCGGCCCCAGATCATCGAGATGCGCGAGGTCGCACACGCGTAGCGCGCGGCGGCCGACCTTGTCCTCGTAGGCGGGGCCGATCCCGCGCCGCGTCGTGCCGATCTTGCCCGCGCCCGACGCATCCTCGCGCAACCCGTCGAGGTCCCCGTGGAGCGGCAAGATCAGCGCGCAGGTATCCGCCACCATCAGCGTTTCGGGCGACACCGCAACCCCCTGCGCGCCCAGCCGCTCGACCTCGGCTTTCAGCGCCCAAGGATCGAGCACCACGCCGTTGCCGATCACCGACGGCGTCCCCCGAACGATGCCCGAGGGGAGCAGGGACAGCTTGTAGGTGGAGTTGCCCACCACCAGCGTATGCCCTGCATTGTGCCCGCCCTGAAAGCGCACCACCACGTCCGCGCGGCTGGCGAGCCAGTCGACGATCTTCCCCTTCCCCTCATCCCCCCACTGCGCGCCGATCACGGTGACGTTGGCCAAAGCGTATGTTCCTTGTGCGTTGCGGGGTGTCGTTAGGCGGTTCGGGCGAGTGGGTCCACGCTTACCCGGGTCGCGGCTACCAAGCGGCGTGGAAGTAGTGAAAGTGGAGGAAGTTCACACTACGTCGCGTTTTGTCGCGCCCGCGCGCGAGGTCGAGAAGCTTCGCCGAGCCCGAGTTGCGACTGGCTCGACGGCGCGGAAGTTTGCCAAGTTCGCTCTACGGTCGCTTCGATACGTTGTACTGCGTGATCCCGCGAGGGTGGCGCGACGGTGGAGGACGGGAGGGAGCGAACGCATCGGCGAGCTTGGACCATGAGCGATCCAGCATAGGAAAGTTAATACGGCGGCCTGCTCCCAACGAAGCTAGATACGCAACTACAGCCGCTCGCCGGAGGTACTTGTACGCGGTAGCTCAGTTTAGATCATTACTACTGCTGCCGGCTAGTCCGATCGGACAAATAACGATCTCTCCAGAACTTGTCCCCACGTTCATAAACTAAGTCCGGAGTAAGCTTATTGAATAAGGCTAACACAGCCTTACCAATACATACATTGCCACTTCCATCGAAATACGCTAGAGCTTCGTTATGTAGATGTAGCAAGTGTGATGCAGCCGCTTCTTGGTACAGCACATGGTTGCTAGCCTCAAATTGTTCTACCATCCAGTTGGCAGCTTCTCCGGGTGTCATTCTTCAAGGGAGGCGCAAATGTCTGCAAGACGTGCTCAGGATAAGAGTGCTGCATGTGCGTAGCACCTTTCTGCCAGACGCAACGGTACTCCGTCAGTTTGTACCCCGTAGCGCCATGCTCCCCCGGACAAGTATCAACCGTCATCGGCACCCCACCGGATTTAAGAACCACAACATCGCCCTTGTTGAATTTATCCGCCATTGAGACGTCCTTGCCGCTGCTTAATCATACCTACAACAAAAGGCTTGTTGCTTCAAGTTGACCGTCGTACCACTCGCGAGCAGCTGCTAACACATCGTGTTCTGAAGGCAGAAATCGGACTAGGACGGCTGCTTGGGGCCAGAGGTCAAATATCGCTCCCCGGAAGTAGTAACAGTGAATCGCCCGACCCTGTTCCAGCTCACCTTAGAACCTTCGCTACCCCCTCCCGCAGCACATGCGTGCACAGCTGCGCTTCCGGCGTGTCGCCCGGCTCCAGCGCCGCCACCGTGACCCAGCCTGCCGCGCGCATCGCGGCGCTCGTCTCCGCCGGGGTGCCGAGGGGCACGAACAGCCGCCGTCGCGCGTCGGCGTCGGGCGTCATCGGCAACCGGTCGAGGTAGAGCGAGAAGCCGGTCGCCGCCTCCTCCGCGCCGCTCTCGTGGAGCAGCGTATAGGTGCCGCCGCGCCCCACCTCGCCGCGCGCGCCGCCTGCGAACAGCGAGAAGCCGAGCCAGCTCTGATATTCGAACCCGTGCCGCTCGGTCGGGTCGAGCGTCAGCCGCGCCCTCCCCTCCACCGCCTCCGCGATCCGCGCCAGCCCGTCAAGCCGCGACGCCAAAGCGCCCGTCCGGTCGAACGCGCGCAGCTTCGCCAGCGCCGCGTCGAACGGCCCCGCCGCCTCGATCAGCGGCAGATACGCGGGCGCGAGCTCGGCCACCGCGCCCGCGTCCTTGGCGTCGAGCCGGTCGCGCAAGGCCGCGAGGTCCGCGACCGGCAGCCCGTCCGCCGCCAGCGTCTCGACCAGGTCGGGCAGCGTGAAGTCGATCGACGGCCCCTGGGCCCCTGCCGCCTCCAGCGCGTCGACCGCCACCCCCACCACCTCGCGCGCGGCCGCCACCGTGTCGAGCCCGATCAGCTCGCACCCGATCTGCCGCCGCTCGCGCGCGGGGTCGAGCTCCTCGCCCTTGAGCCGCAGCACCGCGCCCGCATAGCAGAGCCGCACCGGGCGCGGGTGATGCCCCATCCGCGTCGCGGCGATCCGCGCGATCTGCGCGGTGAGGTCCGGCCGGATCGCCAGCGTCGCCTGCCCCGCGGGATCGACAAAACGCACTGCTTGGGCGAGCCCGCCCGTCTTGAGCCGGGCGGCGAGCGCGTCGGCGTATTCGGCGAGTGGCGGGTCGGCGCGCTCGTAGCCGTGGAGGCGCGCGGCGGCGAGAATGCGCGCCTCCACCGCCGCCGCCTGGTCGGCGTGCGGGGGGAGGCGATCGCGAAAGCCGGTGGGGAGGAGGGGGGTCAGAACCGCAGCCCCATCGCCGTCCGCACCCCCGGCAGCGCCTTGACCCGCGCCAGCAGCTCCGCCGTCACCGGCTCGTCGACGGAGAGCAGCAGCACCGCCTCGCCCCCCGCCTGCCGTCGGCCGAGGTGGAACGTGCCGATATTCACCCCCGCCTCGCCCAGCGTGGTGCCGAGGCGGCCGATGAAGCCCGGCGCGTCCTCGTTGACGACGTAGAGCATCGGCCCGGCGAGGTCCGCCTCGACCTTGATGCCGAACAGCTCGACGAGGCGCGGCGCGGCGTTGCCCACCAGCGTGCCCGCGACGGAGCGATCACCGCTCGCCGTCCCGACCGTCACGCGCAGGAGCGTGTGGTAGTCCCCTTCCCGATCATGCCGCACCTCGCGCACGTCGAGCCCGCGTTCGCGCGCGAGGAAGGGGGCGTTGACCATGTTCACCGTGTCCGAATGGACGCGCATGAACCCGGCCAGCACCGCGCCGGTGATCGGCTTCATGTTGAGCGCCGCCGCCGCGCCCTCCGCCTCGACCGCGACCGAGGCGATCGCCCCCGTCGCGAGCTGGCCCACAAGGCTGCCGAGCTTCTCGGCGAGCGCCATGTACGGCTTGTGCTTGGGCGCTTCCTCCGCCGACAGCGAGGGCATATTGAGCGCGTTGGTGACGCCGCCGGAGACGAGGAAATCCGCCATCTGCTCCGCGACCTGGATCGCGACGTTGACCTGCGCCTCGGTGGTCGACGCGCCGAGATGCGGCGTGGAGACGAAGCCGGGCGTCCCGAACAGGGACGAGTCGGTCGCGGGCTCGGTCTGAAACACGTCGAGCGCCGCGCCCGCGATATGGCCCGAGTCGAGCCCCGCCTTCAGCGCCGCCTCGTCGATCAGCCCGCCGCGCGCGCAGTTGACGATGCGAACGCCGCGCTTGGTCTTGGCGAGGTTCTCCGCCGAGAGGATATTGCGGGTCTGGTCGGTGAGCGGGGTGTGGAGGGTGATGACGTCCGCGCGAGCGAGCAGTCCGTCGAGCTCCACCTTCTCCACCCCCATCTCCACCGCGCGCTCCGGGGTGAGGAAGGGGTCATAGGCGACAACCTTCATTCTGAGGCCACGCGCGCGGTCGGCGACGATGCTGCCGATATTGCCCGCGCCGATCAGGCCAAGCGTCTTGCCGGTGAGCTCGACGCCCATGAAGCGGTTCTTCTCCCACTTGCCCGCCTGCGTCGACGCGTCCGCCTCGGGCAGCTGGCGGGCGAGCGCGAACATCAGCGCCACCGCGTGCTCGGCGGTGGTGATGGAGTTCCCGAACGGGGTGTTCATCACCACCACGCCCTTGGCGGAGGCCGCGGGGATGTCGATATTGTCGACGCCGATCCCCGCGCGCCCGACCACCTTGAGGTTGGTCGCGGCATCGAGGATGTCGCGCGTCACCTTGGTCGAGGAGCGGATCGCTAGGCCGTCATAGCCGCCGATAATGGCTTTCAGCTCATCGGGCTTCTTACCGGTGATCTCGTCGACCTCGACGCCGCGCTCGCGGAAGATCTGCGCGGCGCGGGGATCCATTTTGTCGGAAATGAGGACTTTGGGCATGTTAGAAATCCTAAGCTTACCGTCACCCCGGGCTTGACCCGGGGTCCCGCTTCTTCTTGGCGGGCGGTAGAGGAGAAGCGGGACCCCGGCTCAAGGCCGGGGTGACGAACAGACTGGCTGAGCGGGCTAAGCGGCCTTCGCCTCGGCGTACGCCCAGTCGAGCCAGGGGCCGAGCGCCTCGACGTCGGCGGTGTCGACGGTCGCGCCGCACCAGATGCGCAGGCCGGGCGGCGCGTCGCGATAGCCCGCGACGTCATACGCCGCGCCTTCGCGCTCCAGCAGCGCGGCCATGCGCTTGATGAACGCCTCGTCCGCGCCCGCAACGGTCAGGCACACGCTGGTCTTCGACCGCGTCGCCGGGTCCGCCGCCAAATGCCCGAGCCAGTCGCGCTCCGCCACGACCCGGTCGAGCGCCGCCGCGTTCGCGTCCGAGCGCGCGACCAGGCCGTCCGCACCGCCGACCGACTTCGCCCACTCCAACGTCCAGATCGCGTCCTCAACCGCCAGCATCGACGGCGTGTTGATCGTCTCGCCCTTGAATACGCCTTCGCTGACCTTGCCCTTCGAGGTCAGCCGGAACACCTTGGGCAGCGGCCAGGCGGGCGTGTAGCTCTCCAGCCGCTCCACCGCGTGGGGGCCGAGGATCAGGACGCCATGCGCCGCCTCGCCGCCCAGCACCTTCTGCCAGGAGAAGGTGGCGACGTCGATCTTGGCCCAGTCGATCGAATAGGCGAACACGCCCGAGGTCGCGTCGGCGAAGCTCAGCCCCTCGCGGGTCTCGGGAATCCACTCGGCGTCGGGCACGCGCACGCCGCTGGTGGTGCCGTTCCAGGTGAACAGCACGTCGTGCGACCAGTCGACCGCATGGAGATCGGGCAACGCGCCATAATCGGCGCGGATCACGGTCGGTTCGATCCGCAGCTGCTTGACCGCGTCAGTCACCCAGCCCTCGCCGAAACTTTCCCAGGCGAGCGCAGTGACAGGGCGCGCACCCAGCATCGTCCACATCGCCATCTCATAGGCGCCGGTGTCGGAGCCGGGGACGATGCCGATCCGGTGCGTGTCGGGCAGGCGCAGCAACTCGCGCATCAGGTCGAGGCAATGTTGCAGCCGCGCCTTGCCGAGCTTGGAACGGTGCGAACGCCCGAGGCTGTCGGTGGCGAGCCGGTCCGCGGACCATCCGGGCGGCTTGGCGCAGGGACCGGAGGAAAAGAACGGCCGTGCAGGGATGAGCGCAGGCTTGGCGACGCCCGGGGCGGGCGCGAGTGCAGTATCCGTCAATGGTACTCTCCTCACAGAGAGCGCGCGCCGCGTTGGGACGGCGTGGCCCGCTGACGGCGTTAGGCGCGCGGCTGATGGGGAGCAAGCCCCTTGCGGCAAGGCGAGGTGCCGTGCTCAACCGGACGGGTCGAGAAAAGGGTAAGCAATGGGTGAGCTGACCGACCCGCGCCCGCTGGCGCGCGTGGTGACGATCGTGGTGGCGGTGTGGATGGCGGCGGAGGTGCTGCTGCGGGTGGCGGTAACGGCGGTGATGCACGAAAGCGAACCGCTCGGCACCGATCCGCTGTCGCTCCGCATGGCAGGGCTCGCCGCCCTGCTACAGATCGGCACATACCTGCTCAGCGTCGTGGTCGTCGGTCGCTGGATCTGGCGCACCAACGCCAACGCGCACAGGCTGGCGAACGGCATGTCGATCACGCCGGGCTGGGCGGTGGGCTGGTTCTTCGTGCCGGTCGCGGGCCTGTTCAAGCCGTTCGAGGCGATGAAGGAAACGTGGCAGGTCAGCCACGATCCCGACAACTGGCCCAATGTCGCCATACCCGCGCTGCTGCGTTGGTGGTGGGGATTGTGGATCGCGGGCAACATCGGCGCGAACCTGTCGTTCCAGCTGACCCGGACAGGGTTCAACTCGCAGTCGCTCGCGCCCTTCGACCTCGCGGTGACGGTTGTCGCGATCGCGTCGGGCGTGGCGCTGATACGATTGGCGCGGACCTTGTCCGCCACGCAGGCGCAGGCCATCGCGGTGCAGGCGTTCGCGTGAGACGCGGGGCGGCGCTGCTTCCGCTCGCGCTGGTCGCTTGCGTCCGTTCCGAGCGCGCCGCCC
>CALMGC010000005.1 GCA_937863505.1 uncultured Sphingomonadales bacterium | reverse complement strand
GGTTCGTCCCTGTTGGCCTTGCGCCGGAGATGGTGTGATATTTGGGCAACACAAGGTTCCATTCTCGCTATTTGTCGCCTCGATGTTCGATCGTCATCGAACCGACATGCCGCTCTCACCGAACCGCAACATGGGCGGCGCAAGCCTCCGCATGAGGACGCCGATCGGGGTGACGCGTCCGTCGATGGGGGACCGATATGCGACATTTAACAGGCGTGTTGCTCGCCGGAGCCGCGGCATGGTGGCCGTGCGCCGCCTACGCCACCCAGACGACGGACCAGAGCGTGCCGATGACCTCCGCGCCCGCGACCGCCGCGGACCCTGCGCTGCCGGTTCCGCCCCAGGCGTCGCCGGGTGACATCATCGTCGTGGGACAAGGGCAGACGCGGCAGGTGCAGCAGCTGAGCCAGGGCGACATCGCCATCCTGCCGCCCGGCACCAGCCCGCTCAAGGCGGTGGCCAAATTACCGAACGTCAATTTCCAGTCGGCCGACGCGTTCGGGGCCTATAAATGGTCCGAGCGCGTGTCGATCCGCAGCTTCAACCAGAACCAGATCGGCTTCACGCTCGACGGCATCCCGCTAGGCGACGGGTCCTACGGCAACACCAACGGGCTGCATATCAGCCGCGCGATCAGCTCGGAGAACATCGCGCGGACATTGGTGTCGCAGGGCGCGGGCTCGATCGGGACGCAGACGACCAACAATCTGGGCGGTACGCTGGAGTTCTTCTCCAGCGATCCCAAACCGCGGTTCGGGGTGACGCTGAACGGCACCTACGGAGCTGAGAATACGGTGCGCGCGTTCGGGCGGCTCGATACGGGCGTGCTGGGCGAGAACGGGCCGAGCGCCTACGTGTCCTACGGTTACCTCGATACCCGCAAGTGGAAGGGTTTCGGCTCGCAACGCCAGCATCAGGTCAACGCCAAGGCGCTCGCGCCGATGGTCGGGCCGGTGCGGCTGGTCGCGACGTTCGATTATTCGGACCGGCGCGAGGAGGATTATCAGGACCTGTCGCTCGATATCATCCGGCGGCTGGGGTACCGCGACGACAATATCACCAACAACTTCCCGCTCGCGGTGCTGCTCGCCGACACGGGCGCGAACAGCGGTTATACGGGCGCGCCCAAGCTCAACCCGGCGGCGGGGACGGTCGCGCCCGCGCCGTTCGCCAATGTCGACGATGCCTATTACGACGCCTCGGGCCTCCGAAAGGATTACCTCGCCTCCGTCGGCATCGAGACCGCGCCGGATTCGCCGATCCGCGGCGTGCTCAAGGGCTATTACCACGCCAACCACGGGCAGGGGACCTGGTTCACGCCATACGTCCCCTCGCCGACGGGGGCGCCGATCTCCGTCCGCACCACCGAATACGACATCCACCGCAAGGGCGTGTTCGGCGCGCTCGGCGGCAAGGTCGGCTTCAAACGACCTGACGGTCGGGGCCTGGTACGAGCGCAATGATTTCCGTCAGGCGCGGCGCTACTACGCGCTGGACAGCCGCACGGTGCCGACGCGCAGCTCGCTGGAGCTTCAGGACTCGCCTTTCTTCACGCAATGGTATCTGCGCTACGGCACCGACACATTCCAATATTACGTCCAGGACAAGTTGAGCTTCGGCGCGCTGACCGTCGACCTGGGCTGGAAGGGGTTCAGCGTCGTCAACACCGCGACCCCGATCATCGCCGGCGGCTATGCTTCCGGGCGCATCAAGGTGCAGGATTATTTCCAGCCCCATGCGGGCGTCAACTATCGCCTGACCAATGGACTGGAGCTGTGCGGCGACTTCACGGAGGTGAAACGCGCCTTCACGTCCGCGGCGACCAGCGGCCCGTTCGCGACCACGCAGGCGGGGTTCAACGCGCTGCTCACCACCAGCAAGCTGAAGCCCGAATCGTCGAACACCTATGAGGCGGGCGGGCGCTTCCATCGCGGCCCGATTACGGCACTGGCGGCGGGCTATTACGTCGATTTCCAGAACCGCACCTTGGCGCAGACCGTGGGCGCGGGGATCGTCGGCAACCCCGCGATCCTGTCGAACGTCGGGTCGGTCCGCGCCTATGGCGTCGAGACCGCGCTCGAGGCGAAGCTGTATCGCGGCTTCGGCCTGTTCGCGTCGTACAGCTACAATGACTCCACCTACCGTCAGAACGTGACGGTGAACGGCGTGGCCGAGCCGATCCGCGGCAAGCAGACGGTGGACACGCCCAAGAACCTCGCCAAGGGCGAGATCACCTATGACGGGACGCGCTTCTTCGGGCGGGTCGGCGCGGATTACCTCAGCCGCCGCTATTTCACCTACACCAACGATCAGTCGGTGCCGGGCCGCGTGCTGGTCGACGCCACGATCGGCGTGCGGATGGAGCTTGGGGACCGCAAGTTCGAGATCCAGGGCAACGCCACCAACCTGTTCAACAAGCGCTATGTGGCGACGATCGGCTCCAACGGTTTCGGCTATAGCGGCGACAACCAGACGCTGCTCGCGGGCGCGCCGCGCGAGCTGTTCGTATCGGTGAAGACCACCTTCTGACGGACGTTGCGGGCCCGTCGCGATGGCGGTACCTCTCGTTGGTTATTGCGGGAGGGCAGGGGCATGACGGCGAAGCGTTCGGCGGCGATGGGTATCGCGCTCGCGGGTGTGGCGACATTTGCGCTGACGGGAGCGGCACAGGCGCAGACTACACCCGCGCCTGTCGCGGAGCTCGTGCGGGCGGTGAACATCCCGTATCAGCAGTTCACGCTGCCCAACGGACTGCGCGTGATCGTGCAGACCGACCGCAAGGCGCCGATCGTCGCCGTTTCGGTGTGGTACCATGTCGGTTCCAAGGACGAGCCCGCGGGGCGTACCGGCTTCGCGCATCTGTACGAGCATCTGATGTTCGGCGGCTCGGAGAACAGCGACACCAGCTGGTTCCAGCCGATGCAGGCGATCGGCGCGACCGACCTCAACGGGACGACCTATTTCGACCGCACCAATTATTTCGAGACGGTGCCGCGCGGCGCGCTCGACCGGACGCTGTTTCTCGAAAGCGACCGCATGGGGCACCTGCTCGGCGCGATCACGCAGGCAAAGCTCGATATCCAGCGCGGCGTCGTCCAGAACGAGAAGCGCGGCGACGACAACCAGCCCGGCGGACTGATCCAGTACGCGGTGCAGGACACGCTGTTCCCGGCGGACCACCCGTATCACCACACCACCATCGGCTCGATGGCGGACCTCGACACCGCCAGCCTCGCGGTGGTGAAGGACTGGTTCCGCCAGCATTACGGGCCCAACAACGCGGTGCTGGTGCTGGCGGGCGACATCTCGGTCGACGAGGCGCGCCCGCTGGTCGCCAAGTACTTCGGCGACATACCGCGCGGACCGGTCAGCATCCCCGCCGCCGCAGGGGTGCCGACGCTGCCCGCGCCGGTGGTGAAGACGTTCAAGGACCAGGTCGCGCAGACGACGGTGACGCGCGAATGGGCGGTGCCGGGCCTCACGGACCCGGACAATCCCGCGCTCGACCTCGCCGCGAGCGTCCTCGGCGGCCTCGCCAGCTCGCGGCTGGACCAGGCGCTGGTGCGCGGGGCGAAGACGGCCGTGCGCGTGTCCGCCAATAACGAGAGCTTCGAGCGGGTCAGCGAGTTCACGCTGGAGGCGACGGTGAAGCCCGGGGTCGACCCCGCGACGGTGGGCAGGCAGATGGACGCGATCCTCGCCGAGTTCCTCCGCACCGGCCCGACGGAGGCGGAGCTGCGCCGCGCCAAGACGGCGGCGGTGGCGGGCACGGTACGCGGGCTGGAGGCGGTCGGCGGCTTCGGCGGCAAGGCGGTGACGCTGGCGAGCGGCGCGGTTTATGCAAACGACCCCGGCTTCTACAAGAAGGAGCTGGCCGCGACGGCGGCGCTGACCCCGGACCAAGTCCGCGCGGTCGCCCGGCGCTGGCTGTCGCGACCGGTGTTCGCCTATACGCTCGAGCCCGGCGCGCGCGGCGCCTATGAAGAGGCGGCCAGCGTCAGGAGCGTGGTCGCGCCCGGCGCGGGGCCCGCGCCCGCCCCGACCGCGCCCGCCCCGGCGCCCGCGAGCACCGCTCGCTCGGCGCTGCCCGCAGTAGGCGCGATCGCCGATCTCCAGTTCCCGGCGGTGGAGCATGGTCACCTGTCGAACGGCATGGAGGTAGTGTTCGCGCGGCGGACGGCGGTGCCGGTGGTGCAGGTCGCGCTGTCGTTCGACGCGGGCAACGCTGCCGACCCGAAGGCGAAGCTCGGCACGCAGGCCTTTATGCTGTCGCTGCTCGACCAGGGCACCGATCGCTATACCGCCGAGCAGATCGCCGAACGGCGCGAGGGTCTGGGCGCGAGCATCTCGTCGCGCGCCAGCATGGACCGCACCACCGTGTCGCTGTCGGCGCTCAAGCCCAACCTCGCCGCCTCGCTCGACCTCATGGCCGATATCGTCCGCCATCCGGCGTTCCGGCCCGAGGATGTCGAGCGGGTCCGGGCGCAAGCGCTGGCGGGGATCGCAGCTGAGATGACGCAGCCGGTCGGCCTCGCGCTCCGCACGCTGCCGCCGATCCTCTACGGCTCGCAGCACCCCTATGGCGTGCCGTTCACCGGCAGCGGCGACCCGCGCGGGGTCGCGGCGGTGCAGGTGGCGGACCTCAACGCGTTCCACGACACGTGGCTGCGCCCCGACACCGCGACGGTGTTCGTGGTCGGCGACACCACACTGGCGGAGATCACGCCGCTGCTGGAAAAGAGCTTCGGTGACTGGCGGGCGTCCGGTCCGCGCCCGGTCAAGAACTTCGCCGTCGCCACGCCACCCGCCCGCTCGCGCGTTGTGCTGCTCGACCGGCCCGGCTCGCCGCAGTCGCTGATCATCGGCGGCGAGCTGACGCCGGTGAAGGGCACGGACGATGTCGTGCCGCTCGACCAGGCGAACGACGTGCTCGGCGGCAGCTTCCTGTCGCGGTTCAACACCGACCTGCGCGAGACGAAGCACTGGGCCTATGGCGCGGGCGGGTTCACTTACGGCGTGCGGGGCACCCTGCCGTACCTCGTCTACGCGCCGGTGCAGGCCGACAAGACCGGCCCCTCGATCGCGGCGCTGCGCACCGACATGACGCAGTTCCTGACCGGTAACGGCGTGACCGCTGCCGAGCTCGACCGAACGGAGGCGGGGGCGATCCGTCAGCTGCCGGGGCGGTTCGAGACGGGCGGCGCGGTGCTCGGCGGACTGGAGGAGATCAAGACCTATGGCCGGCCCGACAACTACTTCGACACGCTCGCCGCGCGATACCGTTCGCTCACCGCGGCGAGCCTCGACGCCGCCGCGCGCGCGGCGCTCGACCCGGCAAAGGTGACGTGGGTGGTGATCGGCGACGCGAAGATCGTGCGGCCGCAGCTTGACGCGCTCGGCCTGCCGGTGGAGGTGACGGCGACGGCTCCGGCGGCGGGCCAGTAAGGGAGACGGGACATGGCGGACGTGGACGGCAGCTGGAACTGCACGGTGAAATCGCCGCTGGGCGACCAGAACCTGACGATCACCGTGACCAGCAACGGCAACAGCTTCACCGGCCAGGCGGGCGGCGCGATGGGCTCGATGCCGGTCGAGGGGACGGTCGAGGGCAATACGCTGAAGTGGAAACAATCGATCACCACGCCGATGCCGATGACGCTCGATTGCGAGGCAAGCGTCGAGGGCGACACGCTGACCGGCCAAGTCGGCGCGGGCGCGTTCGGGAGCTTTCCGCTAAAGGGGACCCGGGGCTGATGCGCGGCCCCGATCGCCGCTCCGTGCTGCGCGCGGGCGTGGCGGTCGGCGCCGTTGCCGCGCTGCCGGCGGGGTTGCGCGCGCAAGCCTCGCCGGTCGCGCCGTTGTTCGACCAACTCGTGCAGGAGGGCTTCGATCAGCGGCCCGAGGGCGCGACGTTGCTGGGCGTCGACACCGGACGCAACGCGGCCTTGCGCGCGCGGATGACCGACGAAAGCGACGCGGGGCGCGCGGCGGCGAAGGCGCTGACGCAAAGCCAGCTCCGGCGACTGGAGGCGGTGAACCGCGCCGCGCTCAGCCCGGCGGACCGGCAGACGCTCGACGTCGTGCTCTACACCCGGCGCTCGGCGGCGGACGTGCAGGCGTTCGACTTCGGCGGCGCGAACTATGGTCCGTCGCCGTACGTCATCTCGCAGCTGACCGGCGCATACCAAACCGTGCCCGACTTCATGGACACCAAACACCCGGTCGAGACCGCCGCCGACGCGGAGGCTTACCTTCAGCGAATGCACGCGTTCGCGGGCCAGCTCGACGCGCAGACCGGGCGGCTCAGGCATGATGTGGCGATGGGCGTGGTCCCGCCCGACTTCCTGCTCGACAAGACGATCAGCCAACTCGCCAAGATCGCCGTGCCCGCGAGCGAGGCGAAACTCGTGACCTCGCTCGACCGCCGCTCGCGCGCGAAGGGCCTGACCGGCTATGGCGACAAGGCGGTGGCCATCTACACCGCCGAGGTGCTGCCCGCGCTTGGCCGCCAGCTCGCGGCGGTGCGCGAGGTGCGCGCGCGGGCTACGCATGATGCGGGCGTGTGGAAGCTGCCGCAGGGCGACGCTTTCTACCAGGTCGCGCTCAGCAACACGACCACCACCCGGCTGACGCCCGAACAGGTGCATCAGTTCGGCATTGACCAGGCGGCGGCGATCTCCGCGCGGATGGATGGCGTCATGCGCCGCCAGGGGATGACGTCGGGGAGCGTCGGCCAGCGACTGGCGGCGATGAACAGGCTGCCGGGGCAGGTCTATCCCAACACCGACGCGGGCAAGGTCGAGGCGATCGCCTATTGCAACGCGCGGCTGGCGGCGATCCGCACCCGGTTGCCCGAGGTGGTCCACCGTCTGCCGCCGTACAGCTTCGAGGTGCGGCGGGTGCCGCCCGAGACGGAGGCAGGGGCGGCGAGCGCGTTCTCGCAATCGCCCTCGCTCGACGGCAAGCGGCCCGGGCTGGTCTATTTCAACCTGCAGGATTCGGGCGAGTGGCCCAAGTTCATGCTGTCGACGGTGGTGTTCCATGAGGGGCTGCCCGGGCACCAGCTCGAGGGCGGGCTGGCGCTCAGCAACACCAACCTGCCGCTGATCCGCAAGCTGACCAGCTTCTCCGGCTATGGCGAGGGCTGGGCGCTGTATGCCGAGCAGCTTGCGGACGAGATGGGGATGTATGTCGACGACCCGTTGGGGCAGATCGGCTATCTGAAGGAACAGCTGTTCCGCGCGCATCGCTGCATCGTCGACACCGGGCTGCACCACTACCGCTGGAGCAAGGAGAAGGCGGTGGCACTGTTCGTCGACCAGCAGGGCGAGACGCCCGGCTTCGCGACGCGCGAGGTGGACCGGTACTGCACCCAGCCGGGGCAGGCGTGTTCGTACAAGCTCGGCCACTCGACGTTCGTCGGCATTCGCGACAAGGCCAAGGCGAAGCTGGGCGCGCGGTTCGACCTCAAGGCGTATCACGATGTGGTGCTGGGCGCAGGCCGGGTGCCGCTGGAGATGCTTCAGCAGATCGGCGACGAGTGGGTGGCGAGGGCGTGATCCGCTGCCCTCTCCCTTTCAGGGGAGAGGGAGGGAGCCGCAAAGCGGCGGGAGGGAGAGGGGTAGTGCGGCCCGCCGCTTGCCCCTCACACTTCCCCTCTCCCCTGAAGGGGAGAGGGAGTCACCGCCCTACCCGCGTCACATGCCCCATCTTACGCCCCTCGCGCATCGTCTTGCCGTATAGGTGCAGGTGCGCGCCCGGCTCCGCCAACAGCTCGGGCCAGCGGTCCGCTTCCGCGCCGAGGAGGTTCTCCATCGTCACCCGCGCGCCAGTCAGCGCGGTGCTTCCGAGCGGCAGACCGCAGACCGCGCGGATGTGGTTCTCGAACTGCGAGGTGACCGCGCCCTCGATCGTCCAATGGCCGCTGTTGTGGACGCGCGGGGCCATCTCGTTGAACACCGGGCCGTCGTCGCAGGCGAACCATTCGGCGGCGAGCACCCCGACATGGCCGAGCTTGTCGGCGATGGCGCGGGTCAGCGCAACCGCCTCCGCCGCTTGCGCGCGCACGAGCGGGGAGGTTGGGACGGTGGACAAGTGAAGGATGCCGTCGCGGTGGACGTTCTCCGGCGTGTCCCACACCGCGCACCCGCCATCGGCTCCGCGTGCGAGCAGCACGGAGAACTCGGCGCGGAACGGGACTCGCGCTTCGACGATCGCGGCATGACCGTTGGGCGGCGGCGGCGGGCGGCCGATCGCGCCCCATGCTGCCTCAGCGTCGGCGGGCGTGTCAACCCGCGCCTGCCCCTTGCCGTCATAGCCGAACAGGGTGGTCTTCAGGATCGCGGGCGCGCCGATCTCGGCCAGCGCCGCCTTCAGCGCGGGCACGCCGTCGACCGCGCGCCATGCCGCGGTGCGCGCGCCGACGCCGGCGGCCAGTTCCTTCTCGTGCGGGCGGTAGCGCGCGGCGTCTAGGGAGCGGGCGGACGGGTGGACGGGGACACGGCCCGCCAAATAGCTGACCGCGTGCGGGTCGATATTCTCGAACTCGTAGGTCGCGACATCGACCCTGGCGGCGAAGGCGCGCATCGCGTCCGCGTCCTCGAACCGGCCCTGCGTCCACTCGGCGGCGACCTCGGTCGCGGGGCCCGTCGCCTCCGGCGCGAAGACGTGGCAGCGATAGCCGAGCTCGGCGGCGGCGATGGCGAGCATTCGCCCGAGTTGCCCGCCGCCGAGGATGCCGACCGTGGAGCCGGGCGGGGTCATGCGGGCGCGTCCGCCACCGCCTCGGTCTGCGCCTTGCGCCACGCCTGTAGTCGCTCGCTCAGCCCCGCGTCCGAGAGCGCGAGGATCGACGCGGCGAGCAGCCCCGCGTTGATCGCCCCCGCGCGCCCGATCGCCAGCGTACCGACGGGGATGCCGCCAGGCATCTGCACGATGGAAAGCAAGCTATCCATGCCGCTCAGCGCCTTTGACTCCACGGGGACGCCGAGCACGGGCAGGTGCGTCATCGCCGCCGCCATGCCCGGCAGGTGCGCCGCGCCGCCCGCGCCCGCGACGATCACCCGGAGCCCGCGCCCGGCGGCGGTGCGCGCGTAATCATACAGCCGCTCGGGCGTCCGGTGCGCGGACACGACCCGCGTCTCATGCGCGACGTCCAGCGCGGCGAGCGTCTCGGCGGCGTGGCGCATCGTCTCCCAGTCGGAGGTCGACCCCATGATGATCCCGACGAGCGGCGGCATGGGCGGGGACTAGCCGGGGGGCGGGGCGAGGGCAACCGCGCGGGAACGGGGGGCGGGGCAGTTCGTTAAGCGCACGTAACAGAGGAGTACCCGTCATGCTTTGGACCATCGCCGTTATCCTGATCGTGCTCTGGCTGCTCGGCTTCTCGCTGCACATCGCAGGCGGGCTGATCCACATCCTGCTGGTGGTGGCGCTGATCGTCGGCTTGATCCAGCTCTTCACGGGCCGCAGGGCGGTATAGCGTCGGCGCTACTCTTAGCCCGTCACCCCGGCCTTGAGCCGGGGTCCCGCTTTTACTTTCGAACGGCGGGAAGGAGCGGGATCCCGGGTCAAGCCCGGGGTGACGAGGTCAGGCGCGCTACTGACAGGCGCTCACCGCTCGCTGAGGTAATAGCGCTCCACCGCGTTCAGCGCCGCGTCCAGTTCGTACACGATCGGTTGGCCCGTCGGGATCTCCAGTGCGGTGATCTCGTCATCGGGAATCCGCGACAGGTGCTTGACCAGCGCGCGCAAGCTGTTGCCGTGCGCCGCGATGAGCACACGCTGGCCGTCGCGAAGCGCGGGAGTGATCCGCTCCTCCCAATAGGGAAGGACGCGCGCGATCGTGTCCTTGAGACTTTCGGTCGCGGGAATGGCGACGCCCGCGTAACGTCGGTCCTTCGACAGATCGAACAGGCCGCCCTGCTCCTGCGGTGGCGGGGGTATGTCGAAGCTCCTGCGCCAAACGCGCACCTGCTCCTCGCCGTGTCGGGCCGTTGTCTCGCCTTTATCGAGCCCGGTCAGCCCGCCATAATGCCGCTCGTTCAGCCGCCAGTCCTTTTCCACCGGCAGCCACAACCGCCCCATCGCCTCCAGCGCGAGGTCGAGCGTCAGGATCGCGCGCGTCTGGAGACTGGTAAAGCACCGGTCGACATCGACCCCGCGCGCCGCCATCAGCTCGCCCGCCGCGCGCGCCTCGCGTCGCCCTTGCTCGGTCAAGCTCACATCCCACCAGCCGGTGAAGCGGTTCTCCAGATTCCAGGCGGACTGGCCGTGGCGGATGAGGATCAGCTGGGGCATCGAAACTCCGGTCAGAGGATGAGTGACATGAAGCGGTTGTGCGGGCTCGGGCGATAACTCCCGAATGCCGGACAATCGACGAAACCGGCGGATTCGTATAGCCCGTGTGCCGCGGCGAATGGCGGGCTTGTTCCCGTTTCGAGGCTAAGCCGACCGATACTCCGTTCCCGCGCGACCGCGAGCAGGTGGTTCAATATCGCCCGCCCCACACCTTTGCCAAGGAAAGCGGGGGCCGTGCGCATGGTCTTAATCTCCGCATGGTCGCTCGACATCGCCCGGAGCGCGCCGATACCGGCAAGCGCAGTCCCTTCCCAAAGCGAGAACAGGCTGATGTCCGGGCCGAGCAGTGCAGCCGGCTCCAGGACATAGGCGAAGCCGGTCGGGAAGTTGCGGCCCGCTTGCTCCAGGTGATAGGCGATCAGCGCGACGATCGCCGGGTCGTCCGCGCCGCCCTCGCGCAAGATGAAGTCGTTCACCGGATGGTTCTCGGCGCAATCATGTCCTCCATCCCCGCCAGCACCTCAAGGCACGAATGGGCGAGCCGCTTCGACCGCTCCGGCGACCAGCCGAACTCCGGGTCGGGGTTGGTGTCATGGTCCTTGAACGGCATCTCCAGCGTCATCGCGACCGCGCCGAAGCGTTCGGCGACCTGGTTGGTCGACATGCTCATATTCGCCCGACCCGGCTTGGCCTTGCCATAGCCGCGTTCGGTCTGGAAGTCGGGGGTGTGCGCGGCGAGGCGGCGGGCGAACTCGTAGAACTTCGCGCCATGGTCCTCGGTCCACGACGCGATCCCCTCGAACCCGGCGAAGAAATTGGCCGGGATCGCCTCGTCGCCATGGACGTCGATCGCGAACTGCACGCCGGTCGTGTCCATCGCGTTGCGGACGCACAGCACTTCCGGGCTGCGCTCGGCGGAGGGGGCGTGCCACTCGCGGTTGAGGTTCACCCCTGCCGCGTTGGTGCGCAGATGCCCGCGCCGCGTCCCGTCCGGGTTCATGTTGGGGACGAGGTGAAAGGTCCACGCGGCCAGCAGCGCGCGCGTGGTCGCGTCGTCGCGGTCGGTCAGCCGCTCGAGCGCGCCCTCCATGAACCATTCGCACATCGCCTCGCCCGGATGCTGGCGCGCGTAGAGCCACGCCTGCTTCGTGCCCGTGCCGATGCGCAGATAGTCGATCGGTTGCCCGTCGAGCGAGCGGCCCAGCTCGCGATGCGTGACGCCGGGCAAATTGGCGAAGCGCGCGACGAGGTCGTAGTGCATCTCGCTCGTGTACGGCGCGAAATAGGCGAACCAGGCGAGGTCGCCGTCGGCTCCGTCCCAGTCGAACGACAGTACGCCATCGGCATAGCGCGTCTCGACCTGCCGCCACGCGCGCCGGTCGGTGCTCGCGCGCGCTTGGTAGCCGGGCCAGCCGAACGCATAGGCCGCGCCGCCGGCATTGACGATCCGGAATGTCCACCGCCCGCGTCCCAGCCCGGCGGCGCGGAAGTGGAACCATTGGTAGAAGTCGGACTGGTGGTCGGGCACGATCTCCAAGTTGACGGTCGTGCCCTCGACCCGGAGCAGGCGGATGTTGCCGCTGTCGAACGCGGACGTGATGGAGAGCGTCATCGCACCTCGATAGTGCGCCCCGACTCGCCGGGGAAGCCAGTGAACAGCGCGTGCGCGAGTCGGCCCGCGGTCGCGTCGCCGCTCGTGGGCGCGTTGCGCACCTCCGTCAGCGTGCGCGCTTGCCCCTCCCACACCGCGTCGGGGCCGCGGCGGATGCGGACGCCGAGCTCGGTCACCGTGCCGTCGCGCGCCCCGCCGCCGCCGACGGGGAAGCTCACCCCGCCGCCGAGCCC
>CALMGC010000004.1:2054-3960 GCA_937863505.1 uncultured Sphingomonadales bacterium | reverse complement strand
CGCCTGGACGCTCACCAAGCCGATCTGCGTGTCGCTCGGCGGTGCGCCCGCCGCCGCGACCCCGCTGCTCGCCGCCGCCAAGCGCGCGCGGGTGGCGAGCGGCGTCGACTTCCAGCTCGCGCAAAAGGTCGTCGGCGCGGGCGGGCAGGGGCGGCAAGCGGTGACGATCGAATGGGACGGGGTCGACCGGCTCACCGCGTGGCGCTGGGGGCTCGCGGCGGCGACCGGGGTGGAGATCCCCGACTCGCTGTACGCGACCGCCGGGCCTTGGGTGGCCGGATGGCGCGCGCTGTCGCCGTCGATCCCCACGCCCAAGCGGCTCGCGCCCGCGGACGCGGCGGCGGCGATGGGGGTGCTCTCCAATGCGGCGATGGTCGATCTCTACGCGTCGGGTGACGAGAGCGACGATCAGGACGCGGCCGCCTCCACCGCCGCGAGCGACCTTCGCGAGGCCTATACGGGCGCGACCTTCGGCGCGCGGCGAACGGCGCTCGCGCGGTTGTGGGGGGCGAGCGACGCCGGCGCGCCGGTGCCGTACGGGCGGTTGGTGCTGACCGCGCGCGCGTCGGCGCGGCTGCGGCCCGTCGACAAAATGCCCGAGGCGGACCGGCTGGTCGCGGCGATGCTGAGCGCGGGGCTCGACCGCACCGCGATGCGTTGGCAGGGGCATGTGCCGGAGGGCGGCGACGCCTGGGCGATGCTGCTCCTCGCCGACCCGGACGCGAGCGGCGAGGTGGGTTACCGCACGCTCGGCAATTATGCCGGCGCGGGGGATGCCGCGCTGAAGCAACGCTTCCTGTTCGCGGGGCTGGCGGGGCTCGGACGCTTGTCGCCCGACGACGTGGAGCGGGGCGCCAAGGCGCTCGACGTGAAGGTCGGCGCAGAGAACAGCTGGACGCGCGCGCTCGACCGCGCGGCGCGCGAGCGACAGCCGGGGACGGTGGCCTTGCTCACGGCGATCGGGATGCAGACATCCGCCTGGCGCGGCGTGCCGCCCGAGGCGCTGTATCGCATCGTCGGCGCGCTGCGCGCGGTGGGGCTGGGCGGCGAGGCACGCATGGTCGCGGCGGAGGCGATCGCACGCGCATGAACGACGCCGCCGCGATCGAGCGCTTTCTCGAGATGCTGGCGGCGGAAGCAGGGGCGGCGCGCAACACCTTGGCAGCATACCGGAGCGACTTGGCGCTCGCGTCGGCGGCGCTGGACGGGCGGTTGGCGGAGGCGGATGCGGTGGCGCTGGGGCGAGTCGCGGATGGCTGGGCGGAACTGTCGCGCAGCACCGTCGCGCGCAAGTCGGCGGCGCTGCGGCGCTTTTTCGCGTTCCTCGCCGAGGAGGGCCTGCGCGCGGACGATCCGGGCGCGGCGCTGCCCCGGCCCGGCGCGCGGCGACCGTTGCCGCGCATACTCGCGCATGACGATATCGATCGGCTGTTCGCCGCCATCGCCGCACGGCTCGCGCGCGATCCGGTGGACCCGCGCGACCTGCGGCTCGCGGCGCTGGTCGAGCTGCTCTACGGCTCGGGCCTGCGCGCAAGCGAACTCGTCAGCCTGCCACGCGATGCGATCGCGCCGGACCGGCCGTACCTGATCCTGCGCGGCAAGGGCGGGCGCGAGCGGCTGGTGCCGCTGTCCGATCGCGCGCGCGCGGCGGTGGCGGCGTGGCGCGCGCATGTCGCGCCCGATCGCGCGTGGCTATTCCCCTCCGGCGCCAAGCACCTGTCGCGTGTGCGGTTGTTTCAGCTCGTCCGCGCGCTCGCCGCGGAGGCGGGCATCCCGCCCGATCGGGTCAGCCCGCACGTCCTGCGCCATGCGTTCGCCACGCACCTGCTGGAGGGCGGCGCGGACCTGCGCGCGTTGCAGCTGATGCTTGGCCATGCCGATATCGCCACCACCGAGATCTACACGC
>CALMGC010000004.1:0-2044 GCA_937863505.1 uncultured Sphingomonadales bacterium | reverse complement strand
CGCGGTTGGTCGAGCTCGTCAACACGCGCCACCCGCTCGTTGACCTCCGTCCCACCCCCGCCTAACCGCCTCGCCCATGCCGACATTCCTGGATTTCGAGAAGCCGATCGCGGAGCTGCAAGGGCGCATCGACGAATTGCGCGAGACGGCGGCGGACGGCGCGGTCGATATCGACGCGGAGGTCAACCGGCTTCAGGCCAAGTCGGACAAGCTGCTCCGCGACACCTTCGCCAAGCTGTCGCCGTGGCAGAAGACGCAGGTCGCGCGCCACCCCGAGCGCCCGCATTTCAAGGACTATGTCGCCGGGCTGTTCGACGAGTTCGTGCCGCTCGCGGGCGACCGCGCGTTCGGCGACGATCGCGCGATCCTGGGCGGGTTCGCGCGCTTCCGCGGGCGGCGCGTCGTGGTGCTGGGGCATGAGAAGGGCGACGACACCGCCAGCCGGCTCCGCCACAATTTCGGCATGGGCAAGCCGGAGGGCTATCGCAAGGCCATCCGGCTGATGGGGCTCGCCGACCGGTTCGGGCTGCCGGTGTTGACGTTGGTGGACACGTCCGGCGCGTTCCCGGGCATGGAGGCGGAGGAGCGCGGCCAGGCGGGGGCGATCGCGCGCTCGACGGAGGCGGCGCTGGCGCTCGGGGTGCCGATGGTCGCGGCGGTGGTGGGCGAGGGCGGCTCGGGCGGCGCGGTCGCGCTCGCGGCGGGGAACCGCGTGCTGATGTTCGAGCACGCGGTCTATTCGGTCATCAGTCCCGAGGGCTGCGCCTCGATTTTGTGGCGCACCGCCGACCGGGCGGCGGACGCGGCAGAGGCGATGAAGGTCACCGCGCAGGATCTGAAGGCGCTGGGCGTGATCGACACGATCATCCCCGAGCCGGTGGGCGGCGCGCATCGCTACCCCGCCGGCGCGATCGGCGCGTTGTCGACCGCGATCGAGGGAGCGTTGAACGAACTTGCCGATCAGTCGCCCGATGATCTGCGGCGCGGACGGCGGGAGAAGTTCCTCAACATGGGTCGCGGCTGAACCACAAAAGAAAAGGGCGGCGCAGGCCGAAGCCGCACCGCCCTTCGCCGAACCGAGCGGTTAAGCTCAGGTCGTGGTCATCTTGGTGTTCACCTTGTTGAAGGTGTTGCTCAGCGTGTTGCCGACGCTGCCCATCGCGGTGATGGCGGCAATGGCGATCAGCGCGGCGATCAAGCCGTACTCGATCGCGGTCGCGCCCTTCGAGTTCTTCGCGAAGGTACGAATCTTCTGCATGCGTGTTCTCCGGTTGGAAGCTTCATTCACCCGGCTGAACCGGGTTCACCGGAGCAGCAAGCGACTCACTAGTCGCGGGGGGTTGAGAAAGGCTTAAACGGTGGCCGAGATCTCGGATCGAGTGCTCGTCGGCCCAGTAACTCGCGTATCGTCGGACGAAACGGCTGGTGGCGTTCGCCGGCCGACGCAGCGCCGCGGCGCCGCTGCTTAGTGCGCGTTCTGCACCTTGGTGCTGACGTTGTTCCACATCCCGACGGTGGTGTTGGCTACGCCTTGCAGGCTCGCGAGCATGGTGATCACGATCAGCGCGACGACCAGCCCGTATTCGATCGCGGTCGCCGCGTCGCTGTCGCGCAGCACGGCGCGCCAGGGGCGTCGTTGCCGCTTGTGGACCGGGGCGCGTTCACTCATGCGTTCCAGATTACGAGAGTGGAGTTAACGGGTGGTCAACACGGCGCTGATGCCGGTGGTCGCGGCGGTGCTGATCCGCGAAGACGGGCGCGTGCTGGTGCAGCGGCGACCGGCGGGTAAGCCGCTGGCCAGACTGTGGGAGTTCCCCGGCGGGCGAGTTGAGCCGGGCGAGACGCCCGAGGCGGCGCTCGCCCGCGAGCTGGATGAGGAGCTCGGCATCGCGGTGAACCCGCGCGCGCTCGAACCGCTCACCTTCGCGAGCGAGCCGCAGGGGGCGCGGTACCTGTTGTTGCTCGTCTACCGCTGCCGTCGCTGGTCCGGCGAGCCGGAGGCGCGACATGCGGACGCGCTGCGCTGGGCGACGCAGGGGTAGGC
>CALMGC010000003.1 GCA_937863505.1 uncultured Sphingomonadales bacterium | reverse complement strand
GCCCAGGAACTGCGCCACCAGCGCCCAGCGCCCCGCGCCCGCCACCTTGCGGATCGCCACCTCGCGCGCGCGCAACCCCGCGCGCGCGGTCGCGAGATTGACGTAGTTGACCACCGCCACGAGCAGTGCGAGCACCCCCACCGCGCCCATCGCCACCACCACCGCGCGGTCGCGCGGCTCGTCAAGGTGCAAGGAAGCGAGCGGGACCACCGTCTCCGTCAGCCTCAGCTTTCCCGGCGGGCCGGTGAAGTGCGGGTCGGGGTGACGGGCCTCGAACGCGGGCAGCGCCGCGACACGCGCCGTCGCGGCCGCGGGCGTGGCGAAGCGGAGAAAGGTGACGAGGCCGTGCCCGCCGACGCCGCCGGGGATGTTCGCCGGGTCGAGCCGCGCGAAAAGGTCGGCGCGATAGGTTGTGTCGCGCGGCGGGTCGGCGATCACCCCTGCGACGCGGTACAGGCGCGGCTTGCCGTCGACCGCGAGCAACAGCGTCTGGCCGATCGCGTCGCCCGGGCGCAGATAGACGCGCGCGACGCGCTCGCTCACCACCGCGCCGTCGGGGGTGCGAAGCGCGGCGGCGGGGTCGCCCGCCAGCACGCGCGCGGGGAACAGCGTGAAATAGTTCGCGTCGACCAGCCCCAGCTGTTCGGTCGCGCTGCCCGCGCCGACGCGCACCGCCGTGTCCGTACCCGCCAGCCGGGTGCCGACCGTGTCGGGAAAGTCCGCGCGCATCAGCGGCAGGAACTCTGGCCGCGACGGGATCGGCACTTCGGGCGCGCCGGTGAATTGCAACGTGCGCTGGACCACCCACAACCGCTCCGCGCCCGGCCAGCCGCGGTCGAACCCCCACTCGAACCGCACGAACAGGAACAGCACCAGGAACGTCGCGATCCCGAGCGCCAGCCCGCCGATGTTGATCGCCGCGAACAGCCGGTGCCGCGTCAGCGAGCGGTAGATCGCGAGCAGCACCCCGCTATTCCTGCCGCAGCGCACGCGCGGGCTCGGCGCGGGCGACGCGCCACGACTGGCCGAGCACCGTTCCCGCGGCGATGAGCGCGGCGACCACGCTCGCGGCGATGAAGAACAGCGGCGACAGCGCGATCCGGTCGTCGAACCCCGCCAGCCAGCGCCGCATCGCCACCCACGCCAGCGGCCAGGCGACGAGGTTGGCGCCCAGCACCGGGCGCATGAACCGTTCGAGCAACAGCCTCAGCACATCGCCGGTGGACGCGCCCAGCGTCTTGCGGATGCCGATCTCCTTGACCCGGCGCGCGGTGTCGAACGCGGCGAGCCCGTAAAGGCCGATACAGCCGATCAGCACGGCGAGCCCTGCGCCCATCGTGAACAGCCGCGCGCGGAACGCGTCCGCCTTGTAATAGGCCTCGTCCAGCTGGCGCGCGGCGGTGACGGCGTGGAACGGCACGGTTGGCACGACCCGCCGCCACGCTGCTTGCGCCGCGTCGTGCATCGCCCCATCGTCCGCCCCCGCATAGCGGATCGTCACCAGCGACTCCTCGATCGCGCCGGTGTCGAACGTGTAGAACATCGGCATCATCGGGTCGCGCGGGGAGCGGAAGCGCATGTCGCCGACGACGCCGATCACGCGATCGGTGCGGTCGCCGTTGCGGATCGCCTTGCCGATCGCATCGGCGGGGCTGGCGAAGCCGAGCGCCTTCACCGCGGCCACGTTCAGAATGGCGTTGGCGCTCTTGACGGCGCGCTCGGCGGGGGTCAGCCCGGCGCGGTCGTCCTCGCCATGCGCGCGGTCGAACAATCGCCCGGCGAGCAGCGGCGCGCCGTACACCCGGAAATAATCGGGGCCGGTGGGCACGAACATCACGTTGTAGCTGCGCGCGGGGGTCTCGGGCCGGAAGAGACGGTCGGTGTTCGTCTCATACTGCGCGGCGGGCGAGTTCTGCGCGACGGTCACGCCGGTGACGCCCGGTATCCGCCCGAACGCGTCGAGCAACGCGGCACGCTGCGCGGGCTGGATCGCCTCGTCGACATAGGATTGCACCACCAGCAGCCCGTCGCGGCGAAAGCCTAGGTCGGCGGCGCGCAGGTGCGCGGTCTCCGTCACCATCACCGCCGTCCCGATCGCAAAGGCGATCGCGATCGCGAACTGAAACACGACCAGCGCCTGACGCAGCCGCGCGCCCGCGCGTCCGCCCCCCGGCGCACGCGCGGAGGCGAGCACGGCGGCGGGCTGATACCGCGACAGCACCAGCGCCGGGTAGATGCCGGCGACCACGCCGACGACCAGCACCATCAGCATCAGCGGCGCGATCACGCCGTCCTCGCCGATGTAGTGCAGCTTCAGCTTGGTGTCGCCGAGCAGGTTGATGACGGGCAGAGCCAGCTCCGCGAGCGCCAGCCCCGCCAGCGCGGAGAGCGCGACCGTCGCCACCGCCTCGCCCAGGAACTGCGCGACCAGCGCGCGGCGGGTGCCGCCCAGCACCTTGCGCATGGCCACCTCACGCGCGCGCAGGCCCGCCCGCGCCGTGGCGAGGTTGATGTAGTTCACCACCGCGATCCCCAGCGTCAGCAGCCCGACCACGCCCAGCGTGGCGATCACCGCCCGGTCGCTCTGGTCGGCCAGCCGCATCGACGCGAGCGGGGCGAGCGACTGCTCGTAGGTCCCCCGCCGGATGCCGTCGCCCGAATAGGCGTGACGATCGAGGAAGCCGGGCAGCCGCGCGGCGAAGGCGTCGGCGGCGGCGACGTTGGGGAACTGCAACAGTGTCGTCAGGCTGGTGCTGCCCCAGTGCGAGTAGAAAGGCTGGCCGAACCGCTCGCGCGTGAAGCGGCCGAACATCTGCGCGGTGAACGTCTCGTCGGCGCGCATGTCGGCCAGCACCGCGCCGACGCGGTAGAGGTAGGTCTTCTTCCCGTCGCGCAAGGGAAGCACGCGCCCGATCGCGGGCGAGGAGCCGAAGAACTTGCGCGCGATCTTCTGCGTGATCACCAGCCCGTCGGGCGTGGCGATCGTGCGCGCCGGGTCGCCCGCGACGACGGGATATCGCATGATCGAGAAGAAGTCGCCGTCGACCGCCGCGAAGTCCTCGTAGAACTCGCCGACATTCTGCGGCACCACCACCGCGTCCTGATAGAAGCGCGTGCCCGCCAAATCGGGGAAGTCGCCGCGCAGCTGGTCGAGCTCGCCCTGCATCGAGTAAGTGTTCCACGTGTCGGGATAGCCGGGCAGCGAGTATCTCTCCTGCACCACCCAGACCTTGTCCCACCCGGGCAGGTGCCGGTCGAAATCCGTCTCCCAGCGGACGAACAGCCCCAGGAGCACGAAGGCCGCGATCCCGAGCGCCAGCCCGCCGATATTGAGCAGGGCGAACAGCCGGTGATGCGCCAGCGACCGGTACAGGCTGGTGAGCGCGCCGGTCACGAGGCGAGCCGGGTCGAGGACAGCACGCGGCCGTCGAGCATGTGGACCACGCGCTTGGCGGCGTCGGCGTGCGCGGGGCTGTGCGTCACCATGACGATGGTCGCGCCGTCAGCGTTGAGGCGGGAGAGCATCTCCATGATCTGCGCGCCGTTCTCGCTGTCGAGGTTGCCGGTCGGCTCGTCCGCGAGGATAAGCCGGGGGTCGCCGACGATCGCGCGCGCGACCGCCGCGCGCTGCTGCTGCCCGCCCGACAGCTGATGCGGGTAGTGCGCCCGGCGGTGCGCGATGCCGACCCGGTCCATCGCCTCGTCCACCCGCGCGCGCTTGTCCCGCCCCGGCATCGCGCGATAAGCGAGCCCGAGCGCAATGTTCTCCGCAACGGTCAGCTCGTCGATGAGGTTGAAGCTCTGGAACACGAAGCCGAGCCGGTCGCGGCGCAGGCGCGCGAGCGCGGGCTCGGGCGCGCGGGCGATGTCCTCGCCCTCGAACAGGTAGCGCCCGCCGGTCGGCCGGTCGATGGTGCCGAGCACGTTGAGCAAGGTCGACTTGCCGCAGCCCGACGGACCCATCACGGCGACGAACTCGCCCGGCTCGATCAGGAGGTCGATGCCGCCGAGCGCGGTGGTCTGCACCTCGTCGGAGGCATAGGTGCGGCTGATATCCTGAAGCTGGATCATGGGGGTTCCTATCGGAGAATCAGGGTCTGGTGGGCGGCGTAGGTGGCGACGGGGGTGGTGACGATCCGCTCGCCGGGGGCGAGCCCCGACAGCACCTCCACCTGGTCGGGGTTGCGGCGCCCGGTGGTGACCGCACGGCGTTGCGCCCGGCCCGCGCTCGTCATCACGAACGCGGTGGTCCCCCCTGCGTCGAGCCAGCCGCCCGCGGGCGCGACGGTGGCGGGCCGGTCCGCGCCGAGCACCAGCCGCACGTCGAGCGTCTGCCCGCGGCTGAGCGGCGGCGCGGCGGCGGT
>CALMGC010000002.1 GCA_937863505.1 uncultured Sphingomonadales bacterium | reverse complement strand
CCATCGCGCTCACCGCCTGGCCATAGGGCGTGTGGAGGTGCATCACCGCCGCCGCATCCTCGCGCGCCATGTGGATCGCGCTGTGGATGGTGAAGCCCGCCGGGTTGACCGGGTGCTCGCTCGCCCCGACCGGGTTGCCCTCGACGTCGATCTTGACCAGCGACGAGGCGGTGATCTCCTCGAACATCATGTCGTACGGGTTGATGAGGAAGTGATGCTCGGGCCCGGGCACGCGCGCGGACAGATGCGTGAAGATGAGATCGTCCCACCCGTAGAGCGCGACGAGGCGATAGACGGCGGCGAGGTCGACGCGCGCTTCCCACTCGCCGGGCGCGTAACGGGGGGCGGGGTCGATCTGGGCGAGGGTGGCCATGAGGTACTCTCTGGATTGCGTTTACGGAGAAGTATAGCGGGGCGACGACGGGGAGGGTAGTGAGGCGGTGCGGTTGGGCGCGACCGACCGTGCAGCCGAGTCGTTCGCCTTTGACGGGGAAACGCAATGCGCCGGATCGGGACAATTGTAGGGGCTCTTCTCGCGATCGGCATTTTGCGCCCTGTCTGCGCCACGGCACAGGAGGGGGCGGTTCCGGCGCTCGACCATGTCGGCATTCAGGCCAGCGACTTGGACAAGAGCATCCGCTTTTACACGACAGTGCTTGGTTTGAAGGAGGTCCCGGCACCGTTCCCAAAGTCCGAGGCCAGATGGGTCGCGTTCGGAAACGGCTATCTGTTGCACATCGTGGCGCATGGCCGGGCCAAATCAGAACATAACAAATGGGATCATTTCGCGCTCGCCTGTCCCGATCTGAAGGCGATGGTGGCGCGGCTCGATCGCATGAGTGTCGCCTGGGCCGACATGTCCGGAGGTCATCAGATGCAGAAGCGACCCGATGGCGTAACCCAGATTTTCATCCGTGATCCCGACGGGTACGATATCGAGTTGAACGACGCGCGTTCCCGCTGATGTGCTCAGAGGTCCCGTTCGTTGATAACTCCAAGGGCAGGTAACAGCCTGCGTCTCACCATCCGGTATGACGGACGGAGTGAGCATCGCCTTTACCGGCTTGTGTACCGGGGAGCCTGAGGGGCGTCGCGGCGAAGCCGCGCCGTGACGTCGACCGTGTCGGTCCGGCGGCAAGGCCGCTCGCCCGCGCATCGGCCGCCACTCGGCTGACCGGCCGCTAAGCAACGCTTATCGTCCTGCCTCGTGGGTCCGGGGGGTTCTGTTGCTCGGCCCCCCCGGCGGCCGCCGTAACGCTTCTGTTGCCCGGTGCGCCCGACCGCGCTTTTGTTCGTGTAACCTATCCCGTGAGGGAATCAGTTACGCGGCAATCGCGAGTGCTTCGTTATCGTTGGCACTTGTGTATGGGCCGTCGCGGTGGTCCCATTCCGAGCGAAAGACTACGCCGTTCAACACACGTCGATCCTGGTTCGGCCCCATCACCTAGGCTGAGGCTACGTCACCACGCCAGAGAATCCCATCAAAGTACCACTTTGATGGATTCCCTGAAGCGTGGCGCCGAGCGCCTCAGCTCACGTGGTGGAGCCGCCGGGTACTGCCCCCGGGTCCGCTGCGCCTATTATACGCAATCCTTTATCGCCATAGCCGGGTTGCCCCGGCACCCACGTATATACGGTGCCCGGGCCAGCGATGCAATCACCGGCCTTCCGCTTGCCATAAATCACGTCCAATGAAGTGTCACCATGTTGACCCAGCGTTCCCGATACGCACTTCGTGCGATGCTGTTCCTCGCCGACGCGCCCCCGTCCGCGGCACCGACCTCGATGACCCGCATCGCAGCGGGGGCGAATGTCCCGCGCAAATTCCTCGAGCTGATCCTCGCCGACCTGCGCGAGGCGGGGCTGCTCCACAGCTTCCGCGGCAAGGCGGGCGGCTATCGGCTGTCGCGGCCCACGCACCTTATTTCGCTGGGCGAGATCATCCGCGTGATCGAGGGGCCGCTCGCGCTCGTCCCCTGCGTCAGCCGCACCGCCTACAAGCGCTGTCTCGACTGCAAGAGTGAGGCCGATTGCGCGATCCGCCACGCGATGATGCGGGTGCGCGACGAGACCGCGCGAATCCTCGACGGCACCAGCCTCGCCGACGCGACGGCGGAAGATCTGGTGGCGGCCTAGGTTGAAGAAATAAGACGGGCTCACGCAAAGTTGCGAAGAGCGCCAAGAGGTCCGCCGTAAAGCGGCTCTCTAACGCCCACGGCGGCCTGTTTAGATGAGTTGCTGCCGCAAACCTGCCCTTTTGGCGTCTTCGCGTGAGGCACCCTTCTACCTCGACCGCCCGCGCAGGTCGTCCCTGATCTCGCGCAGCAGCGTCACGTCGGCGGGCTCGGTCGCGACCGGCGCTTCCGCCTTGGGCATGAACCTGTTCACCGCGCGCACGACCAGGAAAATGATGAAAGCGACGATGAGGAAGTTCACCGCCTGCGTCACGAACGCGCCATAGCCGAGCAGCGGCACGCCTGCCCTCTTGAGCGCGGCATAGTCGGAGAGCGAGCCGGTGTATTTCGCGGGGACGCTGCCGAGCAATACGTAATAGCCGGAAAAGTCGAGCCCGCCGGTGATGCGTCCGATGACGGGCATGATGATGTCGTCGGTCAGCGACGAAACGATGCGCCCGAACGCCGCGCCGATGATCACCGCCACCGCGAGATCGAGCACGTTGCCGCGCGCGATGAAGGTCTTGAACTCCTTGATCATGCCCGCTCCCCCAGTTGTTTCCGACGCAAGCGTAACCACCGAAAGGGGGTTCGCCAAGCGGGCTCGCCGGCCTATAGCGCCGGCACACCAAGGAGGGTGCCGATGTCGTTCCGTCCCGTTCTCGTTCCCGTCGTCGCCGCCGTCGCGCTCTCGGGCTGCGGCGTAAACAGCGTGCCCACAGCCGAGGAGAATGCCAAGGCGCGCTGGGCGGACGTCCAGAACGAGTATCAGCGCCGCGCCGACCTGATCCCCAACCTCGTCTCGACGGTGAAGGCGGCGGGCGCGCAGGAGAAGGACATATTGGTGCAGGTGACGCAGGCGCGCGCCAGCGCCAATTCGATCAAGGTCTCGGCGGACCAGCTCACCGACCCTGCGAAGGTCAATCAATATGCCGCCGCGCAGGGCGCGCTCGGCGTGTCGCTCCAGCGTTTCCAAGAAGCGTATCCCGAGCTCAGGTCGCAGGGCAATTATTCCACGCTGATGTCGCAGCTGGAGGGGACGGAGAACCGCATCACCATCGCCCGGCGCGA
>CALMGC010000001.1 GCA_937863505.1 uncultured Sphingomonadales bacterium | reverse complement strand
CCACCGCCCGCAAACCGCGCGGCGCGAACCACGGCCTCGGCGACCGCGACCGACTCGACATGGGGCACCACGATCCCGTCGGCGCCGCAGTCCAGCACCTGCTGAATCCACGGGCCGACATGGCTCGGCACGCGCACGAGCACGGAAATGTTCGCCGCGCGACCGGCGAGCACCGCGCGATCGACGTCGCCGGCCGAATAGGGCGCGTGCTCGGCGTCCAGCAGGACGAAGTCCAGTCCGGAGAGCGCCGCGATCTCGACGATCTGCGGACCGGGGCTTTTGACGAACTGCCGATCAGCGGCTCGCGCGCGGCTATCCGATCCCGAAGGCTTGCGGGCATCATCCCCTCCCTGCATCGCCCGCCGGGAAGGCGGCGTCGCCAAGCGGATGGCCCCCGGCGTCCACGGCCCCGTCGCTGCACGCCCGCGCGATCACGGCGGCGGCGTCTGTCAGCGTCGGCAACAGCCGCCGCACGAAATCCTGCGACAGCGAACGAGGAAAGGTCGAACAGGCGATCGCGCCGATGACCTCCTCGTCACGGACGACCGGCACGGCCATCGCCGAGTTGACGTCCGCACCGTTCGCGATGCGCAGCGAATATCCGGCCATCCTGACGGTGGAGAGGGTCGCCAGCAACGCCTCGATCGTCGGCAGCGCCATTGCCCCGTCCAAGCGATTCACCGACAGCGCCGCCCGCAGGCTGGCCTCGACCTCGCTCTGCGTGCAGCGCGACAGATAGGCCGCGCCGACCGCCGAGCTGAACATCCAATGCTCGCGGCCGACGCTGGTCGGCTTGGCGGAATGTTCGGGGCTGAAGGGCATGCCACACGACACGATCCGCATGAACGGCGCCGACGGCATCGCGAACGACACCGGCCATCCCGTGCTCCGCGTGGTGGAGATGACGATGGGTTCGGCCAAGTCGGCGTAAAGGGTGAAACTGGTAAGGCCGGCGCCGAGTTCGCGCACCGTGCTGGAAAGCCGGTATACGCCGGGCCGTTTGGGCGACAGGTGCACATAGCCCTCCTCGTGCAGCGTCTGCAGCAGCCTGAACGCCGTCGCCTTGGCCAACCCGCTCTCCTCGGCGACCTGCTTGAGCATCCAGGTGTCACGCTTGTTCATCAGGCGCAGCAGCATGAGCGCACGTTGAACCGACCGGATCGCTTCCGTCATACCCAGCACTCGATTGCCGCTCGTCACGGCGAGCGCACGACCATCTACCACGTCGGCCCGAGTCAACAATCGGCGACGGAAGGCGGTGGCCGAGCCGGGCGTAGCTAGCCCGGTGCCGTGAGCGACCGGAACACCCGCGACTCGCCGGTCATCCCGGAGCAGGCCCCACCGGCTGTTGCGCGAACTCGGCGTCTTGGTAGGTCACGAGATGACGATAGTCCGGGCGGATGGGCGAGAAGACATCGAGGTTGAGGGCCACCTCGTCGCCGATCGGCTCGGCGTAGCGCATCACGTCCGGCGGAATCCGCATCACCGATCCCGGCTCCGCCTCGACCACCTAGCTGCCCCGCGCGGTAGGAGTTCGTGAGCCGCGGGCGCCATCGCGATGACGACAGGCCCGAGCCACGGCGAGCGCGACCATTGCCGGCACCATGTGGGAAATTATCACGCCCGCGAAACCCACGTCCAGAATGCCGGCGAGCCGCGGAGGGGAGGCGTCCGCCACACGCACAAGGTTCATCATGCCGCTCGCCCGCGCTGCAAAACGCCATCGTGTCCAGCGCCGTGCTGTCGAACGGCCCATGCTCCCGGTCAATCACGAGAAAGTCGAAGCCCCCGGCCAAGATTTCCGTCGCGTGGACGCCAAGGGTCTTCAGGAACGTGCCGAGCAACCGTTCACCGAGCCTCACGCGCTCCCTGAAACCCTCCGCCAAGCTCAAGCGGCGTGCTCGTGCGCTCGCGCGGCGCTCAGGTAATCGTCCCGCGTGGGCTCGAACACGTCCATGAGAACCGCGTCCACGCCGTCGAGCGCGACGGTTTCGCCATGTACCACGCCCGGCTTGATCCGGCATACATCGCCGGCGTCGAGACGGAGCCGCTCCTCGCCGACCACGGTTTCCACCGCGCCCGAGATCACGATCGTGAACTGCTCGTGGACATCGTGTTGGTGGAGCCGCGTGGCGGGTCGGCCCGCCTCGATCACCCATCGCGCGAGGGTGACGCGCTCGCCCTCGATCAGCGTACCCCGGAGATCGGGGCGAACCGCGTGGCGCGCGACATCGTCGTGCCGGGAAACCGTGTCGGACATGCGCCTTTCTCCTGCACCCGTTGGAGCCAGTGGAAAGACGATAGCAACAGCCCGTAATTTCTGCCAGCCTAGCGGCAAGGCGTTGGTGAGCTAGGCGCGGGTGACGATCAGGCACATGGTGCTTTTCCGGTTCCGGCCCGACACCGGTCCCGTTCTTACCCGGACGGTGCTCGACAGGCTTGCGGAACTCCCCGACCATTACCCGGCGATGCAGCGCTTCGGCCTCGGCGAAAACGCGAGCGAGCGCGACGGCAGCTTCTCGCACGCGATGACCATGGAGTTCGCCAGCTTCGACGACTTGCGCGCTTACCTGAACAGCGAGCGCCACGAGGCGCTGGTCCGGGACTGGTTCGCGCCCAACACCGCCGCCCGTGCGATCGCCAGCTTCGACGCTCCCTGACCAGCGCCCGGAGGTACTGTCATGTCACCCCTTGTCACCCTCTCGAACGGCGGCGCCAGCATTGTCCGCGGCGCGCGAACGGATCGCCTGGTCGTGGGCACCGTCGATGGCGTCTTTGTGCTGGAACGCGAGGAGAAAGCTTGGCGCGAAGCTGAGCGGGCGCTGGAAGGCTCGTCCGTCAGTGCGGTCGCCCAACTTTCATCCGGTACGTTGCTCGCCGCCACTCACGGGCTGGGCGTCGCGCGCAGCACTGACGGCGGCGCGAGCTGGGACTGGTCGAACCGGGGTTTGCCGCAGTTCGACCTGTGGTCCGCGCGCGCAGGCGTGATCGGCGGCGAGGACGTTGCACTGGTGGGGTCGATGCCCGCGCATCTGATGATCAGCCGCGATGATGGCCTGAGCTGGGCGGAGCTGCCGGCCCTGCGCGAGGTGGAAAGCTTCCCGCAATGGTTCTTTCCGCCACCGCCGCGGCTGGGGCACGTAAAGGAGATCGTGATCGACCGCGACCGGCTGTTTGTCGGTATCGAGGTAGGCGCGCTGCTCATGTCGGAGGATGGTGGACGGTCGTTCCGTGACCTCAAGGTCGACCCCGATCCCGTCGAATGCGACATGCACCGGCTGCTGATCGACCCGCGCTCACCCGATCGGATGATCGCCGCCGTCGGCCTGGTAGGGCTTATCCGCACCGAGGACGGCGGGCTGACCTGGACACGGGATCCGTCGCTTACCGAAATGGAGTATCCCGACGGACTGGTCCTCCACCCCGATCGGCCCGATCTGCTGTTCATGGCGGTAGGGGTGGGCTGGCCGCCGACCTGGTACCGCAAACGACGCGCGCAGGGAAAGATCGCGCGCAGCCGCGACGGCGGGCGGACCTGGGAGCGGTTGCTCGGCGGACTGCCCGACGGACAGCGTTCGTTGTTCAGCGCGCTATCGATCAACACGCACGAGAACGGGTTCGATCTGTTCGCCGCCGATACGGACGGCCAAGTCTACGAGAGCCGCGACGGCGGCGACCGCTGGACAATGATCGCCGACATCGCCCCGGTGTCGAAAGGCGAGTTCTACCGCGCCCTGGCCAAGGGACGACCGCGGATCGCGGGCGTGGACGACATCAAGGTCGACGCCGCCGCAGCCGCCCGCTTCGCCGCAGCGGACGCCGCCATCGCCTGAGGCCTTTTCAACCGGTGCGCAGCATAGCCTGCCCCGGCAACGCGACCCAAGTGGCGTCTCCAACCATCCGTCTGCCCGGTACTCTTCAGCCGGTTACATAATATCCATGCGATCGCGAACGCTCAGAACTTGATGAAGCCCGGTTCGGGCATCTTGTCCGAAAAGCTGCTCGCGTTCTCGAAGCATGAGGCATCGTCGAGCACCTCCCATTCGCGCGTCGTCTTGCGCTCGAAGATGTTAGTGGTTGTCACCGGCTCCGTGAATGCCTCGTAGTCACAAGGCGTGAAGTGCACGTGCAGCTTGTCCGGGTCGACCCGATGCATGCTCCATCTCATGTTAAGCTTGTCGCTGTGCGGATCACGCAAGCCGTCGATCGGCGTGCTGGCGTTCATCCCGACCGTGTCGACGAACAGCGCATCACCCATGAGGCAGCATCCGGCGACTCTCAACCCCTTGGCCACCCTTTCCTCCGCGAACTCAATAACGGTGACTGCTAGGATTTAACCGTCGCGGAGCTTCCGTCGATTGGTTCATCGGCGTCGCGGAAGCGGGACGCGAGATCAGCACGCCGCCGTTCCAGCTCGTGACGGGGAGGAACTGGCGCGGCACCGCGTTCGGTGGCGCAAAGGGGCGAACGGACGTGCAATGCATCGTCGACTGGTACATGGAGGACAAAATCGAGGTAGATCCGATGATCACGCATGTGCTCTCGCTCCACGGGATCAACTACGAGCATTGTCACCACTCACGCGCTGCTCGCGCAGCTGATTGCGCTGCGCGTGCTCGCGGCGCTCGAGCACCAGTTTATCGAGAAGGATGGCGGCCTCGCGCGGGTGCTGCCTGGGCGGCGCACACGCCCCGAGCCGCTGGCGGGGAAAGCTGGGCATGAGCGGCGGCTTGTCCGGGAAGGCGCGAAGATCATGTCAACGGCAACTATGCCGAGGTCTGGCGCAAGCGCGTCGCGGATGCGGCGGCGGGGACAC